>NZ_CP120678.1:944417-1291334 GCF_030273445.1 Selenobaculum gibii
AATGATTGAATTATTTTGTAAAATATAGTGGTGGGTGAATGTGTTGAATAAAAAAGTTTTAAAGATGAAACTTTTAAGTTTTGGTGAAAAAGTGCAATGTATTTTTCGGGATTGTCTAGGATTTATTATTACTTTATTTTTGCTCAACTTTACGACAATGGCCTGGTCACTGATTAATGAAGATAAAATAGATCTTTTATTTTGTTATGGATTTAGTTTGTTCTTTGCTGTCTTTATTGTAGCGGGGATGATTAATTTGCTTTGCAAAAAGACCTGGCTAAAAGAAACGGTAAAGGGATTTGTTTTATTTATTTCATCTATTATTTTTGGTGTTGAATTTTTTACGATGTATAATTATCAGTCTTTAATTGGTACAGGAATTATTAATTCATTATTTGAGACAAATTTTCGTGAAGCTTTAGAATTTTTGGATATGTATGTTGGTGTAAAAGAAGTTGCCTATGTCGTATTATCATTAGTATTTTTTTATTTTGTGAGAAAGCGCAGGCTGATTGATGGTGTGCGTAGTCAACCTCATTTCAACAAATTTGCAATGGGCGTTTTTGTTATAGGTCTTTTTTATATGGTACGGATGTTTTATTGTTATGGTGAATTTTTTATAGATCATCAGTTTATTCCTTTTCAGCGTGCATATGCTTCAGCAAAAGTGGCTTTGAAAAATATAGAAGCGTATGATGATTTATCAGGAAAGCTAAACGCCAATATTGAGTTAAGGGAAAATAAATCTAAAGTTAAAAATGTTGTTTTAATTTTAGGAGAGTCGACGAATAGAAATCATATGGGTGTATATGGCTATTATTTGCCGAATACGCCTAATTTTCAAAGAATGCGCGATAATCAAGAATTACAAGTTTTTACTGATGTTATTAGTCCACATTCAACGACAATTGCCGTATTAAGTAAATTATTTACATTTTGTAATTATGAATCGGATAAAGAGTGGTATAAATATAATAATTTGATTGATATTGCAAATGCGGCAGGTTATAAGACTTTTTGGCTATCAAATCAAGAGAGTTCTGGAATTTGGGGCAACGTTGCTCAGATTTTTGCGCAACATAGTACAAAGCATGAGTTTACAAGGATTCGTGAATCCAGAGAAGATTATGGGATTGTAGATGGGGAGTTATTTCCATTAATAGATCGCGCATTGCTAGAACCGGGGGAAAAGAATTTTTTTGTGATTCATCTTATGGGAGCACATGGACTTTATTATAATCGCTTTCCTTATGCTTTTTCTAAATTTTCCAAAGATGATATTCATCTTGATGTCAATGATGAAAAGAAAACGATTATTGCCCAATATGATAATGCTGTTTATTATAATGATTTTGTCGTCAATGAAATTATTAATAAATTTAGGGATAGAGAAACCGTTGTTTTATATGTTTCAGATCATGGCGAAGCTGTATATGATGAGCAAAATTTCACTGGACATATTGAAGAAAATCCAAATCGTCACATGATAGAAATTCCGATGATGATATGGGGTTCAGAAGAGTTTAAAAAGAATTATCCAGAGAAGATGCAGCATATTATGAATTCAACAGACAATCCATATATGACAGATGATATGATTCATACGTTTTTAGATCTTATGGACATAAAAACTCCTGATTATAATTCTGGACGCAGCATTATTAATGAAAATTTTGATATAACAAGAAAACGTATTTTTAATGAACGTGATTATGATAAGGAAATAAAAAATGGTGCTGCTAAAGAATCTGATGTAATACAGAATAGAGGGTAGATTATATTGGAAAAATGTAATGTGGAAAATTGTACGTGTCCACACGTGAATTGTGAAAATCATGGAAAGTGTTGTGCCTGCATCAATGCACATTATCGCAAAAACAGCCTTGTTTATTGTATGAGAAAGATAAGTGAAGCGAGAATTAAGCGAGCTGTGGATGAAGCTTTAGCAGGAAAATAGAAAAAATACTGGAATGTTTAAAATAATGAACATTCCAGTATTTTTATCCGATGGCTAACGGGGGCTATAATATTCCCTTCTAGACGAAAGTAAAGATACCGTAAGCCCCTGGATTATGTGTCTGATTTCAGTAGGACTTTAACTCCCACTGAAACAGCCGGGTTCATATCAGGAAAAGTAGGTGATTTTATATGGCAACAAATGGAACAGGGAAGAATAAGAAAACTAATACAAAGTCAAAAGTAAAACAAAGCCATTCGAGGACTATTTTTCGTTCATTTTTTATGATAAGTTTAGCGATTGCACTGGCTTGCGGATATTTTTACTTTGTTAACGATGACAAAAAAGATGACCATATAAAATCAGTGCCTAATTATATTGTTGAGAAAACAGGTTCAGCAGCAATTGCTGATTTTACAGATAAAACGAAGCAAGTGAATCAAGTTGTTGATGATGTGATAACTGAAAATGGAGCTACGATTCTTGATGTAAAGAATTTAAGCAAAATGGTATCAAGAAAATCGGTTGAGGGATCAATTAAATGGACCTGCAGTGAGATTCCAATTTCGCTGGAGATAAGCAAAATCAATGATTTTGAGCAATTGTTAAAAAAACGCCTTGGAAAGATTGGGGCTGATATTTTAACTATAGAACCTGACAAATATAATGGTCAGTCTGTGATGCGTTATGATATTGGCGTAAAAGATAAATTAGAAGATAATGATGATGTAACGATTATTGCAACTAAAATTTTTGTCATACAAAAGTCAAATGAAAATATTGCAACTGTCGAGAAAGTTAAGGAAAGAAAAACTACGCCAGGAGCGGGGAAACTTGCTTTAATTATTGATGATTTTGGTTATACAAAGGAACCAATTCAAGCTTATCGTAGAATTCATCGACCGCTTACTTTTGCAATTTTACCAAATCATCCATATAGTATGGATGCAATGAAATATGGAAAGCAGGATGGCAGGATACTTATTTTACATTTACCAATGGAAGCTATGAGTAGTGCGGCAAAAGAAGAAGCGATAACGATTCATACTGACATGAGTGAGAGTGAAATTAGAGCGGTGATTAACCAGTTAACAGAGGCTGTCCCTAATATATCCGGAGTAAATAATCATCAAGGATCTAAGGCGACAGCAGATAACAGGGTTATGCAAACCGTAATGAATGAGATGGAGGGAAAAGGATTATTTTTTATTGACAGTCATACGAGTGGTAGTTCTGTTGCATATAGTACCGCACGTAAACTTGGTGTACCAACGGCTCAAAATGAACTATTTATTGATAATGATAGTGATGTTAATGCGATTAAAATGCAATTAAGAACTGCTGGCGATATGGCTTTGCGCAATGGTGATGCGATTGCAATTGGGCATGCGAGAATGAATACAGCAAAAGCAATAAAAGAAATCATTCCAGAGCTTGAAGCAAAAGGTGTTGAATTTGTATTTGTAACTGAACTTTTACAGTAAGAAAAAAACTGAGCTGAAATTCAGCTCAGTTTTTGTTTTCTCCATAGATAAATTTGTTATAGATATCTTTCATTTCATAACGATTTTTTTGTGGAGGCCATAACTCGACGATTGCACTTTCACGCATGCCAGCCGCAAGATGAGAATAAAGCATTGGGTTATTTTTGCCAAGAGTAGCAATGAGTTCTTTAATTTCTTGACGCTTTGTTTTTCCATTTAGCGGACATGGACTTTCTATTGGCGTAAATCCGTGAATGTGAACGCTATCTTTTAATTCTGATTCACGAAAATAGACAAGAGGGCGAATAACCGTCAAATCTTTGCGATCTAAATAAGTTTTGGGTAAAAAAGTTTTTAATTGCCCTGAGCAAAGTAAACTCATGAAAAAAGTTTCTACGGCATCATCATTGTGATGTGCGTAGGCTACTTTATTATAGCCTTTTTCTTTAGCATAACGATTTACTGCTCCACGGCGAAAGAAAGCACAGGTAAAACAAGGATCTTTGCCATTTTGTTCTTTAATAATACCGGCGATATCTACTTGCTGCGTAAAAAATGGAATTTTTAAATCTGTGCAAAATTTTTCGAGACGGCTAGTTTCAAATTTATCAGTAAACATAGGATCAATCGTGATGGCAGCTAAAGAAAAATTTTTGTTTAATCGTTCACGGAGTACAGCCAATGCATAGGTCATAAACACGCTGTCTTTACCACCTGATAAACCGATTAATATTTTATCGTTTTCTTCAATTAAATCGAATTCTACAATCGCACGTAAAATTCTACTAAAATACATTTGGGGGAGTTGAATATTCATTTTACACCTCAATTAAACCTTTTATATTCTCTTTATTATAGCGTAAATCAATAAAAATAAAAGAATGATTATAAATATTTTTATTTTCGCTAAATACAAAAGTAGAAATATGAGAATATTAGGGAATACTATAATATCTCGTTTAAAAAGAAAAAATAGGAGGGTACTTTTCTAGAATAGGTAAAATGTCGTATAATAATATATAATGAAAACTATGCGGGCAGGTAAGCAGGTTTTTTGTATAATGAATTCAATTTATTATAGATAAAGATAATGGGGGTTAATCTTATGAAATCAACAAAACCAACTTATACGATTGGACATCGTAATCCAGATACCGATTCAATTTGTTCGGCAATTGGTTATGCACATTTGAAACAAAAATTAGGTGAGAATGTTTTACCAGCAAGAGCGGGAAAAATTAATGCAGAAACGAAATATGTATTAGAAGCATTTAAAATGGAAACGCCGAAATTAATTACTGATTTATATCCAAGGGTAAAAGATGTTACTTTGGCTTGTAATATTGTAGTTAAAGAAACGGATAATTTACGAAGACTAGGTGAGGTTCTGCGTAAACATGATATGAAATCAGTACCAGTTGTTGATTCTCATAATCATTTATGCGGGATAGTTACAGTGAGTGACTTAGCGAAACGTTATTTTAATGAGTTGAGCATGCAAAACTTAGCAGAAGCTAATGTATCATTAAAAGCAATCGTTGAGGTTGTTGATGGGGAAATAATTAATCAAGGCGATATGAGTCAAACGGTAAAAGGCAATGTACGTATTGGAGCTGGAAGCCGTGAGACTGTTCATAAATTTATTAAATCAGGCGATGTAGTATTGATTGGCGATCGAAAAGAAGCGATGTATATTGTTGCTCAGCAGGATATTTCTTGTTTAATTGTTACTGGTGATGGTGAAATTCCAGCCAATGTACTTGAGCTTGCAGAAGAGAAAAATTTATTAGTTGTATCTTCTCCATATGATACATATACTTGTGCTAGACTGGTAAATCAATGTATTCCTGTAAGTATGATTATGCAAAAAAATGTAACGACATTTAAACCAACAGATATGCTTAGTGATATCAAAGGAACGATGCAAGCGACACAATTTAGAAATTATCCAGTAGTAGAAAATGAAAAATTAATTGGTATTGTAAGTCGTGATCGGTTATCCATTCCAGAACGCGAAAAAGTAATTTTAGTTGATCACAACGAACGGAGTCAGGCTGTTGAAGGAATTGAAGAAGCTAAAATTCTTGAAATTATTGATCATCATCGTTTAGGTGGGATTCAAACAAGTGATCCTATTTTTACGCGTCAAGAACCGGTTGGTTGTACTGCTACAATTGTAGCTAATATGCATTGGCATCGTGATATAGAAATTCCGGCGGATATTGCTGGCTTATTGTTATCGGCGATTATTTCCGATACAGTGTTATTTAAATCTCCAACATGCACACCTTATGATAAAGAAACTGCTGAAAAGTTAGCGAAAATTGCGGGGGTTGATCTTAATGAGCACGGTATGGCATTATTAAAAGCTGGCTCAGGTATTGGAGATATGACACCGATGGAAATCGCAAAAAATGATTTGAAGGAATTCCAAATTGGTGATTATCGTATGATAGTCAGCCAAATTTCGGTTATGGATACAGAAGAAGTATTGGCATTAAAAGATGAATTGATTGCTTGTATGAACAGTATTTGTGAAGCTGAAGGGTATAATATGAGTTTGCTCATGGTAACTGATATTATTGAAGAAGGAACACATCTACTGTTTACGGGTAATCCAAAAACGATTATAGGTGAAGCATTCCATCAAGATGCAAGTGGTAATTTGATTTATTTACCGGGCGTAATGTCTCGTAAAAAACAAATTATTCCACCGATGGTTGAAGCATCTAAAAAAGATATGTAAAATAAGTTACGCAAATATAGAGACGTAAATTAACCTCTGGAGACTGAATCATCAGTTTTCAGAGGTTACTATATTCTTTATGCATAAGAATATAGCGGAGATTCATGATTTGGCGAAAGTAAAGATGGAGGAAAAGATGGATATATTTGAAGGATTAAACCCAGCGCAGACCGAGGCGGTAAAACAAACGAAAGGGCCGTTACTTATCATGGCTGGAGCTGGTTCTGGCAAGACGAAGGTGCTAACTTGCCGAATTGCAAATTTATTAGAACAAGGGATTGCCCCTTATAATATTTTAGCAATTACGTTTACCAATAAAGCAGCAGCTGAAATGCGTGAACGTGTAGATAGAATGATCGGAAATAAAGCGAAAGATGTTTGGCTTAACACATTTCATTCCTTTTGTGCAAAATTTTTAAGACGTGAAATTGAAGTTTTAGATGGCTATAAAAAGAATTTTACAATTTATGATTCCAGCGATTCCTTAACTTTAATAAAGAATTGTTTAAAAGAGCTAAATTTAGATGACAAACAATATGCACCGAATAGCGTCCAAGGCGTCATTTCTAACGCCAAGAATGCTTTAACGGGTGCGCGTGAATTTGAGCGCTCGGCAGATACCTTCTTTACGAAAAAGGTCGCGGAAGTATATGCGTTATATCAGAAAAAATTAAAGGCCAATAATGCATTGGACTTTGATGATTTATTAATGGTAACGGTAACTTTACTGCAAGAACATGAAGAAATTTTGCAGAATTATCAAGTTCGGTTTAAATATATTTTAATTGACGAGTATCAGGATACAAATGCGGCACAATATTTACTAGCTAAATTATTAGCGGCAAAATATCGTAATTTATGTGTTGTTGGTGATGCTGATCAGAGTATATATGGCTGGCGTGGTGCTGACATTCGTAATATTATGGATTTTGAAAATGATTATCCTGATGCTTTGACCATAAAATTAGAGCAAAATTATCGTTCGACGAAAAACATTTTGGCAGCTGCAAATGCGGTCATTGAAAACAATATCGACCGTAAGCCTAAAGAACTTTGGACGGAAAATCAAACCGGTGAAAAGATTACATGTTATTTAGCAAATGATGAACGTGATGAAGTGCAATTTATCGCCAATACAATAGTAAAACAAAAAACGATTTTTAATACATCTTATGGAGATATTGCCGTATTATATCGTACGAATTCACAGTCGCGTGTTTTAGAAGAAGGCTTTATGCGCGCGGGGATTCCTTATACGATGGTTGGTGGGTTAAAATTCTATGATCGCAAGGAAATCAAAGATATTCTTGCTTATTTAAGAGTGATTTTTAATCCCAATGATACCGTAAGTTTGATGCGAATCATCAATGTGCCAAAACGTGGGCTTGGGGATGCGACGATTGGCAAATTGAATGAATATGCCAATGCAAATCAATTATCGTTGTTTGATGTTGTATCAAATCCAGATATGGTACCAGGAATTACGGCACGTGTAAAACGACCGTTAGAACTGTTTGCAGAATTTGTTTTTAAAATGATGGCGTATCAAAATAATATGTCGGTGATGAATTTAATTGATCATGTGATGAAAGAATCCGGCTATCTTGCCGAGCTTGAAGCGGAAGATAAAGTGGAGAATCAAACGAGAATTGAAAACTTGAAAGAGCTGTTAAGTGTGGCAAAAGATTTTGCTAAAAGCGGTGAAGTGGACAATTTGGAAAATTTCTTAAGCCAAGTTGCGCTGGTATCAGATATTGATAATGCCGATTTAGAAGATGATCGCGTGACGTTAATGACGCTTCACTCCGCAAAAGGTCTGGAATTCCCAATTGCATTTATTGCGGGGATGGAAGAAGGGTTATTTCCACATGCGAGAACGTTAATGAATGAAAGTGAAATTGAAGAAGAGCGGCGAATTTGTTATGTGGGGATTACGAGAGCCAGACGTAAATTGTATTTAACAAATGCCAAAATGCGGACAATCTATGGAAAGACATTATCGTATCCACAATCTAGATTTTTAAATGAAATTCCGGATGAATATTTAGATAGGCTGGTTGTACGGGCAAATAATTATGGCTTTACCAATGCGAGCAATAATCAAATTGGGTTTAGCAGCAGCTTCCGTCCAACGAACCAGATGCAAACAGCGACGACACCAGTGCAAAGGGCAGATGTGATTAAGCCTGATACGAATGTAGCATGGCGTGCTGGCGATAAAGCAAAACATGGAAAATGGGGAATTGGCACTGTGGTTGCAGTAAAAGGATCAGGGGAAGAAGTTGAGCTCCAAATCGCATTTCCAGAGCAGGGAATTAAAGCTTTAATGCAGAAATATGCACCGATTACGAAAGTATAAGTAAAGCAGTAGAGGTGGCAAAATGAACCGCGAGCAGGCAAAAAAAGAAATTACCAGTTTGAGAGAAAAAATTAATTATCATATGCACCGATATCATGTATTAGATGCTCCTGAAATTGATGATTATACGTATGATATGATGTTTAAACAACTTAAGGAATTAGAGGAAAAGTATCCGGATTTAGTTACTGAAAATTCACCAACGCAACGTGTTGGTATGCAGCCGGCTGAAGGGTTTCAAAAAATCACGCACTTTACGCCAATGCGTAGTTTAGGAAACGTTTTTTCAGAAATGGAATTATTGAACTTTCATAAACGGGTGCAAAATGGATTAGATACTACACAAGCAATTGAATACGTCATTGAGCATAAGATTGATGGATTGGCAATTAATCTTGTTTATGAAAATGGCAAGTTGGTACGTGCGGCTACGCGGGGAGATGGAGTTACTGGTGAAGATGTAACTGCAAATATTAAAACGATTCGTTCAATACCACTGGAACTTCATCAAGATAAGGTAGAAATTCCGCAATTTTTAGAGGTGCGCGGTGAAGTATATATGCCCAAAGAATCGTTTATTCGGTTAAATGAGCAGCGGGAAGAAAATGACGAACCTTTATTTGCAAATCCGCGGAATGCAGCAGCTGGTTCATTAAGACAGCTTGATCCTAAAGAAGCGGCTAAAAGGTCATTAGATTCGATTTTATACGGAATAGGAGCGCATGAAGGCATTGAAATTTCTACTCATGAGATGATGCTAAAATGTCTTGAAGCTTGGGGCTTTAAAATTAATCGGATGTATAAAGTGACCAGTGATATTGATGAAGCTGCACAATATTGCCAAAGCTGGTCTGATAAACGCAACGATTTACCATTTGCGATTGATGGAATGGTAATGAAGGTTAATGATTTAGCTGCACAGGAGCTGCTTGGAGCAACAGCAAAAGATCCACGTTGGGCAATTGCATATAAATTTCCACCAGAACAGGCAGTAACTGTTGTTGAAGATATCATTATTAGTATTGGACGTACAGGGGTGTTAACGCCTACGGCAGATTTAACGCCAGTATTACTATCAGGCTCTACAGTTAGTCGAGCTACTTTGCATAATGAGGACTATATCAAAGAAAAAGATATTCGTATTGGTGATACGGTGTTAATTCATAAAGCGGGAGAAATTATTCCAGAGGTTCTTACCGTTTTAACTGAAAAGCGTACAGGTAAAGAAGTCCCTTTCGTTATGCCGCATTTATGCCCGGTTTGTGGAAGCGAAGCAAAACGTGTGGAAGATGAAGCCGCTTATCGGTGTACAAACGAAAATTGTCCAGCATTAATCCGGGGAAAAATTATTCATTTTGTATCGAGAGATGCAATGAATATTGAAGGGCTAGGGCCTGCGGTTGTCAGCAATTTATTAGAATCTCATTTAATTGAAGATGTTGCGGACTTATATCAATTGACGCGAGAACAATTGGTCAATTTAGAGCGAATGGGCGAAAAATCAGCGGCGAAATTACTTCAGTCAATTGAGATAAGTAAAAAAGCGGGTTTATCTCGTGTTTTATTTGGACTTGGAATTCGGTTTGTCGGTGTAAAAGCAGCAGCAACTTTAGCCAGAAAATTTGGCGATGTTGTTTCATTGCAAAGGGCAACAGTAGACGAACTTATTTTGCTTGAAGATATCGGTGAGAAAATTGCGCAAAGCGTAGTAACTTACTTCAATCAACTCAAACACATTGAATTAATTGAAAAACTCAAAAGTAGAGGCGTAATAATGACCGCTGAAAAAGTTGAACATAGAGTGGCGCAGAATTTTGCTGGGGTAACTTTTGTTTTAACAGGAACGTTGCCGACTTTAACGAGAAAAGAAGCAGCTGAGATGATTGAAAATAGGGGAGGCAAGGTCTCTGGTTCGGTAAGTAAAAAAACGAATTACGTTCTTGCCGGAACAGAAGCGGGAAGCAAGCTCGACAAGGCGGCGAATTTAGGAATCGCGATTATTGACGAAGCTGCATTTATGAAAATGGTAGAAGAAAATTAAAGCAAAAGGGTGCATGAACTTTTATGTTCATGCACCCTTTTGCAATTTACTTAACAATTTCTAAACGTGGATTTGGATTGTAGTTCCTACCTACTTTTGAGCAAGGCTTTCCATCGACCATAACAACGTCAGCCGTAAAATCAACATTCGTTTTAAAAATACTGCTTCCTACCGCATATACATCTACGGGAACATTTTCTTTTTCAAATTGTTTTATGCGCGCTTCGTTAAATCCACCAGAGACCATAATTTTTACATGGTCAAATCCTTCGTTATCCAAAGCATTGCGGACATTGTGAACCAATTGTGGATTTACGCCAGTAGGAGGGAAACTTCCCATTTGTTCATGAATTGACTTATCTACCATCTTATCTGATGTATCAAGTCTTACTGCATATAATCGGTCGCCTAGTGTTTTTGCTACGGCTAGACTTGTACCAACGCAGTCATTGTTAAAATCGACGAGAGCAACACGACGGATTGAAGGATCGATGTAATGATCAAATGCTTTCGTCGCAGCTACTGTATCGCCTTGATATGCAGCGATTAAAGCGTGTGGGATTGTCCCGGCAGCTTCAATCGCCCATGTTTTTGCATTTGCTGGTGTAGAAATTCCCTGCATACCCCCAATTTTGGCTGCATATCCGTCAGATTCTTGTACTGTGTAATGATCAAAGCGTGATGGGAAGAAAAGTACAGGTTTACCATTTGCAGCTTTAACAACTTTTCGTGCATTTGTTGCAATTTTTGTTTGGCGTGCAAGAATTCCCAAATAAAGAGTTTCTAGATGAGAGAAATCAGCTAAATCGCCTTCAATTGTCATGATTGTTTCCCAAGGTGCAATTTCATCACCGTCGTGTAACGCATGAATTTTAATTGTGTCAGGATGGTATGCACATTGCTTAATTAATGCAATTGCTTCATCAATTCCACAGAGAATTGCATGGTCGCGTTGAAAAATTTGCATCATTATACGTGGATGATATTGAGCAGCATTTAAAATTTCTTGTGTACGTAGAAAGTACACATCACTGTAATACCCAGATTTTATTTGTTCTACAGGAAATATGAATGTATTTGGATTATGTCTAGTTTTCATTATGAGTTCCTCCTGGTTAGATTTTTAATAATATACTTTGCTAAGAGAATATTTAGTTTAAAAGAAAGAAAACTTCTATTTAAGTAGTTTTAATTATGATACAATAAAATCGCATTTGTAATCAATAGGAGGACTGAAATGGAAACAGATATTACGATTCTTGATTTTAAGAATGAAGCACAATCATGGGAAGAATTAAAAAAAATTAACTGCGATGAAATGGGATTACATATATTGTGTCCAAAGAGCGTATTTAAAGTAATAAAAATAAAAAAAATTAGAACAAAAGCAGCAAATATATTGAAGCAAACTTTTTTAGGAAAAGGAGGAGATGTTGCTGTCTCACGTAAAACGGTTGATCTTAGTGCAGAATATACAGATGTAATCATTTTTGCAACATTAAAACAATATAAAGTTGCTTTAGCACAGCTAAAAGTTCAACCTTGGGGATTAGCAAAACTTGCGCAGCAAATTGAGAATATTTTAATGAAAAGCAAAGCTTTACCTTATCGGAATTATCAATGGTCAGATCGCGCTTTAGAAATTAATGATACAAATAGTTTAGTTATGGGGATTTTGAATGTAACGCCGGATTCTTTTTCTGATGGTGGAAGATTTAATCGAAAAGAAAGTGCAAAGGAAAGAGTAATAGCTTTGCAAGAGGCGGGAGCTGATATTATTGATATTGGGGCGGAATCTACACGACCATATGGAGGCGCGGAAAAAGTTACGGAAAAAGAGGAATTAGAAAGATTATTGCCAATATTAGAATATATAAATCCCTATTGTAAAGTTCCAATTTCAGTTGATACATATAAGGCGAATGTTGCTGAAGCTGCTTTAAAATGTGGAGCGCACATGATTAATGATATTTGGGGATTGCAACAAGATGAAAAGATGGCGCAAGTTGCTGCAAAGTATAATGTGCCAGTTGTTGTTATGCATAATCATGTTGATATGCAATATCCAGATGGTATTATGTATCATATGCGAAGTTTTTTTGAAAGAAGCATCGCAATTGGATTAGAAAATGGCTTAAAGAAAGAAAATATTATTATTGATCCGGGAATTGGGTTTGCAAAAAATTTTCAACAGAATATGTATGTGATGAATCACTTAGAAGATCTACAGCTGATGGATTGCCCAGTCCTTCTTGCAACCTCGCGTAAACGGTTTATTGGTGAAGTTTTGGATTTGCCAGTAGAGGAACGTGTAGAAGGGACCATTGCTACAGCTGCATTAGGAAGACAAAAAGGGGTGCAAATTCATCGAGTGCATGATGTAAAGGAAGTAAAACGAACTTTAAAAATGTTAGATGCAATGATGAGGAGTGGCAGAGATGAATAAGATTTTAATTGACAATGTAATGTTTTATGGATTCCACGGGGTATATGAATATGAGCGGGAGCAAGGACAAAAATTTTACTATGATATAGAAATGTACTGTAATGATATTACAGCTGCTCAGACGGATGATTTAACAAAAGGTGTTGATTACATTCATGTATATCAATTGGTGAAAGATATTGCAGAAAATAAGCGTTTTCAATTATTGGAAGCGTTAACTATGCATATGGCAGATAAAATTTTAGAAGCCTGTCCAGTTGTAGCAAAGGCAGTTGTCAGAGTCCGTAAATATGGGGTACCTATTGCAGGACCGATAAATTTTGTTCAAGTAGAATCAATTCGGGACCGCAAAGCAGAATGATTTTTTTAGGTCTTGGATCGAATATAGGAAATCGTAAGCAAAATCTTATGCGAGCAATTGAATTATTAAATCATCATAATGATATTATAGTAAGGCAAATTTCATCAATTTATGAAACTGAACCATATGGAGTAAAAGAGCAGGATGATTTTTTAAATGCAGTGATAGTAGTTGAAACGAAGCTTTTTCCGGAAGAATTATTAGATGTTTGCTTAACAATTGAAAGTCGAATGGGGAGGACGAGAGAATTGCGTTGGGGGCCAAGAGTTATTGATATTGATTTGCTTTCATATAATAATGAAGCAATGCATACAGAACGGTTGACACTACCCCATCCCTTTTTTGCTTTGCGAAAATTTGTTTTAGTACCCATGGCAGAGATTGCAGGAGATTTTATAGTTTCAGATGGAATGACTGTGAAAAATTTGCTAATGCAGTGCCCAGATAGTAGTAATGTTACGCTCTATTTTGGATAGAATATTCTTAAAAGTAGATTAAGGAGAGCGTACGCAATATGAAACGAATCATGATTTTGAGTGCTTCTATTGGGGCTGGTCATGTAAAAGCGGCACAAGCAATTCATGAAAGCTTAAATGATTTAGATGATATTTGTATTGTTGAATATGATGTACTTACTTTTATTCCTGAGATTTGTAAAAATTTTCTTTTGGGTTTATATTTATATAGTTTAAAATCATTCCCTCAAGTGTATGATCAAGCATATGCTTGGGGGAATGATAATAAGTGGGCATTGTATGGGAAAAAATTGTTGAATCAAGTATTTTCAAAAAAATTACTACATTATATTCGTGATTATTCGCCGGACTGCATTATTGCTACACATGCGATACCAGCAGGATTTGTCAGTTATTTAAAAGAAGAGAAGTATATAGAGTTAATGAGCGCCACGGTGATTACGGATTTTGCTGTACATCGGTTATGTTTTAATCAAAATACTGATTTGTTTTTTATTGCACATGAAGGATTAGTTTCAAATAAAGTATTTGATAATTTTTCGATGGAAAAAGTATATACTACAGGAATTCCAGTTAGGCAATCTTTTCTTGAACAGGTAGAGAAAAAGAAGATTTACAAGGATTTAAATTTTGTGGAGGATAAACCGACAATTTTGATTATGGGTGGCGGTGCTGGACTTTTGCCAATGGAAAAAATTTTGAGGGAATTTGAAATGATTGATATTCCGTTACAAGTGATTGCTGTTGCGGGCAATAATAATATCTTGTATAATAAGCTGCAATGCGTCAAATCAAGTCGCCATGATATTAAAACATTTAAGTTTGTTCAATCTATTCACCAGTTTATGTCTATTTCTGATTTAATGATTACAAAAGCTGGGGGAGTTACAATTGCAGAAGCTTTATGTAAAGGCCTTCCAATGTTAATCTATCGCCCTTTCCCAGGGCAAGAAAATTATAATGCGAAATTTATTGAAACTGCAGAGGTTGGATATATTATAAAAGATATTAATAAAATAAGTCGTTTTATTAAATTTTTGTTGGCAAATAATGCTGCGAGATTAAAAGAACTGCGGGAAAATTCCCAGGCTATAGCAAAGCCGAATGCAGCAAAACATATCATAGAGTGTATTTCTCAGAATTTTTCATAGTTTTTTATTGGTTTCGTTGTATTATAATATTCCTATGTGCTATAATTACCCATATTCTATACTTCGTACTTTTTAGATTCTATATGGGTGGTGTAGATATTGGAAAAGATTTTTTTAGCAGCATTACAAATGACTCCGGGAATTGGTAACGCTAAATTACGGAGTTTAATTGAGTACTTTGGCAGTGCGAAAAGTGTTTGGCAGGCGGACAATAGTGATATTGTAGCAAGCAAATGTCTTACTCAATCAGACTGTGAATGTTTATTTTCTCAGAGGAAAAAACTGGACGTTGTCGAAGGTTTAGCGGAAAAATGGGAAAAACAAGAGATTAAATTATGTAGTTATTTTGAAGAATCCTATCCAAGTCGGCTAAAAGAAATTTTTCATCCACCTATGCTCTTATATTATCGAGGCAATTTTACTTGTAATGAGAACAATATTGCGATTGTTGGTGCACGAAAAGCGTCACCTTATGGGAAAAATGTTGCTGAAAGTTTAGCGAAAGATTTAGCAAAAGCAGGCGTTACTATAATTAGTGGGGCGGCACGAGGGATTGATACAGCATCACATCGAGGTGCTTTAGATGCTAAAGGAAAAACGATTGCGGTATTAGGATGTGGAGTAGATATTGTTTATCCAGCAGAAAATCGCAGTCTATTTTGTGAGATTGTAGATAAAGGTGGTGCAATTGTATCAGAATTTGCACCAGGGACAGCACCACTGGCAAAAAATTTTCCGGCTCGTAACCGAATTATTAGTGGACTATCTAATGGGGTTGTAGTGGTTGAAGCAGCTGTAAAAAGCGGGTCTTTGATTACAGCGGAATTCGCTTTAAGCGAAGGGCGTGATGTTTTTGCTGTTCCAGGAAGTGTTTTTTCACCTTTAAGTGGTGGTTGCCATACTTTAATTAAACAGGGTGCAAAATTAATTGAAGATGCGAAAGATATTTTAAATGAGTATACGATACAATATAGATTAAAAAAAGAAGATGTATTGCAATTGTCCGAAGAAGAAAAATTGGTTTATCAAACGCTAAGCGAGGATAGGCCTTTAACGATAGAAGACATTATTTTAAGAACACGAAGTAGTGCTTCGCATATTGCTTTCGTGATATTGCAATTAGAGTTGCGCGGCTTAGTAAAAGAATGTGCGCCGCATTGTTATGTTCGGACCGTTGAGGAGGGCGTTTTGTGAGTAAAGTATTAGTGGTTGTAGAATCTCCGGCAAAAGCAAAGACAATTGAAAAATATTTAGGGAAAAATTATGTTGTTAAAGCTTCAATGGGGCATTTACGTGACTTGCCAAAAAGTCAATTTGGGATAGATGTTGAAAATAATTTTAGCCCTAAGTATATTAATATTCGAGGTAAAGGAGATCTAATCAAATCGCTGAAAAGTGCAGCGAAAAGCGCTGATAAAGTATTTCTTGCATCTGACCCAGACCGTGAAGGGGAAGCTATTGCATGGCATTTAGCGCATATTTTAAATGTTGACGAAGATGAAAAGTGCCGTATTGTATTTAATGAGATAACAAAACCTGCGATTCAAAATGCTGTAAAGTCACCACGACCGATTAATATAGATCGAGTCGATGCACAACAGGCACGGAGAATGTTAGATAGAATTGTCGGATATAAATTGAGTCCTTTGTTGTGGAGAAAAGTTCGTAAAGGATTGAGCGCTGGTAGGGTTCAGTCTGTAACGGTAAAATTGATTTGCGATCGAGAAAAAGAAATCCAAAGTTTTATTTCTGAAGAGTATTGGACAATTGATACGAAACTACGTGAAAAAGTAAAAAGCCCGATGTTTGATGCGGAATTAATTACCATTGACGGAGAAAAGTTGGCGGTAAATAATGAAAAGGTAGCAACTGAGATTTGCGATGCTTTAGAAAAGCAAACATTCGTTGTAAAGGAAGTAAAGAAGCGCCAAAGACAACGAAAAGCATTGCCACCATTTATTACGAGTAGTTTACAGCAAGATGCATCACGAAAACTTGGTTTTACATCAAGAAAAACGATGATGTTAGCGCAACAACTTTATGAAGGGTTAGAGCTGGGGCGCAAAGGGCCAGTGGGTTTGATTACTTATATGCGTACGGATTCTACACGCGTATCTGATCTTGCACAGCAAGAGGTACGAGATTATGTGAATGCAGAATTTAGTGCAGAATACTTGCCAGAAAAACCCCCTGTATATTCTACAAAGAAATCACAGGATGCGCATGAAGCAATTCGTCCGACAAGTATAATCTATACGCCGGATAGCATTGAAAAATACCTATCAAAAGATCAATACAAATTGTATCGCTTAATTTGGGAGCGTTTTGTTGCCAGTCAAATGGCACCAGCGATTTACGATACATTAACAATTCAAATTTCAGCAGGAAAATATGGTCTAAAAGCAACAGGATCACAGCTAAAATTTCCGGGTTTTAGAGCGGTATATATAGAATCAAAAGAGCAAGATAAAGATGTTACTTTGCCAGAGTTAGCGATAGATCAAGTAATAAAATTGCAAAAGGTTTTACCTAAACAGCACTTTACTGAGCCACCTCCGCGCTATAATGAGGCATCTTTAGTAAAAACGCTTGAGGAAAAAGGAATTGGTAGACCTAGTACTTATTCACCCATTATTGAAACAATTTTAGGAAGAGGCTATGTTGTCCGCGTAGATAAGAAGTTTGAACCGACAGAACTTGGTTTTGTCGTTGTAGATATGCTGAAAGAGTATTTTGAAACAATTGTTGATGCGGAATTTACTGCAGGGTTAGAAAATCAGTTAGATGAGATTGCAGAAGGAAAAATTGATAAAAATCAATTGTTAGAAGAATTTTATGAGCCATTTGCGAAAACGCTTGAGCATGCTGAAGAAGCAATTGGGCATGTCGAACTTCCAGAGGAAATTTCAGACATTCCATGTGAGCATTGTGGCAGAATGATGGTTGTAAAGCAAGGACGGTATGGAAAATTTTTAGCATGTCCTGGTTTTCCTGAGTGTAGAAATACAAAACCTTTATTAAAAGATACAGGGGTTATTTGTACAAAATGTGGAGGGGCAATTGTTGAACGGCGTAGTAAACGCGGAAAGCATTTTTATGGGTGTAAAAACTATCCGGAATGCGACTTTGTTAGCTGGGATATGCCGTTAAAAGAAAACTGTGAAGTTTGTGGTGCTTTTATGTTAAAGCACAATTATAAAAATGGTCGATTTATTACTTATTGTAGTAATGAAGAGTGTACATCAAGAATAGATCATCCGATTAATAAAGAGCTAGAAAAAAATAAAAAGAAAACGCAAGAACAAGCTGAGAAAAAAGAAAATGCAGATGTAGCCTTAGATAATTCAAAAAAATCAGGAAAAACAAAGACGACGCAGAAAAAGTCAACGAAAAAGACATCGCGTAAGAAAGCGGAGGAAAAGTAGTGGCGAAGGTAATTATAATTGGTGCGGGTCTAGCTGGCAGTGAGGCTGCTTGGCAGATTGCACAAAGAGGAATAGATGTAGATTTATATGAAATGAGACCTAAGGTTTCTACTCCAGCACATCATACGGAGAATTTTGCTGAATTGGTTTGTAGCAATTCTTTACGTGGGGCAGGTCTCGAAAATGCAGTGGGTTTGCTAAAAGAAGAAATGCGTCAAATGGATTCTTTAATCATGGAAGCTGCTGATGCCAACAGAGTGCCTGCTGGTGGTGCTTTGGCTGTTGATCGTGAAGGTTTTAGTAAATATATTACAGAAAAGATCATAAACCATCCGCGTATCAATATAATAAATGAGGAAGTAAAACATATAATTGAAACGGATTCTCCAATGATTATTGCTAGTGGTCCGCTTACTTCCGATTTGCTGTCAAAAGAAATTGCTAAATTAACAGGGCAAGAATACTTGTATTTTTATGATGCAGCTGCACCGATTGTTGTTTATGAATCTTTGAATATGGATAGAGCTTATAAAGCCTCTAGATATGGAAAAGGTGATGCGGACTATATCAATTGTCCAATGAATAAAGAAGAATATGAACTTTTTTGGAATGAGCTTGTCAATGCTGAAAGAACAGCGACGAAAGATTTTGAAAAAGCGATTTTTTTTGAAGGATGTATGCCTGTTGAAGAGATGGCAAGTCGCGGCATAGATACGCTTCGTTATGGCCCATTGAAACCAGTTGGGTTAGAGCATCCAGTAACAGGCGAAAAACCTTATGCCGTAGTGCAGCTAAGGCAGGATAATTATGCAGCAAGTTTATATAATATCGTTGGATTTCAAACTCATTTAAAATGGCCAGAGCAAAAAAGAGTATTTGGGTTGATTCCGGGTTTGGATACAGCGGAGTTTGTGCGGTATGGTGTAATGCATCGTAATACGTTTATTAATTCTCCAATGGTGTTAAGTCCTACCTTACAATTAAAATCTAACGCAAAAATTTTCTTTGCTGGACAGATGACAGGGGTCGAAGGATATATTGAGTCAGCATCAGGTGGTTTGATAGCAGGAATTAATGCGGCGCGTTTGATGGAAGAAAAGGAACCAGTTGTTTTCCCAGAGGATACAGCACATGGCGCATTATGCCATTATATTACACAGGCAGAAAGTAAAAAATTTCAACCGATGAATGTGAATTTTGGATTGTTACCACCGCTGGGTGAAAGAATTCGTGATAAAAAGGAAAAAAATCGTACAATTGCAATGAGGGCATTAGCAAGTTTGCAGAAATTTAAAGATAGTTTAGAATAAATCGTACTGGGGGCGAAAATATGTTTCATGCAACAACGATTGTAGCGGTTAAACATAAAGGAAAAACTGCAATTGCTGGAGATGGTCAAGTAACATTTGGCGGCAATACAGTAATGAAGCATAATGCAAAAAAAGTAAGAAGATTGTATCATGGTAAAGTTTTAGCTGGGTTTGCTGGTTCAGTAGCAGATGCTTTTACTTTGTTTTCTAAATTTGAGACTAAATTAGAAGAATTTAATGGGAATTTGATGCGCGCAGCTGTGGAGCTTGCTAAAGACTGGCGTACAGATCGTGTACTCAGAAAATTAGAAGCTTTGCTTATCGTATTAGATAGTGAAAAAATGTTTATCTTATCAGGAAATGGTGAAGTAATAGAACCAGATGATGGTGTAACAGCAATTGGTTCAGGTGGGGCTTATGCGCTTGCGGCCGCACGGGGGATGGTAAAACATTCTGAGCTAACAGCGTCTGAAATAGCATGTGAGGCTTTAGAAATAGCGGCTGATATTTGTGTGTTTACAAATCACCATATTACTGTGGAAGAGTTAGAATAGGAGGGAGTATTTTGAACGAGCAAACACCTAAACAAATAGTTCAAGAATTAGATAAATATATTATTGGTCAAGCACAGGCGAAGAAATCCGTAGCTATTGCACTTAGAAATCGTTGGCGTAGCAAACAATTATCGGAAGATTTGAAAGATGAAATTATTCCTAAAAATATATTAATGATCGGATCAACTGGTGTTGGTAAAACAGAAATCGCAAGAAGACTTGCTAAGCTTGTACATGCTCCTTTTGTAAAAGTTGAAGCAACTAAGTTCACAGAAGTTGGGTATGTAGGACGAGATGTTGAATCAATGATTCGCGATTTGGCGGAAACCGCAATTCGAATGGTGAAGCAAGAAAGGATGTTAGAAGTAAATGATCGTGCGAAATCTTTAGCGGAAGAAAGAATTGTTGATTATTTTATTCCAACACAGAAGAAAGAAATGCGAAATCCATTAGAGGCTTTATTTAGTGCAAAAACGGTTGAGCAGCCAGAGGCAGAAGCGGAGGAAAAACCACAATATCAAGCGGGAAAAGATTGGTTTAGAAAAAGATTAGCCTCTGGTGAAATGGAAGAAGAATTGATTGAAATTACGGTGGAAGATAATGGTGGTCCTATGGTTGGGATGTTTGCTGGATCTGGTATTGAGGAAATGGGAAATAACATTCAAGATATGATTAGCAATATACTGCCAAAGAAACCCAAAAAACGTAAGGTCACAGTCGCGAATGCGAGAAAGATTTTTACTCAAGAAGAAGCACAGAAGCTTATTGATATGGATGAAGTGATTTCTGCGGGGACAAAATTAGCAGAAGATAGCGGTATTATATTTTTAGATGAAATCGATAAAGTTGCAGGAAGAAGTAATTCTTCAGGCCCGGATGTTTCTCGTGAAGGAGTTCAAAGAGACATTCTTCCAATCGTAGAAGGATCTACGGTGGTTACAAAATATGGACCAATAAAAACCGATCATATACTTTTTATTGCTGCGGGTGCGTTTCATGTATCTAAACCTTCGGATTTAATCCCCGAATTACAAGGGCGTTTTCCAATTCGTGTAGAGTTAACGAACTTGTCAAAAGAGAACTTTAAACAAATTCTTACTGAACCTGCAAATGCATTGTTAAAGCAATATCGTTCGTTATTGGCAACTGAGGGCGTAAAAATTGAATTTACTGAAGATGCTATTGATGAATTGGCGCAGATTGCATGTGATGTAAATGAGCAGACAGAAAATATTGGAGCGAGACGTCTTCATACGATTTTGGAAAAATTGTTAGAAGATTTAGCTTTTGAAGCACCTGATTTAGAAATAAAAGATATCGAAATAAATCGTGCTTATGTACAATCAAAATTATCACATATTGTTGTAAATCAAGACTTAAGTCACTTTATTTTATAATAATAAAGAAATTTTATTATTTTAGTACAATTATTTTAATTATCGTGTTAATATATATAATATGGTGTAGGATTGCGCCATATTATATATTTTTTTTTTGAAAGGAAGGCTGTTTTGTGACTTCATTATTGGAACGTACGCGCAAAATTAATAAATTATTACAAAAATCGGAAAATGTAGAATATAGCGAAATATCTAAAGTTCTTAGTAGTGTAATCGGTGCTAATATATATATTGTAAGTAAAATTGGAGAAATCTTTGGACATGCTTTTATTGATGATTTTGAATGTGAGTTAATGATTGATAAAGTTGTTATGCAAGGTGCGTTCCCAAAACATTATGTAAATTGGCTTTTAAATATAGAAGAAACTTCATCTAATTTGAAATTAAAAAGTGGGATTTGTGCATTTAGTCAAGACACTGAATGCATTTTCCATGGGAAAAACACTACAATTGTACCGATTTATGGCGTTGGTGAACGAATAGGAACATTGATCATTGCTAAATTTGACGAAGAGTTTACAGATGAAGATTTAGTTTTAGCTGAGTATGGGGCAACTGTTGTTGGAATGGAAATGCTTAGAGACCGTACACAAAAGATTGAAAGTGAAGCAAGAAAAAAGGCCACAGTACAGATTGCTTTGGCAACGCTTTCTTATTCGGAAGTTGAAGCTGCAATCAACATTCTAGGTGAACTTGATGGAGATGAAGGACTTCTAGTTGCTAGCAAGATAGCGGATAGAGTAGGAATTACTCGTTCAGTTATTGTCAATGCTTTACGAAAATTTGAAAGTGCCGGTGTTATTGAATCAAAGTCATTGGGAATGAAAGGTACTTATATAAAAGTGCTAAATGAGTACTTGTTAGAAGAAATTGAAAAATTGAAAAATTGAAAGGTAAATGCAATTCCCAAATATAAAATCTCGTACTGTTTACAGCACGGGATTTTGGTAGTTTTAGGACAATCTTAGGACAATTCGACTATCTTCTACTTTTGGATAAATATTTTAATTGTTTTTCAAAGGAATTTTATAGAAAAGTGTAGAAACATAGTCGTAGAAATGAAAAATAATGTAGAAATATATGATATGTGAATTGCAATGGATTGCTTCATTTTATGATATGGAGGGATAAAATGTTAGAACAAATTGTTGGGTCGTCGATGGTAAACTCTTTAAGTGGAGCCTTAGGCGCGGCGGAGTTAAGACATAAAGTGATAAGTAATAATATTGCAAATGTAAATACGCCTCATTTTAAAAAAAGTGTTGTCGATTTCGAAGAGTTGTTAGCGAAAGAATTGCAACCAGATACAAATAAATTAGCGTTAACAAAAACAAATGCTAAACATCTGCCTCTATCGAAAAGCGGCGGAGTATCTCCTGAAATTAGAACAATAAATAATACGACAATGCGGACTGATGGAAATAATGTTGACATTGATGAAGAAATGGCTGGACTTGCAAAAAATAATATTTATTATAATGCTGTGGCTAGACAAATCGGAAGTTACTTCAATACAATGAAGTCAATTGCCTCAGGTCAAAAATAGAGTAAAGACAAGTTTGTTTTGAATTGAGATAAGGAGAGGTTAAAATGGGAATGTTTGATGCGATTGATGCTGCAGCATCGGGGCTTACAGCTGAAAGGTTACGAATGGATGTTATCTCAAATAACTTAGCAAATGTAAATACAACGAGAACTCCAGAAGGCGGATCATATAAGAGAAAGCTGGTCGTATTTGAACCGAGAAATCAACAAGGTCTGTCTTTTGCAAAGACATTGTCAGGTGAAATGCAACAGTCAGGTGAAGGTGTGCGAGCGGTAGGGATTATTTCAGATGATACGCCGGGAAATACAATTTATGACCCAAATCATCCTGATGCGAATAAAGATGGATATGTTGAAATGCCAAATGTAAATGTTGTAAATGAAATGGTTGATATGATTACAGCATCAAGGGCCTATGAAGCAAACGTTACTGCGGTAAATACGGCTAAAAGTATGGCGATGAAAGCGTTGGATATTGGAAAATAACAAGGTAGGTGTGCAATTTATGCAAGTTGAGAAATTACAGTTAACGCCAGTTAGAAGTAGTGCGATAAGTAATATAAATCAAACTGCGGAGGTAGAGGGGAAAAGCTTCGGAGACTTTTTTAAGGAGTCGTTAAATGAAGTGAATAATCTACAACTAAAAAGTCGTGATGCATCTATTGATTTAGCGGCTGGAAAAGTGAATGATATATCGCAAGTTGTAATTGCAGGTGAAAAAGCAGGAGTTGCTTTACAGTTAACTATGCAGATACGTAATAAGGTAGTAGAAGCATATCAAGAAGTTATGCGTATGCAAGTTTGATTATAATTTTTAGTATCTGTGTTTAGGCGAAAGGATTGAGACGATGGCAGACTGGAAGGAACAGTCTCTGCGTGTTTGGCGAAAACTAGGTAAAAAAGAACGTTATACGATTATTGGATCGGCGATATGTTTAATGATTGCTATTTTAGGGTGGAGTTATTGGTGGGGTGGAAAACCCGATATGGTTCCATTGTTTACCGGTATGGAAGCCAAAGACGCAGGTGAAGTTGCAGCAAAACTAAAGGAAATGAAAATTACTTATGAACCTCAGGAAACATCAAGTGGTACTTCTATATTAGTACAGGCAAAAGATGTTCATAGTGCACGGTTAGAACTTGCAACGCAAGGGCTTCCAAGAGGAAAAAAAGGCTTTGAAATTTTTGATGATAGCAAATTAGGTGTAACCGAATTTCAAAATAAAGTAAATTATCTGCAAGCTTTACAAGGCGAACTTACAAGAACAATTGAAGAACTGGAGGAAGTAGAAAAAGCACGTGTACATATTGTACTTCCGGAAGATAGCTTATATAAAAAGAATGAGAAACCGGCAACTGCTTCTATTATGCTTAAATTAAGACCTAATGCTCAATTGACAAAACAGCAGGTAAAAGGGATTGTTAATTTAGCATCGCATAGTGTACAGAGCTTATTACCGGAAAATGTAACAATTGTTGACAATATGGGTAAGGTTTTAAATGATCCGGAAGATGATGAAAAATCGGTGGGAAATGTTACGTTAACGCAATTAGATATGACGAAAAAAATTCAAGAAAGATTGCAAAGAGACGTACAGTCTTTGTTAGATCAAGTAATTGGTGAGGGAAAGGCTGTTGCCAGAGTTAATGTAGAATTGAGCTTCGATCAAAGGACAATGGATAAACAGGTTTTTGAACCGGTTGTTGATGATTCAGGAATTATTCGCAGTTCGCAACAAACAAATGAAACTTATAGTGGTTCATCGGAAACGCCAGGAGGCCCAGCAGGGACAGCTTCTAATATTCCAGGATATGTTACATCAAATGGAAATAATAAATCTGATTATACCAAAAAAGAAGTAACGAAAAATTATGAAATAAATGAAACGAAAGAAAAGGTTGTAGCAGCTCCTGGGTCTATTAAGCGATTGACTGTTGCAGTATTAGTGGATGAACAAGTAACACCAACGCAACAGGAAAGTTTGCAAAGAGCGGTTGCTTCGTCAATTGGTTTAAATACGGAACGAGGCGATATGATTTCTGTTGAGGCTTTACCATTTAGTACAGATGCATTTGATAGACAGGCTCGCGCTGAACAGGATGCAGCAGCAAAAGAACAACAGATATTCTGGTTGCAAATCGGCTTGCTTGTATTGATTTTAGGGGCAATCGCGGTATACTTCATTAATAAACGCCGTAAAGAACGTCTGGAACGAGAAGAGCAAGAACGTCTTGCTATGGAAGCATTGGCTGCGAAAGAACAAGCAGCTACGTTTATAGATACGAATATTGATAATGAACCAGAATTAAGTCCAGAAGAACAAACAAAATTAAATGAACGTAAAGTAATTGAGGATATGATTAGAACGCGTCCAGAGGATGTTGCTCAAATCGTAAAAACTTGGTTGGCTGATGAATAAAAGGAGGTTGTGATGAATGGATATGTATGGCGCTAGTAAAGAGATGTCGACGAAACAAAAGGCAGCAATATTTTTCATTGCAATGGGGCCCGAATGTTCAGCCCAACTATTTAAGCATTTGCGCGAAGATGAAATAGAAAAACTTACTTTAGAAATTGCAAATCAAAGACAAGTGAGTCAAGAGGATAAAGATAAAGTAATTAGTGAGTTTTATCAAATGCTAGTTGCGAAAGAATATATATCCTCTGGTGGTTTGGATTATGCAAGAGAAGTGTTGGAAAAAGCGCTTGGAACGGAAAAGGCGGTCAATATTATAAACCGCCTAACTTCCAGCTTGCAAATACGCCCTTTCGATTTTGCAAGAAAAACTGATCCAGGTCAATTGTTGAACTTTATTCAAAGTGAACATCCGCAAACGATTGCTCTAATTATGGCGTATTTACAGCCAGAACAATCCGCAGCGATTTTATCTGGATTGCCAGCGGAACGACAAGTTGAAGTTGCAAAAAGAATTGCAACAATGGATCGTACCTCTCCAGATGTACTTAGAGATGTGGAACGTGTTTTAGAAAGAAAATTATCTTCGCTTGTATCACAAGATTTCACAGCAGCTGGGGGAATTCAATCAATCGTAGAAGTATTAAATCGTGTTGATCGGAGTACGGAGCGTACAATTATAGAAAACTTAGAAGTTGAAAATCCAGAATTGGCTGAAGAAATTAAACGGCTTATGTTTGTATTTGAAGATATTGTTATGCTTGATGATCGTTCACTACAGATGGTACTACGCGAAATCGATTCCAAAGATTTGGCACTTGCATTAAAAGCAACATCTCCAGAGGTTGGCGAAAAAATATACAAAAATATGTCAAAACGCGCTGCGGATATGTTACGTGAAGAAATTGAGTACATGGGACCTGTTAAAATTCGCGATGTTGAAGAATCTCAACAAAAGGTTGTTAATGTAATTAGACGCCTTGAAGAGTCTGGTGAAATTGTTGTAGCACGTGGTAAGGGAGACGAAATGATTGTCTAGAGTGATAAAAGGTGCTGTGTTACAAGATGATAATCCAAAAGTAGTAGATATTCCGCGAATTATAGTTTCAAGTACCATGTTAAATGATGATGTGATAAGTGAAGAAGACAGAAAATTTGCTGCTGCGTGTGAAGTTTTTATGGCAGAACAACAAAAAAAAGCAGAAGTGTGTTTAAGTGATGCTCAGACGCAGGCAAGCAAGATTTTAGTAGAAGCACAGAGTAAGTATGATGGGTTTCTCAACCAAGCAAAGGTTGAAGCTGAAGAGTTAAAAACAGCAGCTAAAGAAGAGGGATATCGTTTAGGATATGATGAGGGGTATGCAACCGCTTTAGAACAAGTGAAAAAAGAAATGGAAACAGCTATTGAAGAGGCGAATATAAAAGCAAAGCGCATCATTGAAGTAGCGGAATGTGAAAAAAAAGAAACGATATTAAAGGCTGAACGCGAGATTTTAGCAATTGTTACAGCAGTAGCAGAAAAAATTATAAAAGAGAAATTTGCAGAAAATCATACACTCGTTGTTGAAGTAATAAAAAAGGCTTTAGAAAAGGTTAAAAACCAGAGAAAAATCAATATTAGGGTTTCGATGGATGATTATGAGTTCGTATTGCAATCTAAGCTGATTTTTGAATCTATGCTTGATAGTGATTTTGAACTTTCAATTATACCTGATAAGCTTATTGATAACGGTGGGTGTATAATTGAAAGTGAGAATGGTACGGTTGATGCAAGATTGGAAACTCAATTGGATGCAATAAAAAAAGCTGTTCAGGATGTTATATAATGATGGAAATTGATTTTTCAAAATATATAAATGCAATAGATGCTTGTGAACCCATTAAGTTGAATGGGAAGATTACACAGGTTATTGGTTTGGTTATAGAGTCTCAAGGCCCTAATGTTAGCCTTGGTGAACTCTGCTATGTATGTTCAAGATTAGATGATGTTGAGCCGATTCCAGCCGAAGTTGTTGGTTTTCGTCAAGGCAGCGTTTTATTGATGCCAATTGGTGAAATGCAAGGGATTGGTCCAGGGTGTGAAGTTATTGCTGCACAAAAAATGCTCAAGGTCAATGTCGGCAGGCAGTTACTAGGTCGAATTCTTGATGGACTTGGTAATCCTATAGATGGAAAAGGCCCGTTGATTACAGGAACAGAATATCCGTTAAATGCAATGCCGCCACATCCATTGTCAAGACCGAGAATTCAGAAGTCTCTATCTGTAGGGGTAAGGGCTATTGATGGGGTGATTACAATGGGATGTGGGCAGCGTATTGGAATTATGGCAGGAAGTGGTGTCGGAAAAAGTACATTGCTTGGAATGATTGCCCGAAATACCGAGGCAGACATTAGCGTAATTGCTTTAGTTGGTGAACGTGGTCGTGAAGTACGAGAATTTATCGAACGTGATTTGGGGGAAGAAGGTTTGAAACGTTCGGTAGTAGTTGTCGCTACATCCGACCAACCGGCATTGGTAAGAATAAAAGGTGCGATGACCGCTACAGCAATTGCTGAATATTTTCGTGATCAGGGCATGAATGTAATTTTAATGATGGATTCAGTTACTCGTTTTGCAATGGCACAACGTGAGGTTGGGCTGACAGTTGGAGAGCCTCCAGCTACACGTGGTTACACTCCATCTGTATTTGCAATGTTACCACGTTTGTTAGAACGTGCAGGAACGAATGACAAAGGTTCTATTACGGGCATTTATACAGTTCTTGTCGATGGTGATGATATGAATGAACCTATTGCCGATGCGGTTCGAAGTATTCTTGATGGGCATATTGTTTTATCTAGAGCTATTGCGGCGCAAAATCATTATCCAGCAATTGATATTTTAAATAGTGTAAGCAGGGTAATGTTAGAGATTGTTGAAAAGAAACATTATCAAGCCTCACAAAAGTTGCGTTCGGCGATGGCTGTATATCGAGAGGCTGAAGATTTGATTAATATTGGTGCATATGTTGCAGGCAGTAATGAAAATATTGATAAGGCAATTCGGGTCATTGGTGAAATAAAAGCGTTTTTGCAACAAGATGTGTATGAAGTGGATACATTTGAAGAAACGGTTGAACGTTTGTTGAAATTATCTTCATAACTGTGGAGGCTTTTCTAAATGAAAAAATTTAAGTTTCGTTTAACCGCAGTATTAAAAGTTGCCCAAATAAAGAAAGAACGGGCTGAAATTGCTTTTGCAGAAGCGACAAATGCCTTGATAAAGGAAAAGGAAAGCCTGAAAATTTTTGAGTTAGAGCTAGAAGCGGGTCTTAAGTCGTATGAAGAAATAGAAAATCAAAAAATTACAATTGGATTACTCACAAGTTATAATACATATTTTTTCCGTTTGCGCACGCAAATTGAACAACAAAAACATGTAATTAATGAAGCAGAAAAAAAAAGACAAGAACGGTTGGACGAATTTCAAGAAGCTTTAAATAAATTGAAAACTATTGAACAATTAAAAGAAAAACGTTTAGAAGAATTTAAAGCGGAACAATTGATAGAAGAACAGAAAGAATTAGATGAAATCGGTTTGCAGATACATGCTCGAGCGATGAGGTGAAATGATGAATGGAGTAAATCTTGTCTTTCAACGAATAAAAGAAATTGAAACTAGATTTGGTATTTCAGGGGCTAGTTATACTGGAGTAAAAATGAATAGCGCAAAGGCCAATGCTAGTAAATTCCACAATGAAGGTGCATTGAAATCTGAAAATGATTTTTCAGATTTGATTCGTCAGGCTGCTCATAAATATGGAGTAGATGCTAAATTAGTAGATGCGGTAGCAAAAACTGAGTCCAATTATTCTCCTACAGCAGTTTCCGAAGTTGGAGCAGTCGGGATCATGCAGTTAATGCCGGATACAGCGTCTTCCTTAGGGGTAAATAATATTTATGACCCAAAAGAAAATATTGAAGGTGGCGTTAAGTATATAAAACAACTCCTAAATACTTTTGATGGCGATGTAAAGAAAGCTGTTGCTGCATATAATGCTGGTGCACAAGCTGTAAAGAATTATAATGGAGTTCCTCCATATACAGAAACACAAAATTATGTAAGTAAAGTTTTAGATTTATATCGTTAAGATGATTTTGTATATTATTTAGAAAGTAGGTAAGCAGATGGCGATTTGGCGAAAAAATAACGAACAGACAACAGAAGCAACTAAAAAACCGAATCGTTTTTTACGCTTAATAAAAATTCTAGCTTTTATCTTATTATTTCTTTGTTTGATTATAGGGGGGTTCTTTTTAGGGGTGTATTTACGTGTTTTTGATGTAAATGCAATGAATGAGAAACTAGAGCTATATAAATACCCTGTGATTGGACAGTACTTTGAGCAGCCCGAGAATATCGATGAAAAAGAACACAGTGATAATATTGAACTAAAGTCTAAGCCAGCAGCTAAATCAGAGGTAAAACAAGACTTGTTGAAGAATAATAATGCAAATGGTAGGACGAACCCTAACAGTGCTGTTGTCCTAACAAAAGAAGAGATTGAAAAACAAATGAAACTTCGACAGGCAGAAGAAAAAAAACGTATTTCAAAGCTAGCAAGGCTTTATAATGAGATGAAGCCGGAAGATGCCGTTAAATTACTAGAACAACTTGATGATAATATGGTATTAGCTATTATGGGGAAAATGGAAGATGATCAGGTTGTCCAGATTTTACCGCTTTTTAATACTGCACGTGGAGCGCATTTAACGCGTATTATGTATAATGGAAAACCTCCGGTTGTTACGGAGGTAAGATGATTTTTATGAATGAAAGGAGGTGAGAAAGATGAATATGATGCTAAACATGGTGAATGTTCCAGTAAAAGAGCCTGTAAAAGGACAAGTAGCAACGAATATATCTACTGAAAAAATATCGAATCAAAATACTTCTAAAGTGTCTACCAATAGCAAAGGGAAAGATGGAAAGAATTTTAATGATGTTTTAACTAATGCGACAAATGAAAATCAGACTGTAGAAGAAAATGCTGTTCAGGCAGGAACAAATGATGTATTAAATGCTATGGCAACAGCAGTAGTGAATCCGAAACTGACAGTAGTGGATAATCAGACTGAAACTTCGATTAATTTTGCTGAGATAAAAGAAAATGCTTTGGAAGTATCAAATGAAGTTCTTGAGAAAAATCCAAATGATGTTCTTGAGCAAAATCTAGCTAATGATTTTGCAAGTAAATTGCAAAATATGCAATTGCAACAGTGGAGTCAAAAACAAGTAGGCGATGTGAGTAACACTATTCAGCAACCGATAGAAGCAGCTGTAGCAACTCAAGAGGTAGTGGAGTCTATTCTACCACAAATAGATCCAACACTGACTAAGTTGAAAACTGATGGTAAGAAAGATTCTTTGCAAGCGTATTCAACAGATGTAAATAAATCGGAAACTGTAGGTAAGCCATTAGTAAGTGAGAATGTCATTCCGTTAGCTGTTGAGAACTTGCAAAATACAAATCCTACAAAAGTGGATTTACTTAAGTCAAATCAGCAACCTCAGGAAAATTTAAAAAGTAATCTAAATGTTTTATTTGTTTCTGATAATGCTAAGCAAAAGATTAGTCAACCGTTACAAAATGTTGAGCCACAAACAACGCTGGATACTTCTACACCAATTAATCAATTTGCGGTTATGATGAATAACCGTATAGATACTAATGTTGTTCAACAAACGAATGCCTTGAGTCAACCAGAGGAAACAGTAACTGATTATGATATTCATACACAAATTATTGACAAAGCAAAATTAATAAAAAATAACGAAGATACACAGATGATCATTAAGCTTAAACCAGAACATCTTGGAGATTTGACGTTAAAAGTTATCGTTGAAAAAGGTGTGGTAAGTGCTTCGTTCCATAGTGAGAATGCACAGGTGAGGACAATGTTAGAATCTTCATTAATTCAACTGAAACAGGAACTGGCAAGTCAGGGGATTAAAGTTGATAATGTAAGTGTGTATGCTGGACTTGGCGACTTAATGTCTAATGGGGAACAGGCTCAATATAATCAACAGAAGTCCTCAAAGTTTAAGAATCAAAAAATTGATTTAGCTGATTTTGAAGAAGAAGTTGATAAAGTCAATGTACCTATTTCGAAAGTTACAGATGATGGCGTAGATTATCGAATTTAAAGGAGGTTTATACATATGTCAGATAGTACAACAATCGCAGATGGTACATCTTTAAACACTACAAATGGAGTAGTAAATAGTACGATAAAAAAAACAACGACAACACAGGCTGGTGGAGAGCTTGGTAAAGAATCATTTTTAAAACTTTTAGTTACACAAATGCAATATCAAGATCCATTGGACCCACAAGATAATGCTGAATATATTGCGCAATTAGCACAATTTTCTTCGTTAGAGCAAATGACAAATGTTAACTCTGCATTAGAAAAAATGAATACTTTGATAGGTAATATGGACACTTCTTTATTAGTAGGTCAAACAAGTAATTTCATTGGCAAAGAAATTGAATGGCAAAATGACAAAAAAGAAATGCAAACTGGTACAGTTACAGGAGTTAAAATTGTGGATGGACAACCATATGTTTTAGTTGGTAATATTATAGTTTCTATTTCACAAATTCATGGAATTGGTACAATGCCAACTGAAGAGGGAACAGGAGATAAATCGTAAGAGGAGGATTAGTGAATGGCTGAAAATAAAATTTATTTTCAAGCACAGCCACTCTTGCCGATTGATAATCGTCTCAAGGGAAACAATGTAACAACTCATAAAAGTGCAGGTATTAATGATTTTGATAAGCTGTTGAATGAGAAACTTGATACTTTGAAGTTTTCACAACATGCTTTAGATCGTTTGCAAAGCAGAAATTTGCAGTTAAGTGAATCTGATTTAAAAAAGTTGAGCCAAGCTGTAGATAAAGCGGCGCAAAAGGGTGCAAAAGAATCATTGGTCATGATGAATGATATTGCGCTTGTTGTGAGTGTGAAAAATCGGACGGTTATTACAGCCATGGATGGCAATGGTGCAGAAGATAAAATAATTACAAATATTGATAGTGCAGTGATTTTATAAGCTTGGACCTTAGGAGAGTTTTGACTATAGAATGATTGATATAGTCGCACTGCAGTATCTTAGGGAAGGATGATTTATTATGATGCGTTCATTATTTTCCGGTGTGTCTGGCTTAAAAAATCATCAGACGCGAATGGATGTTATTGGTAATAATATTGCCAATGTAAATACTACGGGCTTTAAAGGAAGCCGTGTAACTTTCCAAGATATTTTAAGTCAAAATATCGCTGGTGCGGCATCCGCACAAGGAAATAAAGGGGGAACAAACCCTAAACAAATTGGTCTTGGTATGGGAATGGCGTCAGTAGATACAAATTTTGGTGACGGTTCATTGCAATCGACAGGGAAAAATACAGATCTTGCACTTTCGGGAAATGGATTCTTCATTTTGGGTGATGGTGCAAATAAAATTTATACGCGTTCGGGTGCATTTGAATTTGATTCGGATGGTAATTATACGGTACCAGGTAGTGGTTTGCTAGTGCAAGGCTGGATGGCTGATGCAAGTGGAAAGATTAATGCGGGTGGCGATGTAACTGGTATTACAATTCCAAAAGGACAGACAATGGCAGCACAAGCTACCCAAAGTATAGGGTATACGAAAAATTTATCTGCTGAAGGTAAAGCGAGTCAAACGACAACTACTACAGATACTGTAGCTGATACTACACCTGCTTCAGGGCCAACGACCACTACAAACACCCTGACAGATGGAACGGTTATTGTAACGACAATAACTTATGATGGAACGAATAAGACAACAGAAACTAAAACAACGACTCCTCCAACCAAAGTAATTGCACCAGTTACTGTTTATGATAGTGAAGGTGTGGAACATAAAATTACAGGGGTTTTCACAAAAACTGGCGAGAATAAGTGGCAATATACTCCGGGATCTGCAACGCCATATCAAACTGATACTGGGTTTGCAATTACAGGAGGAGTCTATGACATAGAATTTAATACGGACGGTACTTTTAAATCTGTTTCTGGAACTCCGATGACTTTTCAACCTACACAAGCAAATGCAATGACAGTAACACCGGATTTTTCAAAAATGACACAGTACTCCGGAGAATCGACAGCTACAGTAACGAGTAGAGATGGATATCCGGCGGGTGATTTAGAGAGCGTAAGTATCGATTCATCAGGAGTTATTACGGGGAAATTTAGTAATGGCTTAACAAAAAGCCTTGCACAGGTAGCAATCGCTACATTCAATAATCCTGCGGGCTTAACTAAACTTGGCTCTAATACTTTTGCAGAATCCAACAACTCTGGTGTTGTTCAGATTTCTACATCCGGCAATGGTGGTGCAGGGACGATTACTCCAAGTAATCTGGAAATGTCTAATGTTGATTTATCAGAAGAATTTAGTAGTATGATTATTACACAACGTGGTTTCCAGGCAAATTCGAAGATTATTACAGTTTCTGATGAAATGCTTGAAACTTTAGCAAACTTAAAACGATAATTTAAATATGGAAAGGGGATTTTCCCCTTTCCTATAAAAAGGGGAAGGTATTGTGATTAAAGTAACACGTTTTAATTCTGACGGTGAAGGTGAAATAATTTTAAATGCGGAAATTATTGAAATGATAGAACAAACGCCGGATACTGTAATTACGCTTACAAATGGCAAGAAACTAATTGTTGAGGAAAAAATGGAAGAGGTCGTAAGAAGAGTTATGACTTATCGAAGAGCTTTAGGGGGAAATTTTCGTTAATAAAATTGAATGTCCAATGTAATCTTTTCTATAAAAAAGATACATTTTTATTATAATTACAAAAGGGCAGAAGGTTATACAACTTATGAAAAGTTGTATATTACTTGATGAAAGAAATAATAATCAAGTGATGTTTTATCCTTTACATGGAGGTGTGGATGATTGGCTGAAGAAGAAAAAACAAAAGAACAACCAGCTAAAAAATTCCCTATGCTTATGGTTGTAGGGCTGGTTGTGGTAGGATTATTGTTAGCTGGAGCTGTATCGTACTTTATTGCGACAAAGGTAATGGCTGATTCTGCTACCAAAATAGAAAAGCGAGACCCAGGAATATTTTTGAAACTTGGTGACAAAGATGGAATGATTGTTAATGTTGGCGGTGTAAAGAGTGGGCGTTTTCTTAAAGTGGGTGTTGTCTTAGAGATGCGTGCACCGAAAAGTGAAAAAGCAGAAGAAGGAAAACTAAGTTCGGTTACAGAAACTAAATTATTAGATTCCGTCTTACAATTGTTACGGTCACAAAAAATAGAGGATTTTGATCCATTAAAGCAAGAAGAGTTAAAAACACAAATAAAAAATGAAGCAAATAAAGTGCTTGGTGAGGATTGTGTTTATGAGGTTTATATTACCAGCTTTGTGTTGCAGTAATGATATAACTGATGTTCACTTAAGCTTAAATGAAAGGAGGGTGAACATTGGCCGCGTCTGATGTCTTATCGCAGTCAGAAATTGATCAGTTGTTATCAGCTTTGTCTACTGGTGTTGTTTCTGCAGAAGAAATAAAAGATGAAGAGAAACAAAAGAAAATAAAAGTATATGATTTTAAACGACCTGATAAATTTTCAAAAGACCAAATTAGAACTTTATATATGTTACATGAAAACTTTGCACGTTTATTGAATACATATTTATCTACACATCTTAGAGCTATCGTTAACGTAAATGTTGCTTCCGTTGATCAGTTGACATATGAGGAATTTGTAAGGTCTTTATCTAACCCAAGTGTTATTGGGGTATTAAACATGGAACCTTTAAAGGGAAACATTATTTTTGAAATGAATCCTAATATTGCTTTCGTTATTATAGATCGTCTTTTTGGTGGTTTAGGCGAAAGTTTGTCAAAAATAAGGGCTTTGACTGATATTGAAGAAGTAATTATTCGTAGAGTATTTAATAAAGCTTTGGAGAGCTTTAAGGAAGCATGGCATAATGTGATTGAAATAACGCCTAAATTAGAGGCGATTGAAACCAATCCGCAATTCACCCAGATTGTTCCACCTAATGATATGGTGGTTATTATTACCTTGCAGGTGAAAATTGGTGATATAGAAGGTTTAATGAATATCTGTATTCCTTATCTTGTACTGGAGCCAGTTATGTCAAAATTAACGACCACCTATTGGGTAGCTTCCTCAGTGGCGAAAGAAGATCATCCTGAACAGGTTAAAGTTTTACAACGGAAGATTGAAAAAACGTATGTGCCGCTTATTGTTGAACTTGGAAAAATTGATATTACTGTTCAAGAGTTTTTAGATTTGGCAGTAGGTGATGTTTTACAGCTAGATGCGAAAGTTGGCAATGAATTAAACGTAATTGTAGGTAGAAAGTCTAAGTTTTGGTGTAGACCAGGCACCTCAAGTAATAAGGTTGCTGTACAAATAGCAAGGGTAAATACAGAAGGGGATGATGAGGATGAATGATGGTTTTCTTTCACAAGAAGAAATAGATGCTTTGCTTAATGGTGGTGGAAGTACACCAGAATCGCAACCAGAGCCGGAAACATCTGAAAGTGTGTCTGTGGGCATTACGGAAGATATTTCAGATATGGAGAAGGATGCTTTAGGTGAAATTGGAAATATTTCCATGGGAAGTGCGGCTACGACATTATCCGTACTTTTAGGTCGACGCGTTTCAATTACTACGCCAAGAGTTTCAGTAGATACTTTAGGGGCAATAAAAAATCATTATCCATTACCATATTTAATTGTTCAAGTAGGTTATACCAAAGGCATTAGTGGTGATAATATTTTAGCAATTCAGGAACAAGATGCTTTAATTATTGCTGACTTGATGATGGGGGGAGAAGGAACGAATCCTCCAACAGAATTGAATGAATTGTATATGAGTGCTGTTGCAGAATGTATGAACCAAATGATGGGAGCTGTTGCTACGTCCCTATCAACTATGTTTAGCAAAAAAATTGATATTTCTCCACCACTTGTAAACTTAATAGATTTGGCAAGCGAGACAAAAATTAGTGAGGTAGTCAATGAGAGCGAAGAAATTGTAAAAGTCGCATTTAGAATGGAAGTTGAAGGATTAATTGATAGTGAAATCATGCAAATTCTTCCGCTTAATATTGCGAAAGAGATGGTTGATAATTTAATGTCTGGTGGAATGCAAGCTGAAGAGACACCGGCAGCTCCAGTTGCTGAAGCAATGTCTCCACAACCCCCAGCTGCTACAGCGCCAACACAAACAGTACCTGTTGCTGCTGCTGCGGCACCGTCTGTTGCGGCGCCTGCACCACAACCAACGCCAGTAGCTTATGCACAACAGCCAATGTATGCTGCGGCACCAATGGAAGCTAGAGTTTCACCAAATGTTCCTGTGCAGCCAGCTCAGTTTTCCCCATTAACACAATCAGCTGTACCTATAAATGATGGTAATATTGGCTTGATCTTGGATGTGCCTCTTCAGGTTACTGTTGAATTAGGAAGAACTAAGAAGTTAATAAAAGATGTTTTAGAATTATCTACAGGCTCGGTTATTGAATTAGATAGATTGGCTGGGGAGCCTGTCGATATTTTAGTTAATGGTAAGTTGTTAGCTAAGGGAGAAGTTGTAGTTATAGATGAAAATTTTGGTGTTCGTGTTACTGATATTGTAAGTAGCATGGAGCGTATGAGAAATTTGCAATAAAGTTTAGTGTACGAGAATGATAATTAAGGAGAGATTAAAATATGGCGATTAGAGTTTTAGTTGTTGATGATGCGGCTTTTATGAGAATGATGGTTAAGGATATTTTATCAAAAAATGGTTATGAGATTGTTGGAGAAGCTGAAAATGGGTTAAAAGCTTTAGAAAAATATCAAGAATTGAAACCGGACTTAACTACTATGGATATTACAATGCCTGAAATGGATGGGATTAGTGCAGTTAAAGAAATCAAAAAAATTGACCCAAATGCAAAAGTTATCATGTGTAGCGCAATGGGGCAACAAGCAATGGTAATAGAAGCAATTCAGGCTGGGGCAAGAGATTTTATTGTAAAACCGTTCCAACCTGATCGTGTTTTAGAAGCTGTTCGTAAAGCCGTAGGTTAAATCCGATGAAGAAAAAAACATATAAAATAGTTTGGCTTTTAGTAGCAGTCATGTTGTTAACATTTGTGCATACGATTGGGTATGCAGAGACTATGCAAAGCGGCTATTTAACATATGAAGAGCCAACGACGCAATCGTCACAATCTTCATGGGTGTCGACAATTGCCTATTTATTTAGCTTATTAGTGGTCTTTTTATTTGTTGCCGGAATGGCTTATTTTGTTTCTAAGTTAATAGGACAGAAGCTAGGGGGAGTGGGGCTTTCTAAATCAAGTAGAGTTTTAGAAAGCTTGCCACTTGGCGCAAATAAATCTTTATGTATCGTTGAAATGGCTGGTAAAGTAATGCTTATTGGAGTTTCAGATCATAATATTACTTTATTAAAAGAGATTACTGACGAAATGGAAATTGTTAAATTACGTGCCCAAGCTGAGGAATTAAAAGGGCAAAGTGATTTTAATCATATTTTTGAAAAACAACTCATTTCTTTAGAGGAATTGTCAAGGCGAATTCCTGCTATGCTAAAAAAGAAGGATCATAAGTAAGAGAAGGGGTAAAATTTGTGATTAAACGCCAGAATATAAATTTTTTAATTATTGGCATATTTTTTATGTTTTTAATTGTGCCAATAGATGTTGCTATGGCTGCGCCTTTAATTCCTAATATTAATATTGGTGTTGAGTCGGCTAATAATCCACAGGAGGTAGCAACTAGCCTACAGGTTTTAGCTTTATTAACTATCCTATCTATCGCACCCTCTATTTTAATTATGACAACCTCTTTTATTCGAATCGTTGTAGTTTTATCTTTTTTGCGTAATGCATTAAGCACGCAAAATATGCCACCTAATCAGGTTGTAATTGCTTTATCAATGTTTTTAACCTTTTTTATTATGTCACCATATATTGATGCAGCAAATCAGAGTGGTTTGCAACCTTATCTAGCGGGAACCATTACACAAGAGCAAGCTTTGACGGAAGTGGTAAAACCGATGCGGGAATTTATGTTTAAGCAGACGAGAGAATCTGATTTGGCTTTGTTTGTGAATTTGTCACAATCACCACGACCAGAATCACAAGATGATGTGTCTACTTTTACATTAATACCTGCATTTGTTATTAGTGAATTAAAGACAGCTTTCCAGATTGGTTTCATGATTTATATTCCGTTCATTGTTATTGATATGATTGTGGCAAGTACACTTATGTCAATGGGGATGATGATGTTACCGCCAGTTATGATTTCGTTGCCATTTAAAATATTGTTGTTTGTTATGGTAGATGGATGGCATTTGTTGATTAAATCGCTAATTGTTAGTTTTAAATAGGAGCTGGGTGAACAATGTCAAATGATTTAGTAATTCAACTGGGGCAAGAAGCCCTAATGATGGTTATGATTATATCAGCACCAATGCTTGGCTTAGGATTAATGGTTGGTATTATGGTAAGTATTTTTCAAGCTACAACGCAGATTCAAGAACAAACATTAGCCTTTATTCCCAAAATTATTGCAGTTTTCGTATCAATTCTGATTTTTGGACCTTGGATGCTTCGGATGATGATTTCGTATATACAAAACTTATTTATTAATTTACCAGGATTTATCGGCTGATAGGTAGGAGAGCTTTTTGGATATTTTTGAAATAATACAAAATCAGATGGGAATATTTTTATTGGTTTTAACGCGAATCAGTGGGATTTTTATTATGTCTCCTTTCTTAGGGAGCCGAAATATCCCAATGGCAATTCGTGTTGGTTGTGCTTTGGCAATATCCTTAGTTCTTTTTCCTGTACTTTCGCAAGAATCACAGTCTATTGTACTACCACAAAATTTGATTATTTATACATTGGTTATATTTTCAGAATTATTTGTAGGATGGATCATTGGATTTGTTGCATCGTTAGCTTTTTCAGCCATTCATATGGCGGGGCAGCTTTTAGATATGCAAATTGGTTTTGGGGTAGTTAACGTGTTAGATCCAACATCAGGGCAGCAAGTTCCGATTGTTGGTAGTTTTAAATATAATTTAGCAACTATTGTATTTTTAGTTTCCAATAGTCATCACATGTTACTGAGTTCGCTATTTGATAGTTTTCATTTAATTCCTGTAATGGGGGCTCATATTAAGCCAGAAATAGTAACTTTAATTGTTGACATGATATGGGCAGTCTTTGTAATAGCAATTAAGATTAGTATACCTATTCTAGTAGCTATTATTTTAACTGATGTAGGATTAGGAATTTTAGCGAGAACGATGCCGCAAATGAATATTTTCGTTGTAGGTATACCGGCTAAGATTTTTGTCGGTCTTTTTGTATTATCTTTTGCTTTACCGTTTTATATCATATTTTTGGATGTGCTGTTTAATGAGATGTTTGGAAACATATATGTTGTTTTACGATTTATCAGTTAGACCCTCGAAGAAAAATTTGTTAGATCAAAAGGACTTTATTTTTGATTTACAGCTTTTTAATGGGGAAAAGACAGAAGATCCTACTTCTAAACGCAAATCAGATGCAAGAAAAAAAGGTCAGGTCGGTAAGAGTCAGGAAATTAATTCAGCAGTTATTATTTTAGTTGCATTTGTAGCTTTAAAGGTTCTAGGTACTTTTATTTTTGAGCAAATATCTCAATACATGGTCTTTAATTTTTCTAATATGCAAGATGTATTAACGATAGAAAAAGTAATGAGTATTTTTTTAGGAATGGTCGTTCTTTTAGCAAAGACAGCATTGCCAATTATGATGACGATTCTAGTTTTTGCTGTAGCGGCGAATTTGTATCAAGTTGGACTTAATTTTACTACAGAACCAATTATGCCAAAATTAGAAAAATTAGATCCTATTAGTGGCGCAAAAAGAATGTTTTCTTTACGTTCTCTGGTGGAGTTAGTAAAATCCGTTTTGAAAATTTTTATTGTTGGTTATTTTTTATGGGGATTTTTAGAAGAAGAAATAGGTCATCTGCCTAAGCTAATTTATGCTAGTTTGAATGAATCTATGGTGGTTGTTGCATCCTTGATTTTTGCTTTAGTATTAAAAATAGGTCTTGTACTTGTTATTTTGGCTATTTTAGACTTTTTGTATCAAAAATGGCAACATAAAAAAAGCTTAAAAATGAGTAAGCAAGAAGTCAAAGATGAATTTAAGCAACAAGAAGGAGACCCGAAGATTAAAGGGAAAATCAAGCAAAAGCAGCGAGCGATTGCGATGCAGAGAATGATGCAAGAAGTACCTAAAGCAGATGTTATTATTACCAATCCGACCCATTTTGCTGTTGCATTAAAATATGAACAAGGAATGATGGCTCCAGTCATCGTTGCAAAAGGGCAGGATTTAATTGCAAAACGCATAAAAGATATTGCCCGTGAGGCAAAAGTTGTTATTGTTGAAAATAAGCCTCTTGCCAGAGCATTATATGCAACTACAGAGGTAGGGGATGTAGTGCCGGAAGAGTTATATAAATCAGTTGCTGAAGTATTGGCTTATGTTTATAGATTAAAGAAAAAATTGTCATAAGATAATTTTATGGGGAGCGAAAAAATTTGGCTAGTCAAACATCGCTATCTACGATAGGGTTTTTAAAAAAATATAGTGACATTATTATTGCTCTAGCTATTATTACGATAGTTATTATGATGATTATTCCGCTTCCAACTATTTTGTTGGATTTATTATTATGCTTGAATATAACCATGGCCTTGGTTATTGTTATGGTAGCTGTATATAATGTCGAACCATTAGATTTCTCAGTATTTCCTTCACTATTGTTAATTACAACATTGTTCCGATTAGCACTAAATGTTTCTTCAACTCGGTTAATTTTGTTGGAGGGATATGCTGGAGAGGTTATTTTATCCTTCGGTAATTTCGTTGTTGGTGGTAATGCTGTTATTGGATTTATTATCTTTGTTATTTTAATTATCATTCAATTTATTGTTATTACTAAAGGTTCCGAACGTGTTGCTGAAGTTGCGGCTCGTTTTACGTTAGATGCTATGCCAGGCAAGCAAATGAGTATTGATGCGGATTTGAACACGGGGGCAATTTCTGATGCGGAAGCAAGCCGCAGGCGGGAAAAAATTCAAAAAGAAGCAGATTTTTATGGAGCAATGGATGGTGCAAGTAAGTTTGTTAAGGGAGATGCTATTGCTGCAATTATCATTATTATTATCAATATTATTGGTGGATTTATCATTGGAATGGTACAGCGTAATCTTGATGTTGTTCATGCATTACAAACATACACATTGTTAACGGTAGGCGAAGGTTTGGTAAATCAAATTCCTGCACTTCTTATTTCTACAGCTACAGGTATCGTTGTAACAAGAGCTGCTTCTGATTCCGACTTAGGGCATGATATTAGTAATCAGTTATTTAGTAATTCAAGAGTATTTTTTATTGTATCAGGAGTATTAATGCTTTTGGCAATTGTTCCAGGTTTACCAGGACTTCCATTTATGACATTATCTATTGCATTAGGTTTGATTGGCTATAATCTACATAAAGCTGTAAAAACGACGACGGAAAAAACGCAAGTGCAGCAAGAAGAAAAGGAAAAAGAAGAAATCAGAAAACCAGAGAATATTATATCTTTACTGCAAGTGGATCCAATGGAACTGGAAATTGGTTATAGCTTGATTCCGTTGGTTGATACTGGTCAAGGTGGAGATTTATTAGAGCGGATTGTCATGATTAGGCGACAATGTGCGCTGGAAATGGGCCTGGTTGTACCGACAATTCGTATCCGTGACAACATTCAAATTAAACCCAATGCCTATATTGTAAAATTAAAAGGCATTGAAATTGCAAGGGGTGAACTATTGCTAGATCATTACCTAGCTATGAATTCTGGAACGGTTTTTGAAGAAATGTCGGGAATTGACACAGTTGAACCTGCCTTTGGATTACCAGCAATCTGGATTCCTGAATCTGATAGAGAACAAGCTGAGTTAAACGGATACACTGTAGTCGATGCTGTTTCGGTTTTAGCTACACATATTACAGAAGTAATAAAAGCACATGCTTCTGAAATTTTAGGTAGACAAGAAACACAGAATTTAGTTGATAGTATTAAAGATAATAATGCGAGCGTAGTGGAAGAATTAGTGCCAAATCTACTATCTATTGGTGAGATTCAAAAAGTTTTAGCAAATTTATTGCGTGAGCGTATATCCATTCGTGACATGGTTACAATTTTGGAGGTTTTAGCAGATTATGCTAGATTGACGAAAGATCCAGAAATTTTAACGGAATATGTAAGGCATGCTCTTTCTAGACAAATTAGTAGCCAAAATGTCCAGAATAATATTTTACCTTGTGTTACAGTCAATCCGGAAACTGAAAATATTATTTCATCTGCAGTACAGCGGACTGAGCATGGGTCTTATGTATCGTTAGAACCTGAGCAAATGAAAAGATTATTAGATAGTTTAAATATTGAATTGCCAAAATTGACGAATTTAGGATATCAACCAATTGTACTTACGAGTCCAGCAGTGAGGTTATATTTTCGAAAATTAATTGAGCGATCAATACCCGGATTAATCGTTTTATCACATGCAGAAATAGAACAAAGTGTTGAGATACAAGTTCTAGGGGTGGTGAAGATATAGATGCGAATAAAAGCTTTTACAGCGATGACTGTTCAAGATGCGATGAGCCAAGTGAAAAATGAATTAGGCGCGGAGGCTGTAATTTTACATACTCGAAAAGTAAAAAAAGGTGGATTTTTAGGTTTTTTTGCGAAAGAAGTTGTAGAAATTATGGCGGCAATTGAAGATGTTCAAGAAGTAGCAAAATCTAAAACAGCTGGAAATGAAAGTAGAGAACCAATTAAGAAGGAAAAAATTGTTCTTCAAAATGAAAAAACAGATAATAACATTTATATTCCAAATCAAACTTCAATTAATGCTTATAAAGCGCAAGAGTCTTTAAAAAATATAAAACTAGATGAAAAAACATTGGAAAAAAGCGAGAAAAATACAAAATCACAGCAGGTGATAGATGATAATTTGCAGAATAATTTCAATAAAGAATCTTTATTCGACATTTTGGTCGAAAATGATGTAAACCCTAAAGTGGCTACATCTATTGTAAACGCGATTCAAAAATATGATGCAGAAGGAAAAGATTACTTACCTCTATTAGCAGATTATTTTTCAAAAAAGTTTGAGCCAACGATTCAAATTAAAGAGGGAACTGAGAAGACAAAAATTGTTGCGTTAATTGGGGCAACTGGAGTTGGAAAAACAACGACGATTGCGAAAATTGCAGCGAGTTTCGTCTTAGAAAAGGGATGTAGTGTAGCCTTAATTACCGCTGATACATATAGAATTTCAGCGGTAGAGCAATTGAAGACATACTCCGATATTATTGGGGTACCTCTAGAAATTGTATATTCGGCCTTAGAACTTCAGACGGCAATAACAAAACATATGGATAAGCAACTTGTTTTAATTGATACAGCAGGAAGAAGTCAGTATAATAGCGAACAGTTAGATGAGTTGAGAAGTCTTTTAACAGCATCAGAAGATATCGAAAAACATCTCGTACTTAGTTCAACCACAAAATACAAAGATGCTGTGGATATTATAAAGCAATTTTCTCAATGCTCTCCGGACCGAGTTTTATTCACAAAAGTAGATGAGACTAGTGGAATTGGTACTGTTATTAGTGTTTTGCATGAATTTCCAATGCACTTATCTTATTTAACAACAGGTCAGAGTGTTCCTGATGATATTATTATTGCTGATCCCCATAAACTAGCAGAATTAGTATTGAAAGAATAGGTATAGGCAATGGATCAAGCATATATGTTAAGAAAGCTAGTACAAAACAAGCAAAGTTTAAATTTAGGTGTTGAAAAAGAACCTGCTCATAAGTCTAGAGTTATTGCTGTCAGCAGTGGTAAAGGGGGAGTAGGCAAGACGAATTTGTCTGTGAATTTAGCAATTGCTTTATCGCAGATGGGATATCGTGTTCTCATCATTGATGCTGATTTGGGTATGGCAAATGTAAATATTGTTTTGGGTGCTAGTGCAAAGTATAATTTATTAAATCTCATTAGAGATAATGTTAATGTTGAAGATATTCTTGCTGAGGGACCTTGCGGAGTAAAGTTTTTGTCTGGGGGATCTGGAATTGAAGAACTTGCGAATTTAACAGCTTTTGATTTAGAACGAATTATATCTAAATTGAATTTATGTGAAAATTTAGCGGATATTATTTTAATTGATACTGGTGCTGGATTGAGTAAAAGTGTATTAAATTTTTTAATGGCTGCTGATGATGTTATTTTGGTTACAACTCCTGAACCTACTGCGATGACAGATGTTTACGCGATAATGAAAGCCTACAGCAATCAGCCCGATTGCTCAGAGGTAAAACTAGTTGTGAATCGAGTAACAGAGCCAAATGAGGGAATAGATGTTCAGGCAAAACTAGAAAAAACTGCATTGAGATTCTTGAATTTGAATGTTACTACATTAGGTGAAATAAAGGAAGATAGAAATTTGGTTCGCGCTGTAAAAGCGCAAAGGCCAGTTGTTTTGTCATATCCTAATTCTGATGTAGCCAAGTGTATCAAAAAGATTGCCTCTGTATTGATAAGCGACGATACAGATCAAGTAAGAACCAAAGGACTGGGAGGCTTTCTTAAAAAAGTTTTTTCGTTTTTAAGATAGTTTATGCTTGAAACAGGAGGGATAGCGTGGCAAAGATAGAGAAGGTGGAGACCAGTAAAGCTTTAAAAATTGGTCAACGTATAGAAGTTACACTTTTGCAAGATGAAAATCAGAATAGATATAGTAGTAGAATTGAAGATATTGAGGATAACAAATTAATTTTAGCTTTACCAATGGAACAAGGATATCCAATCATTCCCATGCGGGGTAGCGTATTTGAAGCAAAGTTTGTAACAGAGGCATCGGCTTTTCGTTTTTCGGCGGTATTTATGGAAAAGCGGATGGGAGCAGTTCCTGTATGGATTACTTCATTGCCAAGGTTTGTAGAAAAATTTCAACAACGTGAATTTGTTCGTGTAGAAACTAGTGTCCCATTGAAAGTTCAACTGCTAAATAAAGAAGATAATACATTACTTTCACCTATTACTACATATGTTCGCGATATTAGTGGCGGCGGGATGAGAATTATTTTAGATAAAAGTTTGAAAAAAGGTGAAAAGCTTTATATAGAAATTGAGTTACCAGAGGTTGGATTATTAACAACCTATTGCGAGGTGGTAAGATCGTTTCAACCCATTAAAGATGAAAAAATTTTTTGGATTGGCACGCGCTTTATTGACTTACCGAATATTACACGAAGTAAGTTAATTCGCTTTATTTTTAAGCGACAGAGGGAGATTATACAAAAGGCATTTATTTCTGGCAGGGGGTGATAGGTTATGATTAAGATTTTTATTGCAGATGATTCAGCCCTAATGAGAACTCTATTATCGGACTTGTTTTCGAAAGAGGCAGATTTTCAGGTTATAGGAACTGCTAGTAATGGAAGAGAAGCGGTTGAGAAAATTAAAGTTCTTAAGCCAGACTTAGTAACTATGGATATCAACATGCCAATAATGGATGGTATTGATGCACTCGAAATTATTATGAAGGAATGTCCAACATCTGTGATAATGATTAGTAGTTTAACAAAGGCTGGAGCTGATGCTACAATAAAAGCATTATCTTTAGGAGCTGTTGATTTTATACAAAAAGTTTCTGGTACGATTTTCCGAGTAGATATGATAAAACGTGAAATTTTAGATAAATGTAGAGCTGCTGTCAAAGTTAATTTTAAAAAAACAACTTTTGTTGAAAGCTTTCCAAAGCTTGAGTATCCTAAAAAAAGTTTTGCTTCTTTTAATAGCTTTCAAAAAGACTTTAAGGTGGCATCTAAAAAAATGGATGAAAAAATCATTGCTATTGGGACGTCAACGGGTGGTCCAAGGGCTTTGCAACAGGTGATAACGAAGTTACCAGAGGATTTACCTTGTGGTGTAGTAGTTGTACAACATATGCCACCCGGTTTCACAAAATCGTTAGCGGAACGTTTAAATTCACTTTCAAAGGTTACTGTGAAAGAGGCAGAACACAATGATGTTGTTAGTCCTGGAACAATTTTCATAGCCCCGGGGAATTATCATATGACCGTCGAGAGTCAAGGCGATAAAAGAGTTATACATTTAAATCAAGATCCACCACTAGCAAGTCATAGACCTGCAGTTGATATTTTATTTTCATCTCTTGCGAAATTCGGAGATAGAGTAGTTGCGGCTATTCTTACTGGAATGGGAAGTGATGGGGCAAAAGGAATGAAGTGTATTAAAGAACATGGTGGATTTGCAATAGCAGAAGATGAATCTACTGCAGTAGTATATGGCATGCCAAAAGCGGTTGTTGAACTTGGATTAGCTGATAGAGTTAGACCGATTGATGCAATTGCTGATGAATTAGTTCAAATCGTTAAAAAATAGCAGATATAAAATAATTGGGGGAATTAATATGGACACCAACCAGTATATGGGAATGTTTTTAGAAGAATCACGTGAACATTTACAAACACTGAATAGCTGTCTACTTGAGTTAGAGCATAGTCCAGAAGATCCAGATGTATTAAATGAGATTTTTCGGAGTGCGCACACAATAAAAGGTATGTCAGCTACAATGGGATTTACCGAAATTGCTGAGCTGACACATGAAATGGAAAATGTTCTTGATTTACTACGTAAAAACCAATTAAAGGCAAATGAGGATATTGTTGATACGATTTTTAAGTGTGTAGATACTTTAGAACAAATGGTGGAAAATATTTCTAGTGAGTCTGCTAACAATATTGATGTAACAGAATTAGTAGCAAAACTTGTTGCTATAGCAAAAGGTGAATCAATTCCTACTGCTCCTCCCCAAGAAGAGGCAAAAGAAAAAGAACCTGTAGTATCTGAGGTTGTAGTGGAGCTAAATGATACTGAGACAACAATTATAAAGAAGGCAATGGAATCAGGATTGCAAGTTTTTGATATAAAAGTATCCTTAAGTCCAAATTGTTTATTGAAATCTGCAAGAGTTTATATGGTGATGAATGCATTAGATGAAATTGGTGATGTTTTGAAATCAATTCCATCTTCGGAAGATTTAGAACAAGAAAATTTTGAATCAAGTTTTGAACTTATTGTTGCAACAGCAACGGAACAAGCAAGAGTACAACAACTTCTATCGTCAATTTCTGAAATTACAGAAGTTATAGTTGAATCTTTAGAGCTACCTAAATCGGAAGCGAAAGCAGTGGTGGCTGAGGATAATAAAAAAATGCAAGAAGCTTCATCAGCAAAAAGAAGTCAGGAAAAAACAAAGGCACCGATAGCGCCATCGTCGAGTGGTAGTATTGATAAAAAATTAAAGAGTGGGCAATCGGTAAGAGTTGACATCGAAAAGCTTGATTCTTTATTAAATCTTGTTGGTGAGTTAGTCATTAATAAAACTCGTTTGGAGCAAATTGGGATAACACATAGATTAACTGAATTAGTTGAAACGATTGAACAAATGGATAGAGTAACGACTGATTTGCAATCTGTAGTGATGAAAGTCAGAATGGTTCCAGTGGGGCAAGTTTTTAATCGCTTCCCGCGGATGGTTCGAGATTTATCACGTGAATTAAACAAGGAAATTAATTTGACTATTGAGGGTGAAGAGACTGAACTTGATAGAACAGTTATTGATGAAATTGGTGATCCTTTAGTTCATTTAATTCGAAATTCTCTTGATCATGGAATTGAACATCCGGATGAGCGTCTTGCGAAAGGTAAAGAACCGACTGGTGAGGTTCGATTGATTGCGCGTCATGAAGGGAATAACGTTATTATCATGGTTGAAGATGATGGTAAGGGTATTAATCCGGAAATAATTAAATCTAAAGCGGTAGAAAAAGGCTTAATTACACAAGAAGATGCCGATAAAATGGAGGATAACGAAGCAGTACGATTAGTGTTTTTAGCAGGATTTTCTACAGCTGATGTCATCACTGATGTATCTGGACGCGGCGTAGGTATGGATGTTGTAAAAAATAAAATTGAATCGCTTGGTGGATTAATTGATGTTGAAACAAAGTTGGACGAAGGAAGTAAATTTAAAATTCGCTTACCTTTAACATTAGCGATTATCCAGGCTTTACTAGTAAAGGTACAGGAAGAAATTTATGCTATTCCTTTAGGCTCTATTGATAGTACAATTAATATAACGACAGATAATATCAAAACAATTCAAAATAGAGAAGTTATTTTACTTCGTGGACAGATTATTCCAATTATAAGATTAAATGATGTCTTACATGTACCAAAAGTAGAGGAAAGTAACGATAAGGATTTATTTGTTGTTGTTGTACATATGGGGGATCAAAAAGCGGGGATTATTGTTGACAATTTAATTGGGCAACAAGAAATTGTAATTAAAACGCTGGGAAAATTGTTAGCTGGAATAAAAGTAATTGCTGGTGCGACGATTCTAGGAAATGGTCAAGTTGCATTAATTTTAGATGTTGGCACTTTAATGCAGTAAGTGAGGAGTGAGGATCATGTCAGAAAAAACGTATTCTAATGATGAAGTTCAATTAGTTGCTTTTAAATTAGGGAAAGAAGAATATGGGGTTAGCATTTTGCATGTGCAAGAGATTAAACGTTTGACGGATATAACACGTGTTCCATATACTCCTGGCTTTATTAAAGGCGTTATGAATTTACGTGGTAGTGTGTTGCCAGTTATTGATTTAAAAAACCGTTTAGGTCTTTTTGAAGAACCATATTCTGAAGATACTCGTATTATCATTGTAAAAGTAGATGATATATCAATTGGAATGATTGTTGATGCGGTAACTGAAGTATTGTCTATTGCGCCAGAACATATTGAGGAACCAGAAGCAGTTGTGGATGGCAATGGTAATAATTTTATTAGTGGAGTTGGAAATTTGGATAATCGTTTAATTATTATGTTAAATCTTAATGAAATTATTGGTTTGACGGGAGAGACTAAGTAGATTTGTTAAATGAATGAGGTGGCAATTTTGTCAGATGAAATGTTAAAGCTATCGCCAATGCAATTAGATGCCCTAAGAGAAATTGGAAATGTCGGAGCAGGTAATTCTGCGACAGCTTTATCACAAATTATTAATCGTAAAATTGATATGTCGGTTCCAGACGTTGCTATTATGCCACTAGATGAAGTTCCTGATGTAGTTGGTGGCCCTGATGTAATGGTTGTAGGGGTATTTTTAAGAGTATATGGACTGGCTCCAGGCAGTGTTTTGTTTTTATTGCCTAAAGAAAGTGCTTTTTATCTTATTGATATGTTAATGGGGAAAGAGCGTGGGCAAACACAAAGCCTAGATTTTATGGATGAATCGGCTTTGATGGAGATTGGTAATATTTTAGCAGGAGCGTATTTAAATGCATTGTCTTATTTTACAAAATTAACTCTTTTACCGTCTATTCCAGCGTTGGCAATGGATATGGCAGGAGCTATATTGAGTGTAGTTTTAGTTCAATTAGGACAGATGGGAGATCATGCATTGGTAATTGAGACTGAATTTTTATCAGAGGATGATGGCATCAAAGGTCACTTTTTCCTAATTCCTGATCCAGGATCACTAGATACGATTTTAGCCGCGGTAGGAGTGAAATAGTATGTCTGATTTAATTAGGGTTGGGATGGCTGATTATAAAGTTGGTCGTTCACCATCATCTTTGATTAGTTATGGTCTTGGCTCATGCATAGGTATAGCTATTTATGATTCTGCTACTAGGGTAGGCGGATTGTCTCATATTATGTTACCTGATAGTAAACAAGCAAGGTCTAATGAAAATCCTGCTAAGTTTGCTGATACTGCACTTCCACTTATGGTTCAAGAAATGATTACATTAGGAGCTGTAAAGTCTCGTATGATAGCTAAAATAGCTGGTGGAGCTCAAATGTTTAAATTTGCGAATGCTACAGATATTATGCGAGTTGGTGAGCGGAATGCAGAGGCTGTAAAGCAAGTATTAAAAGAAATTGGAATAAAAATTATCGCTGAAGATACCGGTGGAAATTATGGTCGTACGGTAGAATTAAGGTTAGATACTGGCGTGTATCGTATAAAAACAATTGATAAAGGCGAAAAAGAGCTATAGAAAGGGGCTTTTTGTATTGAAAGTAAAGTTAGCTATAGCTCTAGCTGTAATAGCAGCTATTATTACAATTATTATGGGATTTGTGAATCATGCTAGGATGATAGTAATATTATATCGGACTGTCATTTCAATTGCTCTTTTTGGAACATGTGGTTATATAATGGGACTTGTTTATGAGAAAAATTTATTACCATATTGTATGAAGCTGCTTAAAGAAGAAGAAGTGGGGTCTAAGCTTGACATTCAGAGTTCGCCTGATGAAGATTCTATTATAGAATCTGAGGACGAAATTGATTCAGAAAAAAACAAAGGGGCTAAGAATGACGAATTTGCACCATTTACTACGAATAATTTAAGGCGTGTAAAATCACCGGAGGAATAATTGGTAAGTGGAGGTAATTTGTGATGTCAAATAATCAAGAATATGATATTCAAGAGTTATGGATAGCTTACCAAGAAAAAAAAAGTCCTATCATTCGTGAGCATATCGTAAATCATTATTTGTCTTTAGTTAATTTAATTGCTGGTCGAATTGCGATTAGTCTACCTGCTTATGTGGATCGTGATGATTTAATTAGCTGTGGTTTTTTCGGATTGTTAGATGCCATCGAACGTTACGATCCGGTTCGCGGTAATAAATTTGAAACATATGCCGGAGTAAGGATTAGGGGGGCTATTTTAGATTCTTTAAGAGCTAAGGATTGGTTGCCAGTTTCTCTTAGGCAAAAAATTCGTAAATATGAAAAAACTGTTGAAGAGCTTGAGGGCAAGCTAGGAAGGGCTGCAACGGATAAAGAGATTGTAGATGCATTAAAGATATCTATACAGGATCTGAATTCTTTACTTAATCAGCTTAATATAGCAACGATTATTCCTTTGGAAACTTATGTAAAAAATGAAACTGCACAAGATAGTATTGATGGTCCAGCAAAACAATTTGAAATTAAAGAGGTACAAGAAAATTTAGCAAAAGCAATTGATAAGTTGCCAGAAAAAGAGAAGCTCGTAATTTCTTTATATTATTATGAAGAATTAACTTTAAAAGAAATCAGTCTTATTTTAAAGTTATCGGAGGCTAGAATTTCACAATTACATACGAAAGCTGTCTTTCGATTAAGAGGATATTTAGCTAGAAATAAAATGAGTTTCATAGAATAAGATAAATGGAGTTTTATAGTAACGAATTTTGTAGACTTTGCATCGATAGATGATGATAAATAAAATGGATTTTAATAAACACAATGATTTCATAATTTGCAAGAAAAATACCGCTTTTAAATAAAGTTAAAATTTAAAGCGGATTATTTTTTAAAGTCATTTGTGATTATCTATTGGTGCAAATTTTAATTCGTTATATAGTTTCGGAGGAGGTATTTTCATGGATGGAGAAAAGTATTCACAGACCGAAATTGATAGTAATAATAAAAAGGGATATAATCTGGATTTTTCTGAAAATGGAGTTTTTTTACAAGTATTCCCAAGGGATAATGATGAAGTTTTATTTGAATTAAACGACATAACAAATAATCTGGAAGAACGAGGAATAAAAGAATATCCTATAGATATCATTGCAAAGGCGATGAGAGAAAGTACAGGTGAGTTAATAAAGATAGTTGAAGAAAAGAAAGCTATTGAATCATCTGATAATTTAGCAGAAAAAGATGTTCCAGCGATAAAAAAGGAACCTAAGATAACAATTAGTGTTAGTAGAGATCGTATGGAAGCAGTATTGAAAATTGAGCGAGAAGCAAATGATCAAGAACCAACGATAGAAATGATTCAAGCTAAATTAGCAGAAAAAAATATTGTTTATGGAATTGATGAATCTGCAATTAAAGAAGCTATAGGCATAGATAGTTGCGAACTTCTTATAGCTAAAGGGCAGCGCCCTGTAAATGGCGAAAATGCACAGATTATAAAGCCTAAAAATATGGAAAACAAAGGGAAACCAGTTGAACTGGAGGATGGTAAAGTAGATTTTAAAAATTTAAATCTTTTTGTTATTGTGCATGAAGGAGATCTACTAGCCGAACGGATTCCACATACAATGGGGACTCCGGGAACGGATGTTCATGGGCAAACAGTTGCGGCAAAGCCAGGAAAGACAGCTATGCTGCCCGTAGGAAAGAATACGAAAATTGTAGATGAACATAAATTAATTTCTTTAATTGATGGACAACTAACGTTAAATGGTAATAAATTTTCTGTATTACCTACAATTGAAATAAAAGGGGATGTAGATTTATCTACTGGAAATATTGATTTTATTGGAAGTGTGATTGTTCGAGGTAGCGTACAGACAGGCTTTTCAATTAAAGCTACAGGTGATGTTGAAATTTATGGCACGATAAGCGGTGGCACGGTAGAAGGAAAAAATATCATCATAAAAGCTGGGATTCAAGGCATGCAAAGAGGATATATTAAAGCAGCGGAAGACATAAAATCAAGCTTTGCTGAAAATGCAAATTTAATTGCAGGACGTGATATTTTTATTACTGAGGCAATTTTACACTCAAATGTAAGCGCAGGAAAGCGGGTAGTAGTACAAGGGCGACGAGGAATTATTGCCGGGGGAGTCACTGTTGCAGGTGAAGAAATTCTTGTAAAATGTGCAGGGAATCAGATGGATACGGCTACACGACTTGAGGTGGGGATTAATCCAATGCTAAAGGAAGAATATAAAAAGGTGAAGCAGGATTTATCGAAATCTGAAAATGCGTTAGATCAAGCTCAGAAATCTTTAAATTTACTAAAAGCAATTAACCCAGCAGTTTTGTCCCCTGCGAAAAAAGAATTATTATTAAAACTTACGAAATCACAATTTCCTCTTGCTGGTGAAGTAAAAAAATTAAAAGATAGATTAATTGAAATTGAAGATTCTTTTGAAGAGCTAAAAGTGGGAAAAGTTAAAGTTTCAGAAAAAGTTTATCCCGGAGTAAAAATTATTGTCGGATCAGTAATAAGGAATATTAATACATTAATGCAACATTGCCGTTTTTATGAAGAAGATAATGAAATAAAAATAGGTCCTTTCTAAGTTATATGCTTATATGAAAATAAAGGACGGTGTTGGGTATGAATATAAGTCCGATGGATATGCAGGTTGTTATACCTAAAGCAACTGAAGTAGGAAAAGGACAGCAGCAACGGGAGCAGCAAGCTGTATTTCAGCAAGATTTTGGAGCCGAAAAATATCAGCAGAATGCACACAAACGTTTGAAGCAAGTTCAAAAAACCGAAGAATCTGAAAGTAAAAAAATTCATGATAATCAATCTAAAGAGGAAAAACGCAGAGGTCAGCAAAATTTTGAAGAAAAGAATAAAAAGAAAGAAAACGATGAAGAAGTAGTAATGGCAGTAGATACTTTTAGAGGTCATAATATCGATATAAAAATGTGAAATGTGGCTTTATAATTTAATTCATTACTTGGAGTGGAAGTTATGATTAGTGGAGTTATTTTTTTTTTGTTGATTGTATGTGGTGGAATTTTTTTGTTTTTTAAACATGCGAAAATCACAAGAAAAATTGATGCAGTGGCAGATTCTACAGATTATTTTCAATTACAATTAGAAGAGTCTGCTGAACAGATTATTTCAAAGTTGAGAAATCATGTGGAGCATTTGGAATATTTAATTCAAGAGGCCGATGAAAAGATTTTTGCGTTAGATCAACGACTGAAAAGATTTGATACTTTAAATAGAATTCAAACGGATGTTGAAAAAAATATAATTACTGAAGAAGCAATTGAGAATTCATCTGCACTCGAAGAAAAAGTAGAACTGAATATAAGTGAGATAAATCAACAAGTTTATGATCTTATAAGTCAAGGGATAGATACTAATGAAATTGCGAAAAGAACTGGGATTGGAAAAGGTGCAGTTTTATTGATTAGTCAAATGTATAAGAAAAAATAATTTGGGAAAAATTTAGAATGAAGCTATAAAAATATCTTGTGATTTATAGAAATCTATGATAAAATACAAAACGGTGTAAAAAAACGCACGCATTTTGATTTTGTACTGTGCCTGCTTAAGCAGGTGAAAACAAAAGATGAAAAATGCGGAGGAAAAATAACAGGAGGTGCACCAAATGGCAGTTATTTCAATGAAACAATTATTAGAAGCTGGTGTTCATTTTGGACATCAAACAAGAAGATGGAATCCTAAAATGGCTACATACATCTTCACAGAACGTAATGGAATTTATATTATTGACTTACAAAAAACAGTAAAAAAAGTTGATGAAGCTTATAATTTCTTACGCGATGTTGCAGCCCAAGGTGAAACAATTCTTTTTGTTGGTACAAAAAAACAAGCGCAAGAAGCTGTAAAAGACGAAGCAATTAAATCTGACATGTATTATGTTAATGAAAGATGGTTAGGCGGAATGTTAACAAACTTCCAAACTATCCAAAAACGTATTAATCGTTTAAAACAGTTGGAAACCATGGAAGAAGATGGCACTTTTGAAGTGTTAACTAAAAAAGAAGTTCTTTCTCTTCGTCATGAAATGGAAAGATTACAAAAATTCTTAGGCGGAATTAAAAACATGGATAAACTTCCAGGAGCTTTATTCGTGATTGATCCTCGCAAAGAAAGAATTGCTGTTGCGGAAGCAAAAAAACTAGGTATTCCTATTGTTGGTATTGTTGATACAAATTGTGATCCAGATGAAATTGACTATGTAATTCCTGGTAATGATGATGCGATTCGTGCAGTTAAACTTCTTACAGCTAGAATGGCAGATGCTATTATCGAAGGTCGTCAAGGGGAGCAACTTGAAGAAGCTGCAGACGCTGAATAATAGATAAAAAAATAAATGTAAATTAGGGATAGGGGAAAACTTTCCCTTATCCCTAATTTTATAAATAGGAGGATTTTTATGGCAACTATAACTGCTGCAATGGTTAAAGAATTACGTGAGATGACTGGTGCTGGAATGATGGACTGTAAAAAGGCACTGAATGAAACGGAAGGTAACATCGAGAAAGCGGTTGATTTTTTACGTGAAAAAGGTCTAGCGGCTGCTGCAAAAAAAGCCGGTCGTGTTGCTGCTGAAGGTGTAGTTGAAGCTTACATACACGGTGGCGGAAGAATTGGTGTTATGGTTGAAGTTAACTGTGAGACAGACTTTGTCGCAAAAACAGATGATTTCAAAGCACTAGCTCGTGATATTGCAATGCAAATTGCTGCTACAAATCCTCTATTTGTTCGTCGTGAAGAGGTTGATGAAGCGGTACTAGAACATGAACGTGAAGTATTACGTGCTCAAGCATTAAATGAAGGCAAACCAGAAAAAATCGTTGAAAAGATGATTGTTGGTCGTATTGAAAAATATTACAAAGAAATTTGTTTAATGGAACAAACTTTTATTAAAAATCCAGATCAAACAATTGCTGACTTAATCAATAGTTCTATTGCAAAAATTGGTGAAAATATTTCCATTAGAAGATTTGCTAGATACCAGCTTGGTGAAGGTATTGAGAAAAAAGAAAATGATTTTGCTGCAGAAGTAATGGCTGCTGTAAAATAATAAAAAAAGAGAACACCGATGTGTTCTCTTTTTTAAAAGTCCAAAGGAATATTTATAAATTTGTCGAAATAAACATAGAATATACGTAGACTGGGGGTTTTGTATTTGGAAGAGACTAAATATAAACGTGTAATTCTTAAACTAAGTGGTGAAGCACTAGCTGGTGATAAAGGGTTTGGTATTGACCCAGTTGTTGTGGATTCTATTGCACAAGAAATAAAGAAAATTCGTGAACATAATATTGATGTAGCTGTAGTTGTTGGTGGAGGAAATATTTGGCGTGGACTAGCTGGAAGCGCAAAAGGCATGGATAGAGCTACAGCGGATTATATGGGAATGCTTGCAACAGTAATGAATTCTTTAGCATTACAAGATGCTTTAGAAAAATTTGGTGTGGACACTAGGGTGCAAAGTGCGATTGAAATGCGTCAAATGGCAGAGGTATATATTAGACGTAAAGCAATTCGCCATTTAGAAAAAGGCAGAGTTGTTATTTTTGGTGCTGGAACAGGTAATCCTTATTTTTCAACGGATACAACCGCAGCACTTCGTGCTGCTGAAATAGAAGCAGATGTTATATTAATGGCTAAGAAAAATACAGATGGAGTATATGATTCTGATCCTAAATATAATCCGGATGCAAAAAAATTCGACGCTTTAGAATATATCGAGATTTTACAACGTGGTTTAGCGGTAATGGATTCTACAGCAACGAGTTTGTGTATGGATAATGAAATTCCGCTTATCGTATTTAATATTGATGATCACAGTAATATTTTGAAAGTGGCATTAGGGCAAAATATTGGTACTGTTGTGGGAGGTAAACCTTAATGGTAAAAGAGATTTTTTTAGCGCAAGAAGAAAGAATGAAAAAAACGGTTGAAGCTTTAAAAAGAGAATATGCTTCAATTCGTGCTGGAAGAGCAACTCCGGCGTTATTAGATAAAGTTATGGTAGATTATTATGGTGCGCCTACTCCGGTAAATCAAGTGGCGAATGTAAGTGTACCAGAACCACGGATGATTACGATTCAACCATGGGAAAAAACTATGCTTGGAGCAATTGAAAAAGCAATTTTAAAATCTGATTTAGGGCTTACGCCAAATAGTGATGGAACAATGATTCGCTTGTCGATTCCGCAATTGACAAATGAAAGACGGACTGAAATTGCAAAAACAATTCATAAAAAAGCCGAAGAAGCAAAAGTCGGTGTACGGAATATTCGTCGTGATGCTATTGATGCGGTGAAAAAATTGGAAAAAGATAAATTAATTACAGAAGACGAAAGCAAAAAAGCACAAGATGATATGCAAAAAATTACGGATAAATATATTAAAGAAATTGATTCCGTAATGGCAGTAAAAGAAAAAGAAATTATGGAAGTGTAATTGTCGTGAACGCTGTTGCTAGGATTTTAGGTGAAGTTGAGGCAGAACTTCAGAATCTCAATATAAAATATACAGTGATTCGTACTTATCCAACACGAGATTTCTTTTCGGTTGATGATAAAACTTTATATGTTGTCAGACAAAAGCTTCTGGATGATAATACATATGAGTTGATTGTTGCAGCAAAGATGCGAAAGGAGGTGTTGTGATTATGGCATATAATATTAGTGAAGAATGCATTTCCTGCGGTTCTTGTGCAGCTACTTGTCCAGTTGGTGCTATCTCCGAAGGAGATACTCAATATGTGATTTCAGAAGAATGCGTTGAATGCGGTGCCTGTGCGGCGGTTTGTCCAGTTGGAGCTATTTCAGCGCCATGATAAAGACCCCCTCTTGCCAGAGGGGGTTTAGTCTTACTATATTCTTTTGGAGGTTAATTTATGTGGAAAAGATGGTTTGGCAAAACGAATGAAGATGTTACCAAGCTAGAAGCATATAAAAGTATTGATTTTGATAAATTGCCTAAGCATATAGCAATTATTATGGACGGAAATGGAAGATGGGCGCAGAAGCAAGGATTAATGAGAACGCTTGGACATCGTGCTGGTGTTGAGACGCTGAGAGAAGTAGTTAAGGCGGCTTCTGGACTTGGAATTCGGGCGCTTACTGCATATGCATTTTCGACTGAAAATTGGAAAAGACCAGATTCGGAAGTTAAGTTTTTAATGGATTTATTCTCGGAATATCTTGATCGTGAAATAGATGAGTTACATGAAAATAATGTGAAGATTAGATTTATTGGTAGAATAGAAGAATTGTCTGATTTGTTGCAAACTAAAATAGAAAGTGCTCAGTTGCGTACAGCAAATAATACAGGTCTTATTTTGAACTTGGCAGTAAACTATGGAAGTAGAGATGAGATTACGCGTACTGTTAAAATAATAGCGAATAAAGTAAAAAATAATGAGATAAAAATAGAGGACATTAATGAAAATTTCATTACAAATCATTTAGATACCGCGGGGATTCCAGAAGTCGATTTAGTAATTAGACCAAGTGGTGATTTGAGAATTAGTAATTTTTTATTGTGGCAAATGGCATATGCAGAGTTTTGGTTTACTGAGATTAATTGGCCGGACTTTAAGCCGAACGATTTGTTACAAGCCGTTTTATCATATCAAAAACGTGAACGAAGATTTGGTGGATTAAAATAGACGAGTAATATAAGTATAGTAGGTGAAGTATGTTAATTCAAAGGATAATTACAGGTATTATTGGTATGCTTGCTACAATTGCTGTAGTAATGTATGGAAGTTGGGCTTTTGTATGTGCAATTACATTGTTGGCAGTGATTGCATTTTATGAGTATGGAAAAGTTTTTAATCATATAGATGTTTCTATATGGAGAACTATAGGTTTTATTTTAATTCCATTGATTATGGGATGTGCATGGCTAGGAAATGCACATGAAACTATTGGACTATTATTAGCAGGAGTGTTAATTATTTTTGCTAGAGTTGTTTTTGCACATGTTAAATTCTCCATTCCTAGTGCAGCGATTACAATCAGTGGTATTTTCTATGTTGGGTTAACTTTTTCACACTTGATTTTATTACGCTTTGCTTATAGTGATATTGTAATTTCAACTGCTTTAGGGGATATAGCTGCGGGCGCGGCTTTTATTTGGTTAGCGTTTGTTGGTACGTGGGCAAGTGATACTTTTGCTTATTTTGTTGGCTGTTCGATTGGAAAGCATAAATTATGTCCTAGTATTAGTCCTGGAAAAACAATAGAAGGGTTTTTAGGTGGCTTAATAGGAACAGTATTAGCATTAGTAGGTTTAGGGATGCTTTTTCATTTTTCACCATATCATATGGTTTTCTTAGGGGTATTATTAGCGAGTGTAGCAACGATTGGCGATTTGGTGGAGTCATGTATTAAGCGATTTACAGGGGTAAAAGATTCTGGGGATATCTTGCCTGGGCATGGTGGTGTTTTAGATCGTTTTGACAGCATTATGTTTACTGTGCCATTAGTGTATTATTACGTACATATTTTTTCAATTTTTAATCAGTAATGAGGGGTTCTAAGATGAAAAATATTGCTATTTTAGGTTCTACTGGTTCCATTGGGACCCAAACATTGGAAGTGGTAAGAGAAAATGCAGATCGATTTGCAGTAAAAGCCTTGGCCGCTTACCATAACGATCAATTATTAGAGCAACAGATTCAAGAATTTCAGCCTGAATTGGCTGTATTAGTAGATGAAGAGGCCGCAAAGCGTTTACAAGCTAGATATAAAGGAAAAACAATTATTTTATCTGGGAAAAAAGCACTGGTAAACGCTGCAATTTTAGAATCAATTGATGTTGTAGTTACTTCTTTGGTTGGCTTTGCTGGTCTTGAGCCTACAGTAGCTGCAATTCGAGCAGGAAAAGATATTGCATTGGCAAATAAAGAGACTCTAGTAGTTGCTGGTGAAATTATTATGAATCTAGCAAAAGAATATGGTGTAGCGATTTTGCCTGTAGATAGTGAACATAGCGCGCTTTTTCAATGTTTACAAGGGGAGGAGCATGAAAAGGTCGAAAAAATTATTTTGACTTGCTCAGGTGGCCCTTTTCGTGGCAGAACACATGAGGAGCTATTGTCAGTTTCTATTGCAGATTGTTTAAATCATCCGAATTGGGCAATGGGAAAAAAAATTACAACGGATTCAGCTACATTGGCGAATAAGGGCTTGGAAGTCATTGAGGCAAAATGGCTCTATGATGTGGATTATGATCAAATTGAGGTAGTAGTTCATCCACAAAGTATTATTCACTCAATGATTGAATATGTTGATGGTGCGGTTATGGCACAATTGGGAGTGCCAGATATGAAATTACCCATTCAATATGCCTTAACTTATCCGCATCGAGAAGTAATGCATTCTCCTAAACTAGATTTATTCAAAGTTGCAACATTAACTTTTGAAAAACCGGATACTGAGACATTTGAAGCTTTAGCATTGGCTTATCGAGCAGGAAAAACAGGAGGTTCTATGCCTTGTGTATTTAATGCGGCAAATGAAATTGCAGTCAATGCATTTTTGGAAGGAAAAATATCTTTCTTATCTATTAGTAAAGTAATAAAATCTGCGATGAATAACCATACTGTTATTGCAAAACCAAATTTAGCGGATTTATATCAAATAGACGCTTGGACGAGAAATTTCGCGCAAGAGAATCTTTTAAATTTTGAAAATAATAAAAATGATTAGAATGAATGGAGGCGATTCGTAATTGACTACATTAGTAGCAACTATATTTGTCTTTGGTTTATTAGTTTTATTTCATGAACTTGGACATTTTATTACTGCCAAAATGGTAGGTATGCGTGTAGAAGAATTTGCAATAGGATTTGGACCAAAACTTTTTAGCTATCAAAAAGGTGAAACTTTATATTCCCTTCGAATTATTCCTTTAGGTGGATTTAATAAGATTGCAGGGATGGATCCGGATGAGGAAAAGGATGAACGCGCTTATACAGCGAAACCTATTTGGGCGAGAATGATTGTAATCCTAGCTGGATCGACAATGAATTTTATTTTACCTGTATTAATATTTCTAGGTATCTTTCTTACTGCTGGAATCAATACACCTTCTCCAGAACCTATTTTTGGCGAAGTTATGGAGGGAAAAGCAGCTGCACAGGCGGGTTTAATGCAAGGTGATAGAATTATTAAAGTTGATGATAAGGATATTCATACATGGAAAGAATTTGTCTCTGTTGTTCAAGTCAGTGATGGGAAAATATTAAAAGTGCAATATGAACGTGAGGGGAATATTGGAGTAGCTAGCTTAATTCCTGTTTATGATGAACAATCTAAAAGGGCAATTATTGGGGTGCTTTCTAAATATGATAATTACCGGCCGGGATTTGTTGAAGCTACTGGGTTAGCAATAAAGAATACAATTTCGGTGACTGTAGCGATGGTAGATGGATTAATCCAGATGGTCGCTGGAAAAATTGATGCTGAATTAGCTGGACCGATTGGTGTAGCACAAATGGCTGGTGAAGTAGCGCAGATGGGGATTATTCCATTACTACAATTTGCTGCTTTTTTGAGCATTAATTTAGGGATTATTAATTTATTGCCAATCCCGGCTTTAGATGGTGGTCATTTTGTGACTTTAGTGATTGAAGGTGTAAGAGGAAAACCTTTGAGCCCAGAGTTGGTGCAAAAAGCGCAAATGTTTGGCTTTATGTTACTCTTAGCTTTAATGGTATTTGCGACATCAAAGGATATTATCAGAACAAATTGGTTTGGCTGATAAGCCGTAGTAATTGAGGTGTGGATAGAATGAAGCGGAAGATGACGCGGAAAATAATGATTGGCGATATTGCTATTGGTGGCGGTGCTCCAATTAGTGTTCAGTCAATGACGAATACAAAGACACAAGATGTGACTAGCAGTGTAGAGCAAATCCAAAGATTAGTTGCGGCTGGTTGTGATATTGTACGCTTAGCGATTCCCGATATGGAAGCGGCGATAGCATTAAGAAAAATAAGGGATTTAGTTGATGTTCCTTTAGTTGCGGATATTCATTTTGATTATCGTTTGGCTATTGCTGCAGTCGATAGTGGGATTGATGGACTTCGCTTAAACCCAGGAAATATTGGAGATTCTGACCGTGTTGAAGCTGTAGTCAAAGCAGCAAAAAATAGACATATTCCAATTCGAATTGGTGTAAATGCCGGTTCATTAGATAAAATTTTGTTAGCGAAGTATGGCCGTCCAACGCCTGAGGCAATGGTTGAGAGTGCCATGCAGCATATTAAAATTTTAGAAAGTCTGAATTTCTATGATACAAAAATTTCGTTAAAGGCACATGACGTGCCTTTAACGATTGCAGCATATCAATTAATGAGTGAAAAGAGTGATTATCCACTTCACTTAGGTATTACAGAAGCTGGAACTGTTCATTCGGGGGTTATTAAATCATCTGTTGGTATAGGGGCACTGTTAGCCCAAGGAATTGGGGATACCTTTAGAATTTCTTTAACTGGGGATCCAGTAGAAGAAGTAAAAGTAGCAAATCAAATTCTAAAATCCTTGAAGTTAAGAGAATGTGGTCCGACTTTAGTATCTTGTCCGACTTGTGGACGTTGTAATATTAACTTGGCAGAAATTGCAGGCCGAGTTGAAGATAAATTAAAAGTAATTACAAGACCCATTAGCGTAGCTGTTATGGGCTGTGTTGTAAATGGACCAGGAGAAGCACGCGAAGCTGATGTGGGGATTGCTGGCGGGAAAAAAGAAGGATTAGTGTTCCGTAAAGGTGAAATCATTCGGAAAGTGCCAGAAGAATGTCTGGTTGAAGAATTGTTTAAAGAAATAGATGCGATTTTAGAGGAGGAGTAAGTTTTTCATGCGTACTACACAATTATATGCACCTACACTTAGAGAAACACCAGCTGAGGCGGAAGTTATCAGCCATCAATTAATGCTTAGAGCTGGAATGATTAGAAAGGCTGCCGGTGGTGTTTATACATATTTGCCGTTAGCTTGGCGTGTTTTAAAGAAAATTGAAGAAATTGTCCGTGAAGAAATGGATAATGCAGGTGGACAAGAACTTGCTATGCCAATAATGCAACCTGCGGAATTATGGCATGAAACTGGGCGTTGGGATGTTTATGGAGATGAAATGTTCCGCTTAAAAGATCGTCACAATCGCGATTTTTGTCTAGGCCCAACTCATGAAGAAATGATTACAACGCTTGTTCGCTCGGATGTACGCTCTTATCGTCAATTACCATTGATGTTATATCAAATCCAAAATAAATATCGTGATGAAATTCGTCCTCGCTTCGGACTTATGCGCGGACGTGAATTTATCATGAAAGATTTATATTCTTTTGATAAAGATGAAGAAGGCTTAGATATCAGCTATAAAAAAATGTACGATGCCTATACGAATATATTTAGTCGTTGTGGACTTAATTTCCGTGCTGTAGAAGCCGATGGTGGGGCAATTGGCGGGAGTAATACGCATGAATTTATGGTCATTGCTGAATCTGGTGAGGCAGCCATCGTATATTGTGAAGCGTGTGATTACGCTGCAAATGTGGAAAAAGCTGAATTAAAACCTATTTTGGCAGGAAAAGAAGCTGAATTACCTTTAGAAATTGTGGATACGCCAAATACTAAAACAATTGAAGCAGTTTCTCAGTATTTAGGTGTAGATATTAAGAAGAATATAAAAGCAGTTGCTTTCCAGAATGAAAAGGATGAAGTTATTCTTGCATTTGTCCGTGGAGATCATGAAGTAAATGATGTAAAATTACAAAATGCTGTAGGTGCTATTGTGCTTCGTATGGCAAGTGAGGAAGCAATTTTGGCAGTTGGCGGAGTACCAGGTTTTATGAGTCCTATCGGGATTAAAGGTGCGACGATTGTAGTAGATGCAACGGTTATGGAAATGTATAATGCAGTCGCTGGTGCAAATCAAGTAGATAAACATTATAAAAATATCAATCCAAAACGTGATTTTAAAGATGTACTCGTTACAGATATTCGTTTGATTCAAGTTGGTGATCCATGTCCGCATTGTGGCAAACCGTTAAAAACTGCGCGGGGAATTGAAGCGGGACAAGTATTTAAACTAGGAACTAAATACAGTAAAGCTTTAAAGGCGATGTATCTGGATGAAAATGGCCGTGAAAAGCCAATGGTTATGGGATGCTATGGAGTTGGTGTAAGCCGTACAATGGCAGCAGCAATTGAACAAAATTTTGATGAGCATGGTATTATTTGGCCAGCAGCAATTGCACCATATACTGTAGTTATAGTACCGATTAATACAAAAGATGCAGAGCAAATGGAAATCGCTGAAAAATTATATGAAGAATTAAAAGCCGCAAAAATAGAAGTTTTACTTGACGATCGTAAAGAACGTGCAGGTGTAAAATTTAAAGATGCAGATTTAATTGGGTATCCATTGCGCATTACTGTTGGTCCTAAAGCTGTAAATGAAGGTACCGTAGAGATAAAAGTAAGACGTACGGGCGAAGCGTTCGACTACACACAAGATAAATATTTAGCAAATGTACAGAGATTACTTGCAACGTTATAATAGAATGGACGGTTGGACTTCAGCTTGTTTAGAAGCAAGATTATATATTTTTTCTAAGTTAAAGCATTTGAAGGCAAAGGATTGTCAGTAGTTATTAAAAACATTAAGGGACGTATATGCGTCCCTTTTTTATTAAAGAAAAGTGGAGGATTTTTCCGTAGAATATAAAAAAATTGTTTAAATAACTTGGCTTTTTTTTTATTTTGCGTATAATATAATATATGACATTTTGTGCATATACAAAGTTCATAATTTACACACTTTTATAAATAATTAAAAAAATAAGGGGAGTATGTATATGAAAATAGTTGTAACAATCGTTGGTAAAGATAGAGTTGGTATTATTGCAATGGTAAGTAACATTTTAGCGGAAAATAATGTAAATATTTTAAATATTAATCAAAATATTTTAGATGGTTTTTTTAATATGGTAATGATTGCTGAAATGAGTGAAAGTAAATTAAAATTAAAAGATTTACAGCAAATACTGCGCGAAAAGGGTGAAGAAATCAATCTTGAGATTAAGGCACAACATCAGGATATTTTTAACATCATGCATAAAATCTAAATCTTTTAAAATGATACATAGGGGGAAAATTTGTGATAACGATACATGATATATTAGAAACAAACCGAATGATTACAGAAAATAAATTAGATGTTAGAACGATTACAATGGGGATTAGTTTAAGGGATTGCGCACATCCTAACATTAAGCAATTCTGCCAGAATATCTATGATAAAATCACAACATCAGCAGAATTTCTTGTACAAACGGGTGAAGATATTGAGGCGGAATATGGGATTCCAATCATTAATAAACGCATATCTGTAACGCCGATTGCGATTGCAGCAGAAGCGTGCCGAACGGATAGTTATGTGCCGGTTGCTGAAGCTTTAGATGCAGCGGCAAAAGAAGTTGGCGTAAATTTTATTGGTGGTTTTTCAGCTTTAGTTGAAAAAGGCTACACAAATGGCGATAGAATTTTAATTAATTCAATTCCACAGGCTTTGGCTACAACGGATCGTGTTTGTTCTTCAGTAAATCTTGGCTCAACAAAAGCTGGAATCAATATGGATTGTGTACGTGAAATGGGCGAAATTGTAAAGCGTACTGCTGAACTTACACGCGATCGTGATGCGATTGGCTGTGCTAAGCTTGTTATCTTTTCTAATGTTCCTGGTGACAATCCATTCATGGCAGGCGCTTTCCATGGCGTGAGTGAAGCAGAAAAGGTAATTAATGTTGGTGTAAGTGGTCCTGGTGTAGTAAAACGGGCGCTTGAAGATATAAAAGGGGCGGATTTTAGCCAGGTTGCTGAAACAATAAAGAAAACTGCATTTAAAATCACTCGCGTAGGACAACTAGTAGCTCAAGAAGCATCAAAACGCCTTGGTGTTCCATTTGGGATTATCGACTTATCGCTTGCACCTACTCCAGCAGTAGGAGATAGTGTAGCACATATTTTAGAAGAAATGGGACTTGAAAGCTGTGGAGCTCCAGGTACAACGGCTGCCTTGGCATTGCTGAATGATGCTGTGAAAAAAGGTGGGCTTATGGCCTCTTCTCACGTTGGCGGGTTAAGTGGCGCATTTATTCCTGTAAGTGAGGATGCTGGAATGATAGCAGCTGTTGAATCTGGCGCATTATCGTTAGAAAAGTTAGAAGCAATGACATGCGTTTGCTCTGTGGGTCTTGATATGATACCTGTAGCTGGTGATACTACTGCTGCGACTATTTCTGGTATTATTGCTGATGAAGCAGCAATTGGGATGATTAACAATAAAACGACGGCCGTTCGCATTATCCCAGTACCGGGGAAAAAAGTAGGCGACACAGTTGAATTTGGCGGTTTATTAGGATATTCTCCAGTAATTCCAGTTAGCAAATATAGTTCGGAAGCATTTATTGCGCGTGGTGGACGTATTCCAGCGCCTGTACGCAGCTTAACAAATTAGTATAATCGCATAAATATGCAAAAAAAACTGGTTCTTAAAAATCGTTTGGAATTTATCTGTCATGAGGTGAATAGGATGCGTGTTACTAAAAAGATAAAAGCTGAAATGATAGACATTTTGGGTGAAGTATATAAGGATGTAAAACCAGCATTGCATTATACATCTCCATTTGAACTTTTGATTGCTGTAATTTTGTCTGCACAGTGTACAGATGTCAGGGTGAATATAACAACAGCGAGATTATTTGCCAGGGCAAATACACCACAGGCGATTTTAGCAATGGGTGTTCACGACCTTGAAGAGGAAATTCGCGATTGTGGATTATTTCGCAGTAAGGCAAAAAATATAATGGCAGCTTGTCAAAAAATTTGCGATGAATATCATGGTGAAGTTCCGCAGACAATTGAAGAATTAATGAAGCTTCCCGGCGTTGGCCGAAAAACGGCTAATGTTGTTGTGAGTATTATTTTTGATATTCCCGCAATTGCTGTAGATACACATGTATTTCGTGTATCAAATCGCTTAAAATTGGCAGTAGGAGATAATCCTTTAACAGTTGAGCAAGGCTTGATGAAAGCGATTCCAAAGGAAAAGTGGTCGGCAGCGCATCATTGGCTCATTTGGCATGGGCGATTGGTTTGTAAATCAAGAAAGCCATTATGCGAAGAATGTCCCTTAAAAGAATTGTGTCCAAGTTTTAAGCTTGCATAAAAATAAATAAACAAGTATAATTATAAACAAGGCTGTTTCAGTGGGAGTTTTAACTCCCACTGAAATCAGACCCGTAATCCAGGGGGGGACGAGGCCTTTACTTCCGCTTAAGAATGGAGGTATTATAAGCAGAGAACCAAAATCTTTGATTTTGTGTGAATCGCTTATTTCGATAGATGACCCCGTTAGCCATCAGATAAAAGGAAGATTAAATATTCATGATGTTGATTTACTTGTTTAAAGAATTTTAAGGGGATGAGTTTATGGAATATAGAAAGCCTACGTTTTCTGATGTAGAGAAGATATATGAATTGGTTAATGCATATGCAAATGATGGTCTAATGTTGCCAAGGTCGCGCAATAGTTTATATGAGTGCTTGCGTGATATGATTGTTGCTGAAAATGAGGGCATATTAGTTGGTGTTGGTGCACTGCACTTAATTTGGGACAAATTAGCGGAGGTGCGAACTTTAGCAGTATCGCCGCAAATGAAATGCGCTGGCATAGGAAAAAAAATTGTTGAATTATTAGTCGATGAAGGTAAAGTGCTAGGGGTAGAAACTGTTTTCACACTTACATATCAACCTGAATTCTTTGGTAAATGCGGTTTTGAAGAAATCAGTAAAGATCAGTTACCACATAAGGTTTGGAAAGAATGTATCAATTGTCCTAAATTTCCCAATTGTGACGAAATTGCGATGATGCGAAAAATTTAATAAATAGGGTTGACAAGCAAATTTTAGTTTGTTATAGTAACAATCAATAAGCACAAAAGCATTGATCAAGAGAAGTAAATCAGAAGTATTTTTTAGAGAGCTGAGGTTTGGTGGAACTCAGTAAATTCGCTGATTGAAATACACTTGTAAGCTACAGGCTGAACACTTTTGGTAAATAGGCTGTGTCGGAATGCCACCGTTATCATAGGCTAGAGTATGTATGTACTTGAATTGAGTGGCTTGCTTTGGCAAGCAGGGTGGTACCACGGGTAGTTTAACTCGTCCCTGATATAGGGGCGGGTTTTTTTGTACTTAAATTTAAATTATTGGGGGAAAAAGATATGATTATTGTAATGAAACCAGGAGTTGGAAGAGAACAAATTGAACAAGTAATAAATAAGATTTCCGCAGCTGGATTACAAGTCCACTTATCTGAAGGTCATACAAGAACTATAATCGGTGTAATTGGCGATAAGAAAACGATTGCTCAATTGCAAGTTGAAGTTTTCCCAGGGGTAGAAAAAGCTGTATCTATTACAGAAAGTTATAAATTGGTTGGGCGCGAATTTAAACGCGAAGATAGCATAGTTGACATTGGCGGTGTAAAAATTGGTGGAGGACAATTAGGCGTTATGGCTGGCCCTTGTGCAGTTGAAAGTAGAGAGCAACTTCTAGAAGCTGCTACAGCAGTGAAAGTTGCAGGAGCTCATTTCTTACGGGGAGGGGCATTTAAGCCACGCACGTCTCCGTATGATTTTCAAGGTTTAGCTGAAAAAGGATTAAAAATGCTCGCTGAGGTTGGACAAGAAACTGGACTAAAAGTAGTTACAGAAATTGTTGACGTAAATGCCATTGACATGCATTGTGAATACGCTGATGTATTACAAGTTGGTGCACGCAACATGCAAAATTTCCAATTATTAAAAGTAGTTGGAAAAGCTAATAAACCAGTTTTACTAAAACGGGGTCTATCTGCGACAATTAGTGAATGGTTAAATGCAGCTGAATACATTATGGCAGAGGGAAATTACAATGTTATTCTTTGTGAACGTGGAATTCGTACTTATGAAACTTACACAAGAAATACTTTAGATTTAGGCGCAGTAGCTATTGTAAAAGAATTATCGCATTTACCAGTTATTGTTGATCCTAGTCATGGTACTGGGCGTTGGCAAATGGTTCGTCCAATGGCAAGAGCTGCAATTGCTGCTGGCGCGGATGGATTAATGATTGAAGTACATCCAAATCCGGAGATTGCTTTGTGCGATGGGAAGCAATCGTTAACTCCTAGCAACTTTAATGAAGTAATGAACGAGGTTGAAAAATTCGCTCAACTTATGGGGAAAAAATTAAGATGAGCGAATTAAAAATTTGCATTGTTGGGATTGGATTAATTGGCGGCTCAATTGGATTAGCACTAAAAAAAGAATTGCGGGATAAAGTTTGTATTTCAGGTTTGGATAAAAATCGCGAAACTTTACGTATTGCTGTCGAACGTGGTGCTGTAGATATGGCGACTAGTGATTATGCACAAGCGGTAAAAGATGCAGATATCATTTTTTTTAGTACTCCGGTATTACAGATTGGGCCAATGGTTGAAAAGATATTGCCATTTATAAAATCAGGAGCGGTAATTACGGATACAGGAAGTACAAAACAATTTATATGGCAACAATTAAGAAAAATTTTACCGCCTGATATTTATTATGTTGCTGGACATCCTATGGCAGGAAAAGAACATAGTGGAATAAAAGCAGCTGATGCAAATTTATTTAAAAATAAATGTTATGTGATTGTTGAGGATACCGGGGCACCACGTAAAGTTGTTCACAAGATATGTTCTATTCTGAAACTTACTGGTGCGAACATTACAACACTGGATATAGCTAAACATGATCGTTGCGCCTCGATTATCAGCCATGTGCCACATGTAACTGCAGCGGCGTTAGTTACGCTATTAAATCATAATAAAAATGACATTGAGGCGAATTTAAAGCTTGCGGGTGGTGGATTTAAGGATACAACGCGAATTGCCTCTTCTAATGCGGATATGTGGGCGGATATTTGTATGTCAAATCCAGAAGCAATTATGGCTCATTTAGAAGAGTTAAAAGAAATCATTGATACGGTGATTATTGATATAAAGAATAAAAATAGAGAAAACATTTATGATTATTTTTATGAGGCAAAAGAGCGACGAGATAAGATTCTTGATAAAACGCATAATTTATTTGAAATTTAAAAAATACTGCTTGACCATTATGGTCAAGCAGTATTTTTGCATTTATTATATAAAAAGACGAAGGCATGCTATACCTTCGTCCTTTTTGTATTAAGCTTTGCCGTCGCAGCCTAAAACATGAACTAATTTATGTTTTACTACATCTTTAATATTTTCTCTCGCTGGTTTTAAATATTGTCTAGGATCGAAATGTTCAGGATGTAAAGCTAGGTATTCTCTGACTCCAGCAGTCATTGCTAAACGCAAATCGGAATCAATGTTGATTTTACAAACTGCCATCTTCGAAGCTTCACGTAACATATCTTCTGGAATGCCAATTGCATTATCAAGATTTCCACCATATTTATTAATGATATCAACATATTTAGGAACAACAGAAGAAGCACCATGTAAAACAATTGGAAAATTAGGCAAACGCTTTTCTACTTCTTTTAAAATATCAAAACGTAGCTGTGGTTTTTGTCCAGGTTTAAATTTAAAAGCACCATGGCTTGTTCCGATAGCAATAGCAAGAGAATCAACACCTGTTTTTGAAACGAACTCTTCAACTTGATCCGGTTGCGTGTAAGAAGCATTTTCTGCAGATACATTTACGTCATCTTCAATACCTGCAAGCTGTCCTAATTCCCCTTCAACAACGACACCTTTGCTATGTGCATAGTCAACTACACGTTTTGTTAACTCGATATTATCTTCAAAACTATGGTGAGATCCATCAATCATAACGGAAGTAAATCCGCCATCAATACAAGATTTGCAAATCTCAAAATCAGCGCCATGATCTAAATGTAGACATATTGGAAGACCACTATCTTCAATAGCAGCTTCAACTAATTTTGTTAAGTAAACATGATTTGCATATTTACGAGCACCAGCGGAAACTTGCAAAATAAGAGGTGCTTGTACTTCTTTAGCAGCAGATACAATCCCTTGAATGATCTCCATATTATTAACATTAAATGCACCAATCGCATAATGGCCTTCGTAAGCTTTTTTAAACATTTCCGTAGATGTAACTAATGGCATAATATTACCTCCTGAATTTAGTTTTATTTTCTTTACGTAGTAATTATACCATAACTTATAGGTAATGGTAGTAAAAATTTTTTATTTATTTAAAAATTTTTATAAGATGTGAAGATTTATTTAACTTTTAAGGAAAAGTTTTTATTTTACAAAAGAAAAATAAAAAGTATAGATGTAAAAATACATTGAAAAATAAAGATTGTAGGCAATAAAAAATTTAAAAGCTTTAAAATAATTGAATTATATTTTATTAGCAGATTGTCTACAGAGTTTTTAGCTGTATGAGTAATTTTTCTATATCATTTGGTAGTGGACTATTAAAGCTTAAGGTTTGTTTAGTAACTGGATGAGTAAAAGTTAAATTAAAAGCGTGCAAGGCTTGACGCTGTAATAAAGATATGTCCCCCCCATATAAATCATCACCAATAATAGGATGCCCTAAATATGATAAATGTACTCGAATTTGATGGGTTCTACCAGTTTTTAATGATAATTTTATTTGACAAGCATTAAGATACCTTTCGACTACTTGGTAATGCGTAATTGCTTCTTGCCCAGAAGAAGAAACAATACGTTCAATAATACTATTAGGATGCCTAGCAATTGGCAGATTTATAATTCCATTTTCATTAGCAATATTTCCTTGTATAATTGCGATATAATTACGTGCAAGCAATTTGTTTTCTAGCGCATGAGAAAATTGATGCTGAATATGTGGATATTTGGCGATAAGAACGAGACCAGACGTATTTTTATCAAGCCTGTGCACTGGATGATAATTTAATGATAAGTTATTTTTTTGATAATGGAATAATACTGCATTGGCTAACGTATGATGATGTTCTTTAGTCGTTGGATGAACAAGCATATTTGCAGGTTTATTAATCACTAATAAATATTCATCCTCAAAAATAATGTCTATAGGAATAGGCATTGGTTGCATAGAATTCTTCTTTTTTAAACATAATTCATACGTTATGATATCTTTTGGATAAATGACAGCTCGTCCAGGACTGGTTATGATTCCATTAATTTTTAAAGAATCACTCTGTTTTATTTTACGCCAGCCGGTCAAAGATATTCCACAAATTTTCCTTAAAAAATCTTTCAGCGGTTGAGCGGGTGTATTTTCGGGTACAATAAATGTAGTCATGAAAACTCCTTCTTTTTTAGATATGAATGTATTATAATATATAGATTCAAAAATTAATAGGGAATGAAATATTATCATTCCCTTGCTGATTAAATTAGATTATGAATGATTGTAATTGTAGTTACTAGGTAATCACGCTCAATTGGTGCTGCAAGAGAAAGAAAATCTTTTGCAGGATTATTTTGATTAGAAAATACATACTCCATACGACGATGTCTTTTAATAAGACTTGTAGTTAGAGCTAAAAGAAGAACCCTTTTCACTTGGTATTCTTTTTCTTGATTAGATTCTGTATTACGAGCGTTTAGACCAACTTTTAATAAAGAGTCTTTTAAATCATTGTCATGCATTGATAAAAGATGTAATGTATCTAAATAGAACTGCCAATGATTTTGGGCCATATAGTCTAATTGATCCCGAATTTCATCATTAGAAAGCTGGGCAGATTCTAAAGAAATTTTCATTAATTCTAGTTGTTCAATACATTCATCATGTAAGTATTTTACATGAGCATAGTCAATCGCTGCTGCTTTGCGAGGGCGAAATACACTCAACTTATTCACCTCCTATTGATCTAAAGCAAGAAAACGAATCTTACAAATAGGGACATACATAGAAATTGGTTTACGTTTTAGGCAAATATTCACAATGATAAAATCGCAGCCAACGTAGCAAAGCGAGCCGCATAAAGTCTCTTTACCGCAAACTCTTGCGTCTACTGAGAAAATAATTTTATTTCCGAGCATGCCTAGTAATCGATCTTTAAAAGATGCATCTGGCATTGCATATAATCTCGGATCATAATGATTACAGTCTTGCATATCTTTACATGAATCACTAGAATCGTTGTTTTTATACCAATGAGGATAATGACAATCCATAGGATAACAAGCCTCCTTTTTAACGCTAAAATATGTTTATTATTTATCCGATACTAATCCGCTCATCTGACGAAATATACGTCACACAAAATCGGAGATTTTGGTTCGTGGCTTTTAGGCTTCCACATTTTACATATGGGAATTATAACCATAGGACCAGGTGAACGGTTAAGTTACTGGATAAGGGCGGCTAAGACTCAGAGGGAGTAAAACTCCATCTGAATCAAGTCTTAATTTACCGTATCCTATGAATTTGGAGGTAAGAGTGATACAAAATCTTATGAATTTTCACATAGTTACTTTATTGTTTTGTATTGAATTTGACGTGAGAAGTTTAATATATTTTTTAATATATGATTTTTAGCGTACTTTAAAAATAAAATATGATATAATGCATTATATAAATAGATTACATAATAAAGGAGGATTTTTGTACTAAAAATGGAAATTAGCCCTAATCTATATGCACTTTTCGCAGGTTTTCTAGTTTGGTTTTGTATTGCGCCAAAGGCTAGATGTAAAAATTATGGAAACCTGTTTGCCGCGTATACAATGACGATGGCATTAACCCTTGTGGGAACAGCCGATTTAATTATCATAAAACCGATAGCGTTCTTTTTTACTGTAGGTGGTGTGTTCGCTTTTTTCTATGTTTTGTTTACACGCACAATACAGATTATTATAAAAATAGGAAATGAATAAGGAGGCTTATTATGGCAAAGGACTCATCTTTTGATATTGTATCAGAAACAGATATGCAAGAAGTTAATAATGCGATTAGTCAAGCGATGAAAGAAATCGGACAAAGATTTGATTTTCGAAACAGTAAATCGGATATCACTTTAGAAGGTAATGACCTTAAAGTGATATCCGATGATGAATTTAAGCTGGAGAATGTACTCGATATTTTCCGCTCAAAAGCGATTAAACGCAATGTGTCAGTTAAGTGTTTTGATTACGGGAAAGTAGAACCAGCGGCAAAAGGGACTGTTCGCCAAATGATAAAGATAAAAAGCGGCATCAGCAAGGAAAATGCAAAAAAAATCATCAATCTGATTAAAGAGTCGAAACTCAAAGTGCAAGCGCAGATTCAAGATGATCAAGTCCGTGTATCAGGGAAGAATAAAGATGATTTACAGCAAGTCATTGCAAAATTAAGACAAGCTGATTTAGAGATTGATCTTCAATTTATTAATTTTAGATAAAGAGTGAAAAAGCGAAAGAATTCATAACGAGATTCTTTCGCTTTTTTCTATGCTTGAGCGAGTGTTTTTTTGTATTGGAATAAACCAATACAGGTGCAGATAAGGCAAATTAAGTTTAAGACTAATACATCATTCCATGTATTGGGGGAAGTACCTGTTAGGATGATTTCACGGCAAGTACTAGATAAATACGTAATCGGAAATAGGTAGGAAAGAAGTTTGCTAACTAGACTCATGGATTGATAGGGCCATATATACCCTGATAAGATAAAGGCGGGAACAGTATAGATAATAGAGCATCTAGTGAAATTTAATTCGCTTTTTATAAAGGAGGATAGCAGAAGTGTAAATGCGATTGCCGCACAAGTAAAGGCAACGCCCAATGCACTTAATTCAATGAAAGAAAATAAGTTTGGTAAGTTAAAATAATGAATTGCTGTATAGATTGTAAGTGCGAAAGCAAAAATGGAACTAAGAAAATATGGCGTTAACTTTGCGGAAAAGTGATAGAGAAGACTGCGATAACGATTGTCAGGAATATTAAGCGGCTGTGCGAGAAAAGATGCCCCAGTAGAAAGAAATATTCCCTGTTGAAATGCTGCCATTGCAAGACCGATTAGAAAGAAATACAGATAACTTTCATTTTGATTATGCAGTACGCGGTATTGCAATTGAACAGGCATAACTTTACCAAGGGTATTAGTAGGTGCTGTTAAATTTGCATTTAATAATTGGGCGGATACATTTGCCGTTGTGTTCGCGATGATTGGCTGAATTGTTGTTAAAAGTGTATTTGTGCTAATAAGATTACTACCGTCAACCGTTAACAGGATTTTGGAACTGATGCCAGTTTTAATTTGCTGCGAAAAATTTTGTGGGATATAGACTGTAGCCATAGTTATATTTTGATTAAATAAATCTTGCGTTCTAAATTCATTATTTGTAACAGCTACAAGATTTAATCGTTCACTATCGGATAATTGCTGAATGATTGCACGACTCAGCGGAGTTTGGTCTTCATCACATATAGCGATAGGAATGTGATTTACAATTTGGGGACTGTATAAGAGTCCAAATAAAAATAAATAAGCGATCGGTGCTCCAATGATAAAAATGATTCGCCGCGGATCTTTTTTTATCAATAGAGTACATTCTTGCATAAAAATTTGCCACCAAGTCATGAAGTGACCTCCTTCCTTTTTATCATCGTGAGACGTATTTTCAAAATAATGAAAGCAAGAATAAAAAATATCGCTGCCATGATATAAAGTGCGATCACATTATACAATAAATTACTGCTTGAGCCTGCTAAAATTAATTTGCGAAGCTCATCACCGGTATAATAGAGCGGCATTGCTTTTGCGAGAAGTAGACTGGTGTCATTCATCGCGTAGGATGGCCAACTTAATCCACTAAATAAAAGACCAGGCATGATATATAGCAACGGTGTTTGTAAGGCATTCACTGCATTTGGGCTGATTGCGGAAAAGAATGAACTAATTGCGATAAGTGCAAGACAAAAAGCACTACCTAATAGTATGATATCGAAGGGATTTGCGATGCAATGCACATTGTAAAATATATGTGCTAAATAAGGTAATGATAAAAATATCAGAATGGAACAAAGCCAATAAGGGAGAATCATTTTGCGAAAAGAGTTTTTCAAAATAAATGAAATTTTATTTTTATTATGCAAATAAGGCATAAAAATTGGAGTTAGTAAAATGATAAGCGCGATCTGTAGACCGTTTAAGCCCAAACCAAGCAACATGAAATTATTGTAACTTATTTCGGGATTATTGATAATGCGGACACTAAGTGTAAGAGGCGCAACAGTGTGAAGGGATTGCGTAGGGAGTTGATTCCCTGCTTCAAGTAGTTTTTGTCCTGCCGCTGCGCTAAAAGTTTGCATAATTTGCCCCATAGATGACATAACAGCATTGTGAAACATCAAATTAGAAGCATCGGTAATTACCATAACCGAAGGTGATTTCCCATTTTTTAAATCTTGACTGAATCCTGTAGGAATTTCTACTGCTAATAAAGCATCGCCCGAGGCAAGAATCTCATTCATTGTTGCTTCATTTTGTGCGTATGCAACAATCTTATATTTTTCTACATCGTTTATGCAGTTGATTAACACACGACTATTGCTAGATTGATCCTGATCGTAGATAACAGTTGGGATATGTTCAACTACTTCGCTTTTATACGTTGAACCAAATAGTAATAAATAAACAATCGGCACCAACCAAAGGAATAATAAAGATTTTTTGTTATTTTCATAAAAAGCTAAAATGTTAATTATTCTCACTTCCTGCTAATTTGAATCGCATCCCTGGGCGGATATCTGGGGAGTTTACTTGAATTTTTACATTAAAGGTTACAATATCGGTATTATTTCTTTCATCAGAACCACGATACGTTGCAAATTCCGGCTTTTTACTAATATCAACGATGGTTCCATTGATTTTTAAATCTTCATTACGTCCAATTAAAGAAATGCTTTGATTTAGTTTATAACGATTTAATTCTGTTTCGGGAACTTTAATATTTACCCAATTGTCCAGTGGATCTTGAATAGCAACAACTGGCATGCCTTGAGAGATAATTGAACCTTCTTCAATGTATTTTGCCGTGATAATTCCACTAAACGGTGCTTTGATTTCAGTTTCATCTAAAGCAATTTTTATTTGCTCAATCGCAGCATTTGCTTGTTCAATTTTACTGGCAATATTTTTTTCATTAGCAGTATCAACATCGACTTGTAAAAGACGTGCTTTGGCCGCAGCTAAGGCTGTTTCGGCTTGTTTATAATTAGATTGTGCTACTTGATATTTCGTTTGATAAGAATCAAATACTTGTTGAGAAACTGCACCAGAGCTTAATAATTCTTGGAAACGTAAAAAATCGTTTTCTGCCATCGTTAAGTCCGCGCTTGCTTTACTTAACCCTGCGATTGCAGTATCTACATTAGAATTTGATACTGCATCATTTAACTTTGTAACAGTGGATGCTTGGTTTTGTTGCGCTTGAATTGCTGCGATATTAGCGAGATTTTGATTTAATTGTGCTTCTAAATCGCGTGTATCTATTCTGGCAATGACTTGCCCTTTTTCAACAGTATCGCCTTCCTTAACATATAGAGAAACTACACGACCAGGGATTTTGGAAGTTAAATCGATTTCTTTAGCTTCACTGCGGCCCCATTCTACATTTTGTGCATTACTAGAGGTTGAGCAACCTGAAGTAAAAATTGATAACGAGAAAAGAAATAAAATAGGGAAGATATAAATATTTTTTTTAGATAGATTTATAAACATGTGTAAATTTCCTCCTAATATTAAACTGCTGGTACCAAAAAAATATTTTAAGTACCAAGATGGCAAATAAAAATACAACAAATGCTTAAAATTGTTGTATTTTTATTATTATTTTTTGTTACCTGTTAATAATCCATGAATCAAAATATCTAACATTGCATTGATAGCATCTTTATAAGTAAGATTATTAGAGTTTAAGAATCGATAGGTGGTAAAAGCATCAAAAGAAGTTTTTAAAATTTCTTGTAAAACATAAATGTTAATATTTCGAATGATCCCAGCATCAATTCCGACTTTTAATACTTTTTCAATACGCTCCATACGAATTTTTCGCGAAAGTTCTACTTTTTTCCATTGCTCAGGAAACGCTGTTTTTAAATCTTCATAAATGTGTTTATCAAAAGTTTCTGCTTCATATGGAAGGATGCTAAGTAATGCTTTAAGTTTATCGATGATAGGCATTTGGGTTTGATAAATTTCCTCTTCTTGTTTTTCTAAATTAGATAATAATATAGTCAAAATAGAATCAATCAAGTCTTGTTTTGATGGAAAATTTTCATATAAAGAACGTTTGCTGATTTTTAAGCGTTTGGCCAAATCATTCATTGTAAACTTTAATCCATGAATATTTACTTCTTCCATAGTCGCAGCCATAATCCGCTCTTTCATTGCTTCACCTCCACTAACGGTACTAAAAAAAACATTTCGGTACCATTAGTATAATTTCCTGATAAGAAAATGTCAATGATAAAATATAGTTGTTTAGTATTTCTTATCTATGTATAATTGAGTGCAAAGTAATTTGTAAGGAGGATGAATAAATGAACAAGAAAAAACAAGGGCTACTTATTGTTCATACGGGAAATGGAAAAGGGAAAACGACAGCTGCGCTTGGGTTAGCAGTCCGTGCCTGGGGACAAGGTCTGAAAATATTAATTTTACAATTTATCAAAGGCAATTGGAAATATGGAGAATTAAAAGCTTTAGAAAAATTTGCTCCTAATCTTATGATTGAACAGGCGGGAGAAGGTTTTGTAAAACAAGCAGAAGGTGAAGAAAAATCAAAGCATATAGAAGTTGCACAAAATACTTTTTGGCGAGCTAAAAAAGAAGTTGTATCAGCAGAGTGGGATATGGTTATTCTTGATGAATTAAATTATGCTGTTAAATTTGGTTTGATTGAAAAAGAAGCTGTATTAGAATTAGTAAAAACGAAGCCGGAAAGTTTACACTTAGTAATTACAGGTCGAGATGCAATACCTGAATTAATTGAAGTGGCTGATTTGGTAACTGAAATGAAGGAAGTGAAACATCCATATAAGAAAGGAATAAAAGCGCAACGCGGGGTTGAATTTTAATCAGCTTGCTATAGTTTTATCTTATAATATGGTATCATAGTAAAGTATGTATTTTTAAGGAGGGGATAACTGTATATGGAAAATGTACCTGAAGAGAAGATGAAAAGGGGACTAAAGAATCGTCATATGCAGATGATTGCTTTAGGCGGGGCAATTGGCACTGGACTTTTTTATGGTTCGGCTTCGACGATTCAACTTGCTGGCCCGGCAATCGCATTGTCATATTTTATTGGCGGAACGATTATTTTCTTTATTATGCGAATGCTTGGGGAAATGGCTGTAGACAATCCTGTCTCAGGCTCATTTAGTTTTTATGCAAAAAGCTATTGGCACGAATTTATAGGTTTTTTGTCTGGATGGAATTATTGGTTTAATTATGTAGTGGTGAGTATGGCAGAGTTAACCGCCGTTGGAATTTATATGAATTATTGGTACCCGGATATTCCGCAGTGGGTATCTGCTTTAGCTTGTTTAATTATTATTACTTTGATTAATTTGATTAATGTAAGAATGTACGGTGAGTTTGAATTTTTTACAGCAATTATTAAAGTTGTTGCAATTATTGGTATGATTATTTTTGGTACATACTTAATTTTTACGCAGATGGGAGCCTTTCCAGATTGTTTTGCTAACCTATGGCAACATGGTGGTTTTATGCCGAATGGTATTTGGGGCTTAGCATTATCTTTAGTTATTGTTATGTTTTCTTTTGGGGGAATTGAGCTTATTGGGATTACAGCGGGTGAAGCAGATAACCCTAATAAAACAATTCCGAAAGCAATTAATCAGGTAATTTGGCGTGTACTTATTTTTTATATTGGTACTTTAGTTGTGTTAATGACATTATATCCATGGAATGAAGTTGGATTAGAAGCAAGTCCGTTTGTACAGATATTTTCTAATATCGGGATTCCAGCAGCAGCAAACTTATTGAATATCGTTGTTTTAACAGCGGCATTATCTGTGTATAATAGTGCAATTTATAGTAATTCTCGGATGCTTTATGGTTTGGCAAAACAAGGGGATGCGCCGAAAATTTTTACGAGGTTAGCAAAAAATGGTGTACCTTATATAGGAATTTTCGTCTCTTCAGGAATTACATTAATTGTAGTTGCGCTTAATTATTTTATTCCAGGAAAAGTCTTTATGTATTTGATTTCAATTGCTGTTGCAGCAGTTGTTGTTAGCTGGGTGATTATTACGATAACACATTTAAAATTCCGTAAGTTAAAAATAAGAGAGAATCAAGTGGAACAGTTACATTTTAAATCTATAGGGTATCCGTATATCAATTATCTTTGTTTGGCATTTTTAATTATGATTGTCTTACTTATGACACAAATTGAAGATATGCAGCTCGCCGTGGGAATATTGCCGATTTGGATTGGCTGTTTATGGATTGGTTATAAAATAAGGAAGAATAAATAGAAATTACCCCCGATTTTATTTCACCTAAAAAATCGGGGGTGATTTTTTATTTTTAAAAGAAAAAAATGGATAAAATGTAAGAAACGGATTTTTATCAGAATTATTGAAGTTGTTATTGTATATACATTTTTATTAATAATCGAAGAAATAGTGAATGTAGCTCCACAAAAGTATGAATTCATGGAGGAGGAACACAACGGGGACGAGTATACGGAATAATATATTAGCTGTATCAATTGTTAATATTTTAAATTGAAATGATGCACTAAGAGCCAGATGCGCAATGAGAATTTAACAGATGCGGAAAGTACAATTCGTGGTGCAGACATGGCAAAAGAAATTGTGGAATATACGAGGTATCAACTCTTAACACAAGCTGCGTAGGCTATGTTAGCACAATCAAATCATAAAGATGATTTCATTTTAGATATGTTAAAAGGATTATAGTCGAATATTTCATAAAGTAAATAAATCTAATAATAAAGGATATATAAATAAATATAGATTTCCCGAGTTTTAGACAAATAAAAAGGACTGTTATAAGTGTACTTGCTTATAATAGTCCTTTTATTATTAGAAAAATAAATCTCGAATTCCCTCTTCGATTAATTGGAGGCGTTCGATTGTCGTTTGGCGAATCTTTTCGTTTTCTATTGTTTTGATTTGATCGTTAATCAACTCTTCACCGATTTTTTTTGTTTCCTCATTGGCATAGTCAAGAAGATATTCTTTAAAGGTTAAAAGAGCATTTGGTAAGCAAACATTTTGTATTTCACCAGTTTTAGCAAGACTCATAAAGCGGTCGCCAGTGCGACCTTGGCGGTAGCAAGCAGTACAGTAGCTCGGTACGTACCCTTTTTTACAAAGCATTTGAATAATTTCATCAGGTGAACGCAGATCACTGGTCTCAAATTGCATACTGTTTTGATGATCAGGATGGTCGCTATAAGTTTCTTTATATGCACCAACACCTGTACCAGAAGCAGCGCTAATTTGTGAAATTCCATAATCAATAAGAGTATCTCGATAGTCTGGATCTTCGCGTGTTGATAAAATCATTCCTGTATATGGAACCGCCATGCGGATGATTGCAATGATTTTTGCAAAATCTTCATCACTTACGAGATGTGGCATAGTCGATAAATCGACATCTGATGCTGGACGAATGCGTGGCACGGAAATTGTATGTGGTCCAACACCGAATTCTTTTTCTAAATGCTCGGCGTGTAGAAACATTGCTACAGTATCGTATTTAAAATCATATAATCCATATAATGTACCAATGCCAACATCATCAATGCCGCCTTTCATTGCTCTATCCATTGCCGTTGTGTGCCAGTTGTAATCGTGTTTTGGCCCCGATGGATGAAGGCGGGCATACGTTTCGCGATGATAAGTTTCTTGGAAGAGAATATAAGTGCCGATGCCGGCAGCTTTTAATTTTGCATAATCCTCAATTGTAGTAGCGGCAATATTTACATTGGCACGTCGAATACTGCCGTTGTCAAATTTTAAACTATAAATTTGTTTTAATACATCGGTTACATATTCAATTGGGCAATTGACAGGATCTTCACCTGCTTCTACAGCTAAACGCTTATGTCCCAAAGCTTCAAGGATTTTGACTTCTTGTGCGACATCTTCCATGCTTAGACGGCGGCGAAGCTGTTTCTCGTTTGATGCGCAATAGCCACAATAGACACAGTTGTTTACACAATAGCTGGAAATATATAAAGGTGCAAAGAGGACAATTCGTTTTCCATAAATAGCTTCTTTAATTTCTGCAGCTGTGGAAAACATCTTCTGTATTAATTCTTGATTTTCTACTTGTAATAAGATTGCTACTTCGGCGGAAGTTAATCCGTGTTTTGTTCTGGCTTTCTCAATAATTTGTTTTACGAGACTTGCATCAGAAGCTTTGCTTTTCCCATCAGCAAGCAACTGAAAAATTAACTGGTCATCAATAAATGCATCACTGGTTCTTTGCGTGTTATCAATCATTTGATAATCCCTCCTTGAAATGTTGTTTCTTGGTGAGGGCAGACTTGACTGTGACACCGGAGAGATTTCCTAGTTTCCCAGTAAAGGCACCTACTTCATCGGTAGTTCCCTCAATGATGAGAGCGATTAAGCCTATTTTTTCTTCGTGTTTTGGAACCCCTATCCGGCCAATAATTAAATAGCTGTATTGGCTAATAATTTGATTGACATCATATGCAGTTTCGTTAGGGTTTTCAAGTACGATTCCTATGACTCCAAATCTTTTCATAGTGCCTCCTAAAATCTTTCCTAATGCGCAGGTTGTATACCCTTGCGTCAGAATGCTAAACAAATCCTTAAAACGATAACTATTATTGCTGAATAATTGTCGTTTATCAGATACCTTTATTATACAGCACAAAAAAAAATTTGTTAAGTTAAAGAAGTAGGCGATTATATTTTATGGAGTGGCAGGATTATAAAAATTTATAGAGAAATATAAAATGTTAAACGATTGTAATGTTGTAAACTGATAGTGAACTATTCTTTTTAGAGAGTAGTTAAAATTGCAATGGTTGTTAAGTAATTCTTACAATTCGTGAGATAGAACATATAGAATAGGAGATAATTTATGAAAAGTGATGCAGTAAAAAAAGGGTCAACACGGTCGGCGCACCGGTCGTTATTCTATGCAATGGGATATGGTCCGGAAGATCTAAATAAACCATTAATTGGTGTAGTGAATTCTTTTAATGAAATTATTCCTGGACATATTCATTTGAGAACAATTGCTGAAGCGGTGAAACTTGGTGTTGCAGCAGCAGGCGGAACACCGATAGAATTTCCGGCGATAGGTGTTTGCGATGGGATTGCAATGGGACATGAAGGGATGAAATATTCTTTGGCAAGTCGTGAGTTAATTGCTGATTCAATAGAGGCTGTAGCAAAAGCACATGCATTTGATGGTTTAGTATTGATTCCGAACTGCGATAAAGTTGTACCAGGAATGATTATGGCAGCAGCTAGACTTAATATTCCTTGTATAGTTGTTAGTGGTGGTCCAATGTTAGCCGGACGTTATCAAGGAAAAGATGCAAGTGTAAGCAATGCGTTTGAAGCGGCAGGGAAATTTGAAGCTGGAAAAATGAGTGAAGATGAACTTGCTGATTTAGAAAAAAGTGTTTGTCCCGGATGTGGATCTTGTGCTGGATTATTTACAGCAAATACAATGAACTCATTAACTGAAGCACTTGGGTTAGGGCTTCCTGGCAATGGAACAATTCCAGCGGCATATTTTGGACAACGTAGAATGCTTGCGAAAAAAGCTGGAGAAACAATTCTTCATTTAGTAAAAGAAGATATAAAACCTAAAGATATATTAACAAAAAAAGCATTTGAAAATGCCATTGCAGTTGATATGGGGATTGGTGGCTCTTCCAATACGGTACTTCATCTAACAGCGATTGCACATGAAGCGGGAATAGATCTTCCATTATCTTTATTTGATGAAATCAGCGCTAAAACACCTTATATTACTAAATTAAGTCCTGGTGGAACGCATCATATGCAGGATTTGAATGAGGCAGGTGGAATTAATGCTGTTTTAAAAGAGTTATCAAAACGCAATATTATTCATTTAGATGCACTTACAGTTACGGGAACAATGGAAGAAAGAATAAAATATGCAGAAATTGTTCGTCAAGATGTCATTAAAACAGTAGAAGCACCGTATCGTAATAAAGGTGGTATTGCAATTTTACAAGGGAATCTTGCACCGGATTGTGCTGTAGTAAAAGAAAGTGCTGTTACAGAAGATATGTTAGTGTATCAAGGAACTGCAAAATGTTTTGATTCGGAAGAAGCGGCAATTGATGCAATTGTCGGTGGGAAAATTAAAGACGGAGATGTCGTTGTAATTCGTTATGAAGGACCACAAGGTGGCCCAGGGATGAGAGAAATGCTAAATCCAACTGCTGTAATTACAGGAATGGGATTGAAGGTTGCCTTGATTACAGATGGTCGCTTTAGTGGTGCTACACGTGGTGCCTGCATAGGGCACGTATCTCCAGAAGCGATGGTTGGTGGACCAATTGCGCTTATACAAGATGGAGATAAAATAGATATTGATATTCCAAATCGCAAATTAAATTTAATAGTTAGTGATGAGGTCATGGCAAAACGTAAAGCAGCTTGGGTACAACCTCCACGTAAAATTACAAAAGGCTATTTATCACGTTATGCACGTCTTGCAGGTTCTGCTAGCATTGGTGCAGTTTTAGAATAGATTTAATCAATAAAGAGCATTGTGAATTTAAATTTTGCAATGCTCTTTTTATTTATATCTTAAATAATTAGTATTTGTCAGCTGAAAAAAAATAAGGTAGAATTTAAAGGGTTATTTGAGAGGAAGTTTGTAATATTTATATATTGAAATTAGGTTGGTGAAGAATGATGAGAGAAATATGGTCAGATTTACAAAATGGTACAGATATTCGTGGGATTGCAATTGAAGCACCAGGAAAAACAGTGAATTTAACGTCAGAAAAGGCAAAATATATCGCAATAGGTTTTGTGCATTGGATAAGCAAAACAAGCAAAAAAGAAATTGGTCAATTGAAGATTGCAGTAGGTATGGATTCAAGATTATCAGGTCCGGAAATTAAAGCTGCATTTATTGAAGGTGTAAAGAGTCAAGGATGTACAATTTATGATTGTCATATGGCAACAACACCTGCAATGTTTATGAGTACAGTTATGGATGCATATCAATGTGATGGTTCAGTTATGATTACAGCAAGTCATTTGCCATATTATTACAATGGATTAAAGTTTTTCACAAAAGATGGTGGCTGTGAAAAAGAAGATATTAAAGCAATTCTTGAATTGGCTTCAAAAACAGAAGTTGGTGAAAAAACTGAGAAGGCTGTAGTAAAAAGTGTGAATTTAATTGGTGATTATGCAAATTTACTTGTGAATATTATTCGGAAAGGTGTAAATTCTAAAACCAATTATGATCGGCCTTTAACTGGATGTAAAATTATTGTAGATGCAGGGAATGGTGCCGGAGGATTTTTTGCGGCTCAAGTTTTAGAAAAGCTAGGGGCAAACACAGAAGGAAGTCAATTTTTAGATCCTGATGGGAATTTTCCAAACCACGTACCAAATCCAGAGAATAATGAAGCTATTGAATCAATCAAAAAAGCGGTATTAGATACTAAAGCTGATTTAGGGATTATTTTTGATACGGATGTAGATAGGGCAGCAGTAGTAAGTTCTGATGGTGTAGAAGTTAATAAAAATGCTCTTATAGCGCTTATTTCCTCTATTATATTAGAAGAACATCCAAAATCTACAATTGTTACAGATTCGGTTACTTCTATTGGTTTAGCTGAGTTTATTGATAGTTTAGGCGGCATACATCATCGCTTTAAACGCGGTTACAAAAATGTTATTAATGAATCAAAAAGATTGAATCAAGAAGGGATTGCATCTTATTTAGCGATTGAAACCTCTGGACATGCAGCGTTAAAAGAAAATTATTTTCTAGATGATGGTGCTTATTTAATTGCAAAAATTTTAATTAAAATGGCATTATTAAATGAAGCAGGCAAATCTATTCAAAGTCTAATTACGAAACTAAAAACTCCGGTCGAAAGTTTGGATTTTAGAATTGGTATCAAAAAGACAGAGTTTAAACCTTATGGATTTATGGTTCTAGATGAATTAGCTACTTTTGTTACAAAGGTAGAAGGATGGAGTTTAGTACCCAATAATTATGAAGGTGTAAGAGTTAATGTAGGTGAAAATTGTGGTGATGGTTGGTTCTTGCTTCGTATGTCATTGCATGAACCTGTACTGGCGTTAAATGTAGAATCTGACGTAGCTGGGGGTATTCAAATGATAGTTAACAAATTAAGTGAATTTTTAGAGCAATATAAAGAACTGGATATAGATTCGATTAATAAAATAGGTTAGGAAAATAAGTTGAAGATTTTGAAAATCTTCAACTTATTTTTCTTATAATTGCATATTGTTAAAATATGTGATAGGATTTTATCTGACTTTGTGGAATGATATATATTTAACGGATTAAAGAATTTATTCATTATTTTTATAGAGGTGTAGGAAATGCATATTGTACTAATTGAACCAGAAATACCAGGAAATACGGGGAATATTGCAAGGTTATGTGCAGCTACAGGATGTGAGCTTCACTTGGTCAAACCACTTGGATTTTCTGTAGACGACAAATATCTAAAAAGAGCAGGATTAGACTATTGGAATTTGGTGAAAATTCATTATCATGAAAATTTCGCTGAAGTGCAGGGAAAATATCCTGAAGCAACGTTTTATTACAATACAACAAAGGCAAAAAAAGCATATAGTGAAATAAGTTTTCAAGTGAATGATTTTTTAGTTTTTGGCAAGGAAACAGCAGGAATTCCTGAAGATATTTTAAAGGCAAATTGGGAAAACTGTATTCGAATACCGATGATTCATGATGCAAGATCACTTAATCTTTCTAATTCAGTGGCAATTGTTGCATATGAGGCATTAAAACAATGTGGCTTCAAAGAATTATGTTAATTTTATAATAACATAGCTAAACAAATTCTATTTGCAATAAAATTAGCATAAAGATACGATAATATAAAGTGTAAAACATAAAATAAAAAGAGAAGGAATGAATTTATTTTGCACAAAGAAAATGAATTTATTTTAGCAATACAGAAGGTTTTAGAGCCTAAACAAATTTTGCTTAATGAACCAATGAAATATCATACGACTTTTAAAATTGGTGGACCGGCAGATTATTTGTTATTACCTGCATCACTTGATGAATTAACTGAAGTTTTGGCAGCTGTTAAATCATATGATATGCCGCTTACGATTTTAGGAAATGGTTCTAATGTATTAGTTCTTGATCGTGGAATTCGTGGTGTTGTAATAAAGTTTGATAAAAGTTTTGCTTACTTAAAACAAAAAGAAGATAGCGTGGTTGCTGGAGCGGGAGCCCTCCTTAAAGATGTTTCAAAATTTGCGGCGAGATGCGGGTTAACTGGAATGGAGTTTGCCGTAGGAATTCCTGGAAGTATTGGTGGGGCAGTTTTTATGAATGCTGGTGCTTATGATGGAGAAATTAGTCATATTGTTTCTGCGGTTACAGCCGTAAGCCGCGATGGAGAAGTAAAAAGATTTGAGCGTAAGGAATTGGACTTTGGGTATCGTCATAGTGTTTTCCAAGAAAATGGCGATATTATTTGTGAAATAGAATTATCTTTAATGTCAGGAATTCATACAGAAATTCATGATAAAATGGGCGATTTAACACAAAGACGTGAAAGTAGGCAACCGCTTGAAATGCCGAGTGCTGGTAGTACCTTTAAGCGCCCAGTTGGCCATTTTGCAGGGACATTAATAGAGCAAAGTGGATTAAAAGGGTTTAGAATAGGCGGTGCGCAGGTATCTCCGAAACACGCGGGGTTTGTTATTAATGCAGGAGATGCAAAAGCACAAGATGTTCTTGACTTAATCAATGAAGTACAGAGATTAGTTTATGAAAAACATGGTGTGAAATTGTATCCAGAGGTGCGGACGTTAGGGGAAAAATAAATAGATTTATAAAGTATTATATTTAAGATGGTGTTTGTTTATAAAATGATTTTATTCTGGATACGGCTGTATGAGTTATAGCTATAATCTGAGAATGAAATCATTTTTTATTTTAGATAGGGTTTAAATGGCAGACAATATAATGGCGAAAAAAGGGGGAATATAGTATAATAAATTACAAGAAAGAGTAGGTTAGTTATCACTTCTTAGAGAAAGAAGGTCAATGTTATGAAACTACAATTTTTAGGTGCCGCGCAAGTGGTTACAGGTTCATCTTTTTTGTTAGAAGTTGCAAATCGAAAAATATTGATTGATTGTGGGATGTTTCAAGGAGCTAAGGCAGTTAGAGCTTTGAATTATCGAGATTTTCTTTATGACCCTGGTAGTATTGATTGTGTATTGTTAACGCATGCGCATATTGATCATTGTGGGTTAATACCGAAGCTTTGCAAACAAGGATTTAAAGGGGCAATTTATGCAACGAAAGCAACTGTGGATTTATGCAAAATCATGTTGCCTGATAGTGCGCATATTCAAGAGTCAGATGCTGAAATTGCAAATAGAAAAGGACAGCGTGTTGGTAAAAAAACAGTGGAACCATTATATACTGTGGATGAGGCGTTTGAAGCATTGTCGCAGTTTGCACCTGTTTCATATGATGTTGATTTACAAATAACCTCTGAAGTTAGAGTTGTTTTTAGAGATGCTGGTCATATTATTGGGTCAGCAATTTTAGAAATATATGTACGAGAAGAAGGGCATACGACGAAACTTTTATTTTCTGGTGATTTGGGGCAACCAAACCAGCCGATTATAAAAGATCCGACATTAATTCATGGTGCTGATTATGTAATTGTTGAATCTACATACGGTAATCGCATGCATCAGTATTATAATAGAGAGGAAAAATTAGCAGAGATTATAAATGATACAATCGATAGGGATGGAAATGTAATTATTCCTTCTTTTGCAGTAGGGCGGACGCAGACGTTGTTGTATTATTTATATAAGCTATGGAAGGAAGATAAGATTCCTAATGTTCCAGTAGTTTTAGATAGTCCGTTGGCAATTGCTGCTACACAGATTTTTGCGAAGAATACACAAGAGTTTGATGAGGATTCTACTAAAATGTTAATTGCGGGTGGAAGCCTGCCGGAAATGCCTCATTTAGTTATTGCGAAGACAGCGGAAGAATCAAAAGCACTAAATGAAACAAAAGGCGCGAAAATTATCATTTCTGCTAGTGGAATGGCGGATGCGGGAAGAATCCTGCATCATTTAAAACATAATTTATGGAAACCTGAAACTAGTGTATTATTTGTAGGATATCAAGCTGAGGGGAGTATGGGACGTCGCTTGATAGAAGGGGTTAAACGAGTAAAGATTATTGGGGAAGAAGTTAGTGTAAAAGCAAAAATTTATAATCTTGATGGATTTTCTGCTCATGCGGACCGTGGCCAGATCGTAGATTGGCTTGCGAGTATTGATGGACCTAAACCTCATAATGTGTTTTTAGTTCATGGGGAGCCAGATGCAACTGAGGCTTTGAGTCAGTATATTGGAGAAAAATTAGGGAATAGCACATATATTCCGAAGTATGGCGATACAGCAATTATTCATTATGATAAATGGCAGGTTAAAGAGACTGATGTTGTAATTGAACCAGCAGTAAAAGAATTAGAAGAATTCTTAAGTTTGGCACAAGCTGATTATCGTCAAATAAGAAGAAGATTATTTACTATTGTTTCACGTGAACCGAATAAATTACGCGAAGTCGTTGTTCGGTTAGGAAAGGTACTTAAATATTTGAAAAAAGTCATGAACGATTTATAATATTGAAGGGATGAAGAGATAAAAATGCATCTTGAATAGTTTGATTTTGTCAACTATTTAAGGATGCATTTTTATTTTTATTATTTATTAAGATGAAATAATTTTATGAAGATAGTTGATATGGCATAGGAAAAGTGATAAAATTGCATATGCTGTTGAAAAAATTACAAAAATAATTGTGATAGATAAAACAAGGCTTTTCAAAAACTTAGGAGGCTAATGAATGGAAAAACAAGATATAAGAAATATAGCAATTATTGCACACGTTGACCACGGTAAAACTACATTAGTAGATGCGATGTTAAAACAAAATGGAACGTTTCGTGCGAATGAGCAAATTGCAGAACGCGTAATGGACTCGAATGATCTTGAGCGTGAACGTGGAATTACTATTCTTTCAAAAAATACGGCTGTCATGTATAACGATGTAAAAATTAATATCGTGGATACACCAGGGCATGCTGATTTTGGTGGAGAAGTAGAACGTGTACTAAATATGGTCGATGGGGTATTGTTATTGGTTGATGCTTTTGAAGGACCTATGCCGCAAACAAAATATGTATTGCGTAAAGCTTTAGAGCAAAAATTAAAACCTATCGTTGTCATTAACAAAATTGACCGTCCTGACCAACGTGTGGATGATGTTTATGACGAAGTACTCGAATTGTTTATGGAACTTGGCGCAGATGATGATCAATTGGATTTCCCAGTTGTTTATGCAGCCGCTCGTGCCGGTATTGCTAAAATGGCGATGGAAGACGAAAGTGAAAACTTAAATCCATTAATGGATTTATTATTAAAAGAAATTCCTGCACCAACAGGTGATGCAGAAGGCCCTCTTCAAATTATGGTAACTACGTTAGATAATGATGAATACGTTGGACGTGTGGCGATTGGTCGTATTATTCGTGGTAGTGCGAAGTATAACCAAAGTGTTGTAATCATTAATGGTGATGTTGAAACAAGATCACGTATTGGTAAACTATATACTTATCAAGGGTTAAAACGTGTTGAAGTGCAAGAAGCGGGTTTGGGTGATATTGTTGCATTAACTGGTCTTGGCGATGTTAGCATTGGACAAACAATTGCTGATGCTGAACAGCCAGAGGCTTTACCAAGCATTAATATTGATGAGCCTACTTTAGCAATGACTTTTGGAGTTAATACGAGTCCGTTTGCAGGTAAAGAAGGGGAATTTGTTACTTCTCGTCATTTGCGCGATCGTTTATTTAAAGAAATTGAAACAAATGTAAGCTTACGAGTGGAAGAAACAGATAATGCTGATACATTTAAAGTTTCTGGACGTGGTGAACTTCATTTATCTATATTAATTGAAACAATGCGTCGTGAAGGCTTTGAATTACAAGTTGGTAAACCAGAAGTAATTTACAAAGAAATTAACGGTCAGCTTTGTGAGCCAATGGAATACCTAACAATTGATGTTCCGCAAGAATTTATGGGAACTGTTATGGAAGCATTGGGAACACGCAAAGCCGAACTTGCGAATATGACTGAGTTATCTGGATATCTTCGTATGGAATTTGTCATTCCAGCACGCGGGTTAATTGGTTTTCGTTCTGAATTTTTAACGAATACAAAAGGAAATGGCATTATGCATCATTTATTCCATGGGTATGTTCCTTACAAAGGTGATATTCCAGGTCGTACACGTGGCGCTTTGGTTGCCTTTGAGCAAGGTGAAACAACTGGATATGGTATTTATAGCGTACAAGATCGTGGTACGATGTTTGTATCGCCAAATCAACCAGTATATGAAGGTATGATTATTGGGGAAAATTCTCGTGAAATGGATATGGATATTAATCCATGTAAGAAAAAGCATGTTTCTAATATGAGAACAAGCTCTTCTGATGAAGCAATTCGACTTGTTCCTCCGCGTATTTTAAGTTTGGAACAAGCGTTGGAATATATTAATAAAGATGAATTGGTTGAAGTTACACCAAAAAGCATCCGTTTACGTAAAGCTGTCCTTGATCGCTTGCAACGTGGTCGTGAGCGTAAAAATTCGCAAAAATAAAATAATAAAAGCACTTATTTTCGTAGGAAATAAGTGCTTTTTATTAAATAAAAAATAATTATTGTTAAATTTTGCAGAAAAAATTCTTTTTTGCAGGAAACTTGAATTAAATGAAGAATACTGACATAATGATAGTTAATTATTTTGTTATTAGAGGAGGCGGTGGGGATGTCTTCTAACAACCTGATTGATAAAATTGCAAATGTACTAATGCCTGAAGATGATGCGCCAATTGAAAAAGAAGATATACCTGAAATGACTAAGACTGAACGGCCGGCACTGAAGGTATATATGAATGAAGCACCAGCTTTAAAGGTGCTTGTGTTTGAACCGTCTAGTTTTAATCAAGGGAATATAATTGCTGACCATTTAAAAGCTAAGGAAGCTGTTTTTGTGAACTATGAATTTATAGATGTTTCTGAACAGCAGCGATTGTGTGATTTTGTAAATGGGGTGTGCTATATTTTAGAGGGATCTATACAGAGAGTTTCGGAATATAGCGTATTGTATACTCCTAAAAATGTTGATATTGATAAAGAATTATGCAGCTATAGTATTCCTACATATGCACAAGGGTAATATATTGAGTGAAATACACAGGCAGTCAGATTGACTGCCTGTAATTTATTTGCGTAACTGGATGAGTAACTCATTCATATCTTTTGGCATTGGTGCTTGAACTAAAATTTTTCGGTTGCTTTCAATGTGGTTAAATTGAACTTTTGCTGCATGCAGAGATTGATGTGAAATTAAATTGGATTTTTTTCCATACATGGAGTCGCCTAAGATAGGTAGCCCAACAGAAGCTAAATGAACGCGTATTTGGTGCGTCCTACCTGTTTCTAAAGATAATGATAGAAGACTATGGGTCTCTGCTAAATTTTCGATTACTTCATAATGAGTAATTGCTGTCTCTCCAGTAGACGAAGTTATTCGTTGATTAGGGAATGACGGATGTATGGCAATAGGGCGGTTGATGGTGGCCTTTTTTTCTTGCGGGCATCCTTCGGTTATTGCAAGATAGAAACGTTTTAAAATCTGGTGTTCAAGTTGCTTTGTTAGCAGAGTTTGGCTATGTGCGCTTTTGGCGAATACAATACATCCTGAGGTATCGCGATCAAGGCGATGCATAGGTCGGATAGTTGATAAAATTTGTTTGGATTGAAAATAGTACGCTAAATAATTCGCTAAAGTATTATTAGTTGTTTGTCCTGTTGGATGTGTTAATAGTTTTGGTGGTTTATTAAGTACGATTACATGTTCATCTTCATACAGAATATCAATTTTTTGATTTTGTGGTGTTACGCCATAACTTATATCTGGAAAGTCCATGACTCGTAATATGTCATTTTCTTTTAGTTGACGCTTCATAAAGGTTGTTTTTCGATTTAAATAAATTCCCTTATTTCGAGTAAGTAATTGGCGTTTACGTGAAGAATAATGAAGAATATTTTTTAAGTATTCTTCTACTGTAAGATTCGCAGAGTCTAAATTTATTACATAAGTTGAAAAAGATTTTTTTGTATGCATTTTTACCTCAATGATTTATTTTATTTATTTTGCATCAAGTATTATAACAAAAATAATACGATTTTTACATGAAAAAGAATTTTATTTTAAAAATAATGGAAGTATAATGATTCAATAGCAATGTAAATTTTTATTTGTCACATGCAAATTCGAGTCTTTACAATTGACCATCTAGATGAATTATGTTAAATAAGTGGTTTTTATAAGTAATGAATCAAAAAAAGGAGGAAAAATAAATGAGTTATGTTGATACATTAAACGATAAAGATAGAAAAATTTTAAATGGGGTGCTTAAACAATTTGAAAAATTAGCTGCTATTCCTCGTAAATCTGGTCATGAAAAAGCTGTAAGTGATTATTTATATCATTGGGCACAGCAGCAGGAATTAAAAGTTATTCAAGATGATACAAATAACATTATTATTGATAAACCAGCAACTCCCGGATATGAAGATTTGCCACGGGTAATTTTGCAAGGGCATATGGATATGGTATGTGTGGCTGAACCTGGTAAGGACTATAATCCATTGCAGGATGCAATAGAGTTAATCAATGACGGCAATGTACTTAAAGCCAAAGGAACTTCATTGGGGGCAGATGATGGAATCGGCGTTGCTGCAGCACTTTATATTCTAGCAAGTGACACAATTCAACATGGAGAGCTTAGAGTTATTATTACAACGGATGAAGAAGCCGGAATGAGTGGAGCATCAAATTTAGAGTCTACATATTTAGATGGTGCATATTTAATTAACTGCGACTCAGAAGATTGGGATAAAGTGACGATGAGTTCGGCAGGCAGTGTTAATATTGATGTTACAGGTGATATTCAATGGAAAAAGGCAATATATCAGAATGCGCTAAAATTTACCTTGACTGGAATGCTTGGCGGACATTCAGGTGTAATGATTCATGATAATCGTGCTAACGCGATTAAAATTATGGGATACTTTCTATATCAGTTAAAAAAGGCAGAGGTGGCATTTGAGATTGCAGATTTAAGCGGAGGCACAGCAAGAAATGCTATCCCATCTACTTGTGAAACTATTTTAGTTTTGGATGAAGAATATTTTGGACGTGCTAGAGAAGTGATTGTTAACGTTAAACAATATGTATTAGAACATTTCTCAAAAGAGATAGGTTTTGAAATTCAAGTAGAAAAAGTCGATATGCCAACGAAAGTAATTGAGGAAAAAATAGCGGATAAAATAATAAATTTTATTTGTATGGCGCAAGATGGTGTACATACAATGTCTTCAGCAGTAGATGGATTAGTTGAAAGCTCATCCAATATGGGATTGGTTGAAATAAATAATGATCAGATTAAATTTAATATTTTCCCACGTACTTCGGTGGATAAATATTTTAATTACTTTCAAGAGGTTTTTGGGAAAATAGCAAGTTTATGTGACTTTCATATGAATTTTTCGGGAAAATCGCCAGGATGGCCAGTAAATGAAAATTCTAAGCTTATTCCTTTAACAGTAAAAATATTTGAAGAACAAAATAAAATTCCTATGAAAAAAGAATCGATTCATGCAGGTTTAGAAGCAGGTTGGTTTAGTGCTAAAAATCCTGATCTGGATATTATTTCAATCGGACCAAATGTAAAAGATATTCACTCACCGCAAGAGCATTTAGAATTGTGTACTTTAGTGCCACATGTAAAATTAATCATAGAGATTTTAAAGCGAGTAAAAGAATTATAAAGTAAGCAGTAATCTAGGTGAATCCCCATCAGCAAATAAAAATCTAAAACTAATAATTCATAAATTTAACTTTATTTATCTAAAGATTGCTAAAAGATACATCATACGTTATAATGATTCATGTTGGTATACAATGTGGACTATTATAGAAAGAAAAATAGAATAAAATGTATCTATGTACTTGCGAGGGAATACAGATATATTTTAACAGAGGAGCCATAATGGATGAAAAAGACAAATGTAGCTAGGATCTTAGATGGTCTTAACATTCAATATGAACTTAAAGAATATGAAGTTGACTTGGAAGACTTAAGCGCACCAAATGTTGCTAAAAAAGTAGGAATGCCTTTAGAACGAGTCTTTAAAACGTTAGTAGCACGCGGGGATAAAAATGGGGTTTTGATGGCCTGTATTCCAGGTGGTGCAGAGCTGAACTTGAAAGCTTTGGCAGCTGTTAGTAACAATAAAAAGGCTGAAATGGTGCACTTGAAGGAAGTGCAAGGGTTAACTGGATATATTCGCGGTGGAGTTTCACCTCTTGGAGCTAAAAAAGTTTATCCTGTATATCTAGATCAACGCATGGATAATTTTGAAACTATAGCAGTTAGTGCGGGTGTACGCGGATGTCAAATTATAATTGCTCCAGATGACTTGAAAAAGGCTGTAAACGGTATGATGGCTAATTTAATCCGGTAATCTATTAGGTAAAGGAGAAAACTATGAGATATATAAGTACGCGGGGAAACGAAAAAGAATTAACAGCGGCAGGGGCGATTATTGCAGGGATTGCTGATGATGGAGGATTATTTGTTCCGAATCATATACCGGTATTGGAAAATAATTTTATTGAAAGTCTCATTAACTTATCTTATCAAAATCGTGCTAAGAAAATTTTAGCTGAATTTTTAACAGATTATACGGAAGCTGAAGTTTCAGCTTGTGTAGAGCGTGCCTATGGAAATCAAAAGTTTGATATTGATTTAATTGCACCAGTAGTTAATTTATCAGAGGATACAAATGTATTGGAATTATGGCATGGACCGACGAGTGCATTCAAGGATATGGCATTGCAATTGTTGCCTCAATTAATGTCTACAGCATTAAAAAAGACAGGTGAAAAAGCTGAGATTATTATCCTTGTCGCAACTTCTGGCGATACGGGGAAGGCTGCTTTAGAAGGATTTAAAGATGTAGATCAAATTCGTATTATGGTTTTTTATCCGCAAGAAGGCGTTAGTCAAATGCAACGATTACAAATGGTTAGCCAAAAAGGAAACAATGTTTCTGTTATTGCTGTTCATGGAAATTTTGATGATGCTCAAACCGGTGTGAAAAATATTTTCAATGATGAAGAGTTTAACAAAAATTTGAATGAAGCAGGCTTCCAGTTGTCTTCGGCAAATTCAATTAACTGGGGGCGTCTTGTACCACAAATCGTCTATTACTTTAGTGCATATGCTGATTTAGTAAAAGAAAATAAATTAAAAATGGGGGACAAAGTTAACTTTGTTGTGCCTACAGGAAACTTTGGCAATATTCTAGCTGGATATTATGCAAAACGGATGGGCTTGCCGGTACATAAATTGATTTGTGCATCAAATGCAAATAATGTGTTGACTGATTTTTTACAAACTGGTACATACAATCGAAATAGAGCATTTCATAAAACAGCTTCGCCGTCCATGGATATTTTGATTTCAAGTAACCTTGAACGATTATTGTTCCATATTGGTGGAGGAGATAAAGTGCAAGTTAAAGCGTGGATGGAATCACTAAATAAAAATGGTGAGTATACAGTTGGTGCTGATTATTTAGCAAAAATCAAAGAGGTATTTTGGGCTGACTGGGCAGATGATACAAAAACAGCAGGAAAAATTAAATCTGTTTATGAAAAACATCAATATGTTGCAGATACACATACTGCAGTAGCGTGGGAAGTAGCGGATCGTTATAAAAAAGTTACAGGTGATACAACTGTAAATGTTATTGTATCTACAGCGAGTCCGTACAAGTTTAATGCAAGTGTTTTGGCCGCATTAGATAAATCAAAAGTTACCGAAGGCAACGAATTTGCTATGCTAGATGCATTGGAAAAAATAAGTGGGATGAAAGTGCCTGAGGGATTGGATTCCTTAAGAACAATTAAAATATTGCATAAACAACAATGTGAAAAAGAAGATATGAAAAAGGTTGTTATGTCTTTAGTAAAGTAGTTTATAAATAAATAGGCTGTTACTAACCAATAAAGTTAGTAACAGCCTATTTATTTATAAAACAAAAGCTATTTGTATCGTGTAACAGCTCTTGTTTTTGCAATTAAAAAGGAGACCTAATAGGTCTCCATAATAATTAATAACTTTTATGTGCTTGGAAGCAATCGCGACAGAAAACAGGTTTACCTTCTGTTGGTTTGAAAGGAACTTGTGTATCTTTACCACATTCGCTACATACTGTATCGAACATTTCGCGTTGTTGACGGAAACCGCCATTACCGCCTCTGTTATTTTGTGCTTTTCTAGCAGAACGACATTCTGGACAACGAGAAGGTTCATTTTGGAATCCTTTCTCAGCGTAAAAAGCTTGCTCTGATGCAGTAAAGCTGAATTCAGCTCCACATTCTTTACATGTAAGTTGTTTGTCTTGGTAGGTCATTGTTAACCAACCTCCTTAAAAATATTAGTCGCCAACGAATTGAGCTGGTAAGTTGATTGGTTAGGCCTCGCAAGTTATCCAGAGCAATTTAATTAGTTACTGTAGTCTACTATACTGTGAAATCTTACTATTGTCAAGAGTTTATTAGTAATTCTTCCAATTCTTTAAGTCTTGAGGAGAATTTTTCTAAAGTAATTTCTAACGGTGTAGATGCCGTCATGTCTACGCCTGCTACCTTTAATAAATCAATAGAATAGTCTGATCCTCCGCTTTTTAAATAGTCAAGATATTTTTTTTGTGCGGATTGTCCTTGGGTCTGCAAATTATTCGCTAATGTAGTAGCGGCAGCATAACCAGTTACATATTTGTATACGTAAAACGGACGATAGAAATGGGGAATACGAGCCCATTCAATTTTGATTTCATCATCGATAATGATTTCATTTCCGTAGTAAGATTTATTTAAATCTAACCAAATTTTTTCAAAACTATCTGCGGTCAGAGATTCATCGGCTTCTGCTTTGTGATGAACAATCATTTCAAATTCGGCGAACATGGTTTGGCGATAAACAGTGGTTCGAATTTGTTCTAAATATTGATTGATAAAATAAATGCGTTTTTTAGGATCTTTTTCATTTTCTAACATATAATCAAGCAATAAAATTTCATTCGTTGTTGAGGCGACTTCAGCACAAAAAATTGTATAAGAAGACGTATTATAAGGCTGTGCTTCGTTACTATAATAACTATGCATTGCGTGCCCCAGTTCATGTGCTAATGTCGAAACAGCGCCGTATTTATTATCATAGTTTAATAATACAAATGGGTGAACATCATATATGCCCCAAGAATAAGCACCTGTGCGTTTTCCTTGGTTTTCATAGATATCTACCCAGCCGTTTTGTACGCCTTGTAATAAATCGTTAATGTATTTTTCACCCAATGGTTTTAAACTATCCACTACAAGTTTTAGACCAGTATCATAAGGATAGTTACTATTTACATTTTCTACTAGAGGCACATATAAATCGTACATATGAATCTCTGATAAATTTAAAAAGCGTTTTTTAAGATTAATATACTGATGAAGTTTTGAAAAATATTTATGCACTGTATCAATAACTTTTGTATAAACATTAGTTGGTACATTGTCTATTTCTAATGCAGCTTCAAGCGTAGAAGAATAGTTTTTTGCTTTAGTATAAAAAATTTTGTTTTTAATACAGCTGGCATAAGTGGTAGCCAAAGTATTGCGATAGGCGGCATAAGTATCAAAAAGGTTTTTAAACGCTGTTTCCCTCACTTCGCGATCAGTTGAACGAATTAAAGAATTATAGCGCCCTTCGCTAAGGGTTACCATCTCACCAGATTCTGTAGGTGTTTTAGGAAATTTTAAATCTGCATTTGTTAACATACTGAAAATATTGTTAGGAGCTTTTAAAAGTTCGCTTGTTTTGGCTAAAAGTTCTTCTTCTAGTGGAGATAAAACGTGTTTATTAAGTCGCAATAAATCCTGGATGAAAAATTTATATTCTCTTAGACTTGCTTTGCTTAAGAGCATTTGGCGAAGCTTATTTTCTGGCATAGCAAGCAATTCTGGTTCAATGAAAGCTAGAACGGAGGATGCTTGTGATAAAAGTGATTCTATTTGAGAAGTCATAGATTGATAATCTGAATTTTTGGCATCAATATCTCTATGCATACGTGCATATCCATATAATTTACCTAAAATGATATTGATCTTATCAGCGTTTTTTAAACAATCAAATAGTTGATGGGCATTTTCATCAAGCCTTCCTTTAAATTTAAGCATTTGCTTTAACAGAGTTTTGATTTCTGTAATATCTTTAAAAAAGTCATCTTTGGTTTGATAGATATGATTTAATTTCCATTGATCCTTACTGCTAATTTCACTGCGAAGCGGGACTTCGTGTAACTTTTTTATTGATGAAGCAGGTGTTAAATTTTGAAAAAAACAGTTTTTGTATAAATACATATAAGTTTTTAGCTCCTTTGAATTATTGAAATAGTTTTATTATATTGCAGTTCTATGAATATTATACCAACTTATTCTTTTAAAACACAGAGATTATACCTTAAAATATCGAACAATACCTTGGTAAATCCCATCAGCAATTTTTTCTCTACCATCTTCACTAGCTAAAAATAATTCTTCTTCTGGATTTGAGATAAAAGCTGCTTCTACTAAAACTGCTGGCATAGATGTATAGCGGATAACGTAAAAACTAGCAAATCTTACCCCAAGATTTTTTGTATGAATTTCTTGTATTAAAGAATTCTGAATACAAGATGCTAATACATAAGATTTTTCGTCATAATAAAAAGTAGAAGTGCCTGCATTTGTGCTATTAGAAAAAGAGTCATTATGAATGCTGATAAAGATATCTGCATTCGTATCATTTGCTAACATAACTCTTTGGCAGAGCTCTTCTCTTTTGCTTAAATTATTATAAGATACAGCTTGATCGGATGTTCTAGTCATGACCACGGTAGCACCATTGGCTTCAAGTTTTTGCTGTAGTTTTAATGCAATTGCTAAATTGTTGTTTTTTTCCATTGTTTTTTGTGGTCCCATGGCACCATAATCTTCGCCGCCATGACCTGCATCAACACAGATAATTTTATCTTGTAATCGTAAGCTTTCTAATTCTCCACATTCTATTGAATTTTCATCATAATTTATTGGGATTTGTTCATTAAAATTTGTAGAAACGTAAATCGTTTCTTTCGTAGGATTATAAGAAGTTCGCCAATTTAATGCTTTGGCTAAACTTTTGACTGTAACTAATAAGTCCTTGCTGGCTCGGAGATTATCAGCTAATTTTTGTCCATCGAATACAATTCGCATAGAGTTGCACCACCTTTAGTAGTTTTGGTGTATTCTATGATTACTTTTTAGTAAAATGTGATTATCATGTGGGTCTTTTGTTTTCAACGGTTTTTTATTCTATGATTAACGAGAATATCTAGCGAAATAAACGATTCTCGCAAAAGCAAAGAGTTTGTTTATCTGCTTTTAATACTTCCGTGACGGCAAAAGTAAACATGGATAATAAAAGGGCAAAACTTCTTTTGACAACGAACGTGTTTATGATACACTATTGAAAGATATACGAGGTGATTTATATGAAAGTAGTTTTAACAACATTAAATGCAAAATATATACATTCTTCATTGGCTTTGCGATATTTAAAAAAATATTGTAAAGATCTTATGCCTATAGAAATTGTAGAGTTTACGATTAATAATCATTTATTAGATATTGTTGGACAAATTTATGAAAAACGCCCAAATGTCATTGGCTTTGCCTGCTATATTTGGAATATCGAAATGACGATTAAAATTATTGATTTGCTAAGAAAGGTATTGCCAGAAACAAAAATCATTTGCGGTGGACCGGAAGTTTCTTATGATGGCATTGAATTTTTAAAAAAGCATCAAGCGGTAGATTATATTGTGCTTGGTGAAGGGGAAGAAACTTTTTATCAATTATTAGAACGATTACAAAGTAAGCAAGAAATTAAAGATATTGTAGGGGTTATAGAACAAAATAAAAAAGTAGATGGTAACCGGGCGGTCGTTGTCGAGAATCTGAATACAATACCATTTCCATATCAAGAACAAGATATGGATGGATTGAAAGATAAAATTATTTATTATGAAAGCTCTCGTGGTTGCCCATTTTCCTGTCAATATTGTCTATCTAGTGCGACAAAGGGCGTACGGTTCTTTTCAATAGAACGTGTATTAAAGGAATTAGAATTTTTTATTCAACATAATGTTCGCCAGGTGAAATTTGTTGATCGAACTTTCAATGCAAAGAAAAGTCACTATATTCCGATTTTAAAATTTTTACTTAAACAGGAGTGTCAAACCAATTTTCATTTTGAGGTCGCGGTTGATTTATTAGATGAAGAAGTTTTAGATATTTTGTCCAAAATGCCAAAGGGTAGGGTACAATTAGAAATTGGAATTCAATCAACTAACTTAGAAACTTTAGAGAGTATCCAAAGAAAGAATCAATGGGAGAAAATCGTAGGGAATGTGGGAAAGATTCTATCTTTTCATAATATTCATATGCACTTAGATTTGATTATTGGATTGCCAAAAGAGGATTATCGTTCTTTTGCAAAGTCTTTTAATGACGTGTATGCATTAAAGCCTCATATGCTGCAACTTGGATTTTTAAAAATGTTAAAAGGATCGGGAATTGCACAAAATCATCAAGTGGATGAATATATCTTCATGGATAGTGCACCGTATCAAGTATTGGCAAATCGTTATATTTCTTATGAAAAAATAAGATTTTTACAGATATTCGAAGAGGTTTTTGAGTTGTATTATAATGCAGGGCGGTTTAGAAATGTAACGGAGTATCTTATTCGATTAGAGAATAATGATGCTTTTCATTTCTATGAAAAATTAACACAGTATTGGATAACGAGAAAACTACATTTAGTGGCCCATACGACAAAGGCTCTTTATCAATATTTATATGATTTTTGTGAAGTGTATGAGCCAAAGGAAATAAAGATAATAAAAGAATTGATGAAATTTGATGCGTTAACTACTGATAAAGGTAGCATACGTCCAGCTTTTCTTAACTGGAATGAAGATTTATATTATGAAGCGAATGCTGATTTTTGGCGGAAAAATTGGGCGGGAAAATATATTAAAAATTATAAATTTACAACATGGCGCGACATTAAGAAAAAATATCATATTGAGTTTTTCTCTACTGACATTTTTACTTTAATCAAATCAGGTGTTATCATTGAAGAGAAGACAGCTGTTTTATTTTCGCTGGAGCAAGAAGAAATTCAATATCAAAAATTAGAGGTAAAAGATTTTTTGCAAGGGGATTGTCATGATTTATAATGCTTATTCGGATGATTTAAAGAAACGTTATGGAGAAAAGGTTTATAAATTACCTGTTGGTTTGCCACTTACCTGTCCAAACCGAGATGGGGTATGTGGAGTTTCAGGATGCACTTTTTGTGGGGAAATTGGTGCAGGTTATGAAAATTTGCCAGCTGATATGACGGTAACAGAGCAAATTAATGCCAATCGTGCGCATATTTCGCCCAAATATAAAGCTGAAAAATTTATTGCATATTTTCAAAATTTTAGCAATACGTATTTGCCGGTAGAAAAATTACGCTGTTATTTAGAGGAAGCCTGTCAAGATGATATTGTAGGAATTGCAATTGCCACTCGACCAGATTGTATTCATGATGACTATCTGGCGATGATGAAAGAGGTAAAAGAAAAATATCAGATTGATATTTCTATTGAATTAGGTTTACAAAGCGTGAACTATCATTCTTTAATCAAAGTGAATCGTGGACATACCTTAGCAGAATATATTGATGCGGTTATGCGGATTAAAAAATATGATTTAGCGATTTGTACCCATTTAATTTTAAACTTGCCATGGGATGATATGACGGATGTAATAGAAAATGCAAAAATGATGTCAGCATTACAGATGAATCAAGTCAAGTTACATGCTCTATATATTGTTAAAGAGACGAAAATGGCAAGGGAATACGAAGCTGGAGATATACAATTAATTAGTAAAGAAGAATACATGGAACGAGTTATCACGTTTCTTGAATACTTAGATGATAAGATTGTTGTCCAGCGTCTAATTGGACGAGCACCTGAAAGTAATACTTTATTTAGCAATTGGCAGACTGGCTGGTGGAAAATTCGCGATACGATTCTAAAGACCATGCAAGAGCGTGGTACTTATCAAGGGCGACTTTGTAATTATTTAAATGGTAGTGCCGTAAGAGGATTCGTTAAATAGGAAGTAGAATATAAATAGTTAAAAGATTAAGCAAAAATATGAGGATAAAAAAATTCTCGTATTTTTTCATAAAAGATATTGACAAAAAAGAATGAAGCGTGTAATATAATACAAGTCGCTAACGAGCGGCACGGGAAGTGAGCTTTATCAATCATCTTAAAAAAAGATGTTGACAAAACAAATCGCTTCTGATAATATAAATGAGCTGGTTACGCCGGCAATCAAGTGTTCCTTGAAAACTAAACAATGTAGATATTAAGTAATGTATTACTTGATTCAATTATGCCAGATGTGCGGGTTTCGTTTTAAACGAAACACAAAACAAATGTTACAAAAAAGTAACAACAATTTCTTTTAAAGAAAAGATAATTATTGAGCCATTTAGGCTTTCTAATAATAAATTTATTGGAGAGTTTGATCCTGGCTCAGGACGAACGCTGGCGGCGTGCTTAACACATGCAAGTCGAACGGAGAATTATTTCGGTAATTCTTAGTGGCGAACGGGTGAGTAACGCGTAGACAACCTACCTTTTAGATGGGGACAACATCGCGAAAGCGGTGCTAATACCGAATGTTGATAATGAAATGCATGTTTCGTTATTTAAAGATGGCCTCTATATATAAGCTATCGCTAAAAGATGGGTCTGCGTCTGATTAGCTAGTTGGTGAGATAACAGCCCACCAAGGCAACGATCAGTAGCCGGTCTGAGAGGATGAACGGCCACATTGGGACTGAGACACGGCCCAAACTCCTACGGGAGGCAGCAGTGGGGAATCTTCCGCAATGGACGAAAGTCTGACGGAGCAACGCCGCGTGAGTGAAGAAGGTTTTAGGATCGTAAAGCTCTGTTGTTTAGGACGAATGTGCCTTATGCGAATAGTATGAGGTAATGACGGTACTAAACGAGAAAGCCACGGCTAACTACGTGCCAGCAGCCGCGGTAATACGTAGGTGGCAAGCGTTGTCCGGAATTATTGGGCGTAAAGGGAGCGCAGGTGGGAAAATAAGTCTGTTTTAAAAGTGCGGGGCTCAACCCCGTGATGGAATGGAAACTGTTTTTCTTGAGTGCAGGAGAGGAAAGTGGAATTCCTAGTGTAGCGGTGAAATGCGTAGATATTAGGAGGAACACCAGTGGCGAAGGCGACTTTCTGGACTGTAACTGACACTGAGGCTCGAAAGCCAGGGTAGCGAACGGGATTAGATACCCCGGTAGTCCTGGCCGTAAACGATGGGTACTAGGTGTAGGAGGTATCGACCCCTTCTGTGCCGGAGTTAACGCAATAAGTACCCCGCCTGGGGAGTACGGCCGCAAGGTTGAAACTCAAAGGAATTGACGGGGGCCCGCACAAGCGGTGGAGTATGTGGTTTAATTCGACGCAACGCGAAGAACCTTACCAGGGCTTGACATTGATTGAAAGACGTAGAGATACGTACCTCTTCTTCGGAAGACAAGAAAACAGGTGGTGCATGGCTGTCGTCAGCTCGTGTCGTGAGATGTTGGGTTAAGTCCCGCAACGAGCGCAACCCCTATCATTTGTTGCCAGCACGTAAAGGTGGGAACTCAAATGAGACTGCCGCGGATAACGCGGAGGAAGGCGGGGATGACGTCAAGTCATCATGCCCCTTATGTCCTGGGCTACACACGTACTACAATGGGATTGACAGAGGGAAGCGAAATCGCGAGATGGAGCAAACCCCAGAAACAATCTCTCAGTTCGGATTGTAGGCTGCAACTCGCCTACATGAAGTCGGAATCGCTAGTAATCGCAGGTCAGCATACTGCGGTGAATACGTTCCCGGGCCTTGTACACACCGCCCGTCACACCACGAAAGTCAGTCACACCCAAAGCCGGTGGGGTAACTCTAACGAGAGCTAGCCGTCTAAGGTGGGGCCGATGATTGGGGTGAAGTCGTAACAAGGTAGCCGTATCGGAAGGTGCGGCTGGATCACCTCCTTTCTAAGGAGACATGAGAATTTGAAATAGAATTCTTGTCATCCAGGTCGACACATTTGGCATCTACATTGATTAGTTTTGAGGGAATACAAGTATGTATTGACTCAAAAATGTTCTTTGAAAACTACACAGAAGAAACAAATGAAATTAATCAACCTCTCAAAAGAGAGAGTAAATTAACGACATTTTAGGATTCAAAAAAACAAACTAAGCATCAAAAATGATGAACTTAGAGCTTAAATGACGTAAGTCAAGCTACTAAGGGCATACGGCGGATGCCTAGGCGCCAAGAGCCGAAGAAGGACGCGATAAGCTGCGAAAAGCCATGGGGAACTGCAAGTAAGTCTTGATCCATGGATGTCCGAATGGGGGAACCCAGCAGTAGTAATGTACTGTTATCCATGCCAAAGAGCATGAGAAGGTAGACCCGGGGAACTGAAACATCTAAGTACCCGGAGGAAAAGTAATCAAATGAGATTCCCTAAGTAGCGGCGAGCGAACGGGGAAGAGCCCAAACCAGCTGACTTCGGTCAACTGGGGTTGAGGACTGACAAAAAGCGAAATTTATCTAATCGAATGACTTGGGAAAGTCAAGCGTAGAAGGTGAAACTCCTGTAGATGAAAGATAAATAAGTGGGTCAGAATCCAGAGTACCACGAGACACGAGGAACCTTGTGGGAAGCAGGGGGGACCACCCTCCAAGGCAAAATACTCCTTGGCGACCGATAGCGTATAGTACCGTGAGGGAAAGGTGAAAAGAACCCCGGGAGGGGAGTGAAAAGAACCTGAAACCGTATGTCTACAAGCAGTTGAAGCACTATAAATGTGCGACAGCGTGCCTATTGAAGAATGAACCGGCGAGTTACAGTATCTAGCGAGGTTAAGTGGAAAACACGGAGCCGAAGCGAAAGCGAGTCTTAATAGGGCGAAAGTTAGATATTGTAGACCCGAAACCGCAGTGATCTATCCATGACCAGGTTGAAGCTCAGGTAAAATTGAGTGGAGGACCGAACCCGTGAACGTTGAAAAGTTTTGGGATGAGTTGTGGATAGGGGTGAAATGCCAATCGAACGCGGAGATAGCTGGTTCTCCCCGAAATAGCTTTAGGGCTAGCCTCAAGGTAAAAAGTATAGACGGTAGAGCTCTGATCGGGCTAGGGGGCGTAAAGCTTACCGAACCCAGTCAAACTGCGAATGGCTATACTTGTACTTGGGAGTCAGACTGCGAGTGATAAGACCCGTAGTCAAAAGGGAAACAGCCCAGAACGCCGACTAAGGTCCCCAATGCTGTGCTAAGTGGCAAAGGATGTAAAGCTTCACAAACAACCAGGATGTTGGCTCAGAAGCAGCCACCATTTAAAGAGTGCGTAATAGCTCACTGGTCGAGAGGCTTTGCGCCGAAAATGTCCGGGGCTAAAGCACAGAACCGAAGTCGCGTCAGCATACTAAGTATGTTGGGTAGGGGAGCGTTCTATACACGACGAAGGTATACCGAAAGGAGTGCTGGAGAGTATAGAAGTGAGAATGCCGGTATGAGTAGCGAAAAGGAAGGTAAGAATCCTTCCCACCGAAAGCCTAAGGTTTCCTGAGCAACGATCGTCGACTCAGGGTAAGTCGGGACCTAAGCCGAGGCAAAGAGCGTAGGCGATGGACAACAGGTAAAGATTCCTGTACCACCGATAATTGTTTGAGCAATGGAGTGACGCAGAAGGAAGGTTAAGCGGGCAGATGGAAACGCCTGTCTAAGCTGGTAGGGTGAGATGTAGGCAAATCCGCATCTTAAAAACCTGAGAAGTGACGGAAAGATGTAAGCAATTACATTGAATTTAACTGGACCACGCTGCCAAGAAAAGCTTCTAGTGAGATTAAAGGTGCCCGTACCGCAAACCGACACAGGTAGGCGGGGAGAGAATCCTAAGGTGCGCGGGAAAACCCTCGTTAAGGAACTCGGCAAAATGTATCCGTAACTTCGGGAAAAGGATAGCCATTTTTGGTGAAGCTACAAGCTAGCAGAGCTGAAGAAGGCGACAGAAGAGAGGCCCAAGCGACTGTTTACCACAAACACAGGTGCATGCGAAAGAGAAATCTGAAGTATATGTGCTGACACCTGCCCGGTGCTGGAAGGTTAAGAGGAGGGTTTAGAAGTAATTCGAAGATCTGAATTGAAGCCCCAGTAAACGGCGGCCGTAACTATAACGGTCCTAAGGTAGCGAAATTCCTTGTCGGGTAAGTTCCGACCCGCACGAAAGGTGTAACGACTTGGGCACTGTCTCAACGAGGGACCCGGTGAAATTGAAATACCTGTGAAGATGCAGGTTACCCGCGACTGGACAGAAAGACCCCATGGAGCTTTACTGCAACCTGACATTGGTTTTTGGTAAATAATGTACAGGATAGGTGGGAGACTGAGAATATGGTACGCTAGTATCATAGGAGTCAATGTTGGGATACCACCCTTTATTTACTGAAAATCTAACTGAATGAATAACAAACATCAAGACAGTGTCAGGCGGGCAGTTTGACTGGGGCGGTCGCCTCCGAAAGAGTAACGGAGGCGCCCAAAGGTTCCCTCAGCGCGGCAAGAAATCGCGCGAAGAGTGTAAAGGCAGAAGGGAGCTTGACTGCGAGACGGACAGGTCGAGCAGGTACGAAAGTAGGGCTTAGTGATCCGGTGGTACCGAGTGGAAGGGCCATCGCTCAACGGATAAAAGCTACCCTGGGGATAACAGGCTAATCTCTCCCAAGAGTCCATATCGACGGGGAGGTTTGGCACCTCGATGTCGGCTCATCACATCCTGGGGCTGAAGTAGGTCCCAAGGGTTGGGCTGTTCGCCCATTAAAGTGGTACGTGAGCTGGGTTCAGAACGTCGTGAGACAGTTCGGTCCCTATCCATCGCGGGCGTAAGAAACTTGAAGGGAGCTGCTCCTAGTACGAGAGGACCGGAGTGGACGAACCAATGGTGTACCAATTATGCCGCCAGGCGTACAGTTGGGTAGCTACGTTCGGAAAGGATAAACGCTGAAAGCATCTAAGCGTGAAACCAGCCTTAAGATGAGGTTTCTCATAGAGTAATCTAGTAAGACCCCTTGAAGAAGACAAGGTAGATAGGCCAGATGTGTAAGTACAGTAATGTATTTAGCTGACTGGTACTAATAGGTCGAGGGCTTGACTTAAAGCAGAGAGCCAATATACCATGAGCGAAAGCGAATGAAGTAGATTGAGCGAATCGCTTTACTCCGAGCGTAAAGAAATGGAGCGAGTGAGTTTCATATCTAAGCGAAGCGGAGTAAAGCAAGAATAAAATGTAGTTAAGATTAATTTCAATTCTTCTGTATAGTTTTGAAGGAACATATCTAAAAAGAAAGTTCACTTCAAAAAGCACGGATGACTAGAAATGTGCAGATACAAGGCGCAGCGGAAAGAAGAGAGGAAGGCGTAATGAGAATTACGTTGACTGAACGGATTGAGCAGTAACGAAGTAGATGTGCGTTTATAGACAGACGGATCTGGTGTCGATAGCTATAGGGTACCACCTGTTCCCATACCGAACACAGTAGTTAAGCCTATACACGCCGAAAGTACTTGGATGGAAACGTCCTGGGAGGTTAGGTAGATGCCAGTTATATTTAGCACTCACTTTGGTGAGTGCTTTTTTCGTTTGTTTGGATTTGTTTCGAAAATTTAAGTCTTAATGTATACTATTGGAAATGGGGGAGCACTAAAAATATAAAACGCATTTTTTCTATAATTATTAGAAATTTTTATGGTAATTATTACTTTATTCTTGAGGTATGCTCCTTTATTGAAGCAATAGGGCAAAGCGCGATGGATATTAAAGAAATTACTAAAGTTGAACAGAAAACTTCTATGGATATTCAAAGAAGAAGACAAGTAAATAAAAAGAGTTTTAATGCGCAAGATTATAGAAAAATAAGATTTAATACTTGAAAATAAATAAAAGCATTCACACTAGTGTGAATGCTTTTATCTGTTCATTAAAGGAAGCTTCTATTGAATTTCGAAAATAATCTCTACGTTTGCATTGACTTTAATATTATCTGGATTTATGGAAGGGGCAGTACTGTCGAAAGATTCACTTTTCATTAAGGCGTATCTTGAAATAGTAGAAGGTTGAAAATATACGTTATTTTCTTTTACTGCGACTACATTAACAATCTTTTTATTAATAGTTTTAGCAATGATATCAGCTTTAGCTTTAGCATTTTCGATAGCTGCGACGAGGGCTGTATTTTTTATATTATCATTATCTTTTACTGTAAAATTAATTGAGTTAATATTTGTAGCACCATTTTTTACTCCAACATCTATGATTGTTCCGACTTTACTAAGATCGGAGGATGTTATAGAAAGAGTATTACTTACTGTATATGCGATAATTTCGTGATGATTATTTTCTTGATTGTTGTAGATAGGATAAAAATTATATTGTGTAGTTTTGATTTCTTTTTTATTTGTGCCTATGTATTCTAAAGCTTTTTGTATTTGATTTGCTATTTGATTGTTTTTTGTTTCTGCTTCACCTGCATCGTTTGCCGAGGTAGTAATTCCAATTTGAATAGTTGCTTGGTTAGGTGCAATAGACATTTCGCTATTTCCTTCAACAGTGATTGTGTTAATTGTTAGTGAATTATTTTCATTTGCATACGTAATTACATGGAACATACATAAAATTGATACAATTAATAAAATTTTATGAAACTTCATAATAATCCTCCTCAAATTTTTATTTTCTTAACAACTTAATAACAGAAAACAATAAAGTATAAGAAACTTTCGTTATTAAATTGTTAATATATAGAATTGTTTATGTAAAAGCTATATTTATTTAGAGAAAAGACTTGATAAAATATAGCTGTTCTTTTTTAACCAATTTCGTTCATCTTTATAGTTAGGACAATAGAAGGCAACATGATCCCAAAAATCTGCTGAGTGATTTAAATGAATCAAATGGGATAATTCGTGTATGATAAGGTAATCAATTACAGATAAAGGAGCCATAATAATGCGCCAATTATAGTTAATATTTTTCTTCGATGAGCAACTGCCCCAGCGGGTTTTTTGTTCTTTAATTGTTAAACGATTTATTTTCAAATTCATTTTTTTACACCAAAAGATATTTCTCTCGCTAAGATAAGATAATGCCTCTTTAATATACCATGCTTTTATTTCTCTAGCAATTTCTTGTTTGTTTTTTGAATTAATATAGAGTTGATTCTGATCTAAAAAAATTGTTGAGCTAGAATTGTTATGGTAGGGGGAGATTTTTATTAGTCCTCCTTTAAATAGGATTAGAGAATCAAATTCTATATTTTGGTTAATATGAATTGATTCATTTTTCAAGATTATTTGATTTTTATTGTAAATCCACTTTGCTTTTTTAATAAGAATTGTCTTTATTTCATTATTTGATATTTGTAAAGGTAGTTTTATTTTTAACGTATAAGGGGCAACTAATTGAATTGCAATAGTTTTTCGTTCCGATTTCTCAATGTTTAGTTTATAGTTATGTTTATTAATAGAAATTACTTGCATAAGGAAGCCTACCTTTGTCATAGCGTAATTTTGTATAGTGTAAAATTTAGTAAATAAAGTTGTTTATAGGTTATATAATTTAGTCTTTACATTGTCTTTATAAATTGTAATTTTCATGGTAAAATTTTATATGAGAATGAATATAAAATTTTGTTTATTCCAGAAAAGGAAACTTACATAATTAGGTTTTATTTTACTTAAAGGAGCGCGATAAAATGTTTGCACTTAATTTCCAAGCCAAGAAACACGAAAAATTACTTTTAGCAAGACAAAAAAATTGTACCGTTCGCTTAGGAGATGTACGCGACCATTTTCCTGAAAATTCTATTGTTTGGATTACGACAGGTGTAAAATTTGAACCAAAAAGAAAATTGTACACTGCTTTTATTGATAGAGCACAAGTTAAAACAATAGCCGATTTGACATCAAATGATTTAGGGCATCAAAATCCGGACATAAAGACTAAAGAGGAGCTTATCGCGGATTTTGAGGTGATTTACAAAAAGAGAATCACACCAGAAGATACAGTTACAGTCATCTATTTTTCTGAGGTAACAGAATAATTGGCAAAATAAAAGCGGGTGTTGCAAGGAAAGCGCAACACCCGCTTTGTCCGTTATGGTAAAAAACTATTCAGCGGCTACCGCTTTGTTTAATGCATCGATTAAAGCATCAACATCAATACCATGAGCAGAAGCACCTTGTTCTACATTTTCGAAACGGGCTGCAGCACAGCCAAGGCATCCCATGCCAGCGCCGCGGAAAACATCTACAGTTTGTGGATATTTTTGAACAATTTCAAGAATCCCCATATCTTTTGTAATAAGCATTTATTTTCCTCCTTAAGATAAAATAAAGTTGATTCAGCAATACTAAAAAATATGACTGAAAACCAATGAATCATCCAATTTTTACAGAGTTTAATTTTATCCGATAACAAAACCACGTCAAGGCCCCCATTTTCTACAAATAGGAGTTATACCCACAGGGCACAGACGAGGAACTAAGTCCAAGGATAAGTGCGACTAGGACTCAGAGAAAATATGTTCTATTGAATCAAGTCTTTTTTGTTAAAGTCTGTTCATCACCGGATAAATTTTCACTAACTAAATTATTATATCATATTTTTTTTATTTTAATAAGAGTTATATAAAAATAGACTGGAAAATTTATAGTATTGGAGTTAGAATAGAAAACGCAGTAAAAAAAAGGAGATGAAATTATGGAAATAGTGGCTTTATCTATTGGTGATTTAAATATTTATTGTTATGGACTGATAATAAGTATTTCTATAATTATGGGATTATTCATTACTTATTGGCAAGTTAAATTACGTAATGAAGATTTTTCACCCGTTATAGATGTGCTAATTTTATCTATAATGTTGGGAATCATAAGCGCCAGACTTGTCTATGTCTTGCGAAATTGGGGACTATATGAGGGGCAGTGGATAGATATTTTTCAGTTCACTAAAGGTGGATTTTCGATATATGGAGCTTTTTTGGGTTTTCTAGTTGTTCTTTACTACTATTGCAAGTCTAAGAAAATATCTATGCTGTATTGGTTAGATATTTTAATTCCGGGGGTTATCTTTGGAATTGCAATGGATCAATTCGGTCATTTTGCATATCAATCCGTTATAGGGATACCGGATACGGGAAAGATTGCGGGTTATATTGAATATGCGTTTCGGCCATCAGGGTTCGAGCAATATGAATATTTTCGTCCTGTAGCATTATATCAAGCGGTTTGGCAAGTTGTTGTTTTTAGTGGGGTATGTATTTTTAATTCTTGGCAAAGTAAAAAGAAACAATTTTATACGGGAGTTTGCTTTATGTTAGGAATAAGTGGAGCTGCTATGGGAAGGTTTGTATTAGGATTTTTATATATTAGCGCACATCCTGGTTTGCATATAGAGCAAATTTTTAGCCTTTTTATTTTGGTAATTTGCATAGGTTTTATTTTGAAGTATAGCATAGATAAAAAGAATACAATGTCTCATTAAAGACGAATTTAATACTTTACTGATTGATGTTAGGTTGAGGAGGATTTTATGAAAAAATCTGAACGGTATAAAATAATTATCTTAGTTTTTTTATTGCTTGCATTACCTTTTATTATGTCAAGTCCAAAAGCGATTTCAGAAAGTTTTAAACCTCTATTAAATGATGGACCAAATATAACAATTTTAAATTATCACAAAGTTGATAATATGAAAATTGCCTTATCTGTATCACCAGAAGAATTTGAACAACAAATGAGTTATTTAAAGTCAGAAGGGTATACTACAATTAGTCCAAAAGATTTAATGGATTTTATGGAGTTTGATAAAGAATTGCCAGATAAACCTTTACTTATCACTTTTGATGATGGATATGTGGATAATTATCTAAATGCATATCCAGTGATGAAAAAGTATGGATTTACAGGAACAATTTTTATTGTGACTGATTTTATTAGTAGTGATGAACGTTTTCTTACATGGGATCAAGTAAAAGAGTTAAAAGAAAATGGATTTTATATAGGTTCACATACGATGCAGCATATTCCAATGACCGATGTTAATGATGAAATATTAAGAAATGAACTTTTAGGATCTGCTGCTGCGTTAGATTATCATTTGGGAAAGGACGATTATTTTATTGCTTATCCAACGGGAGCATATAATTCTCATGTGGAGAAAATTGTAAAAGAGTGTGGTTATAGGGCAGCATTCACTATTCAATATGGAAATGTCAATAAAGCAAGCAATCCTTATGCGCTAGAAAGAATACCGATTTTTAAAAGTGATAAAACCTTTCGCAGTTTTTGTTTAAGAGTGAATTTGACTAGCTTTTTTCAACGCATGGGATTGATTAGAAGTTGATTTTGTATAGATATTATCATTTATATAGGCGAATGGACCTATTTTAAAAAAATTTTTATGAAAAATATTAAAAATGGCAGGAGTTTTTCACTGAATAACGAATTGGACATAAAAAGTGGTGGAAAGTGGTACGTTGTGGAGTGAATTTATTGCTGGTGGTGATTCAATGTGTTGATGGGGGAATATTCACATATAGTCGACACAAAAGGTCGAATGATTTTACCTGCAAAATTTCGCGAAGAGTTAGGTACTAGCTTTATTCTAACTAAGGGTCTTGATAATTGTTTGTTTATTTATGAAGCTTCTGAATGGAGTGTATTGGAAGGGAAACTTAAGCAATTGCCATTATCGAAGCCCGAAGCTAGAGCTTTTATGAGATTTTTCTTTTCTGGTGCAACACAAACTGAGTGTGATAAACAAGGTAGAATCCTTATTCCGTCTAATTTGCGCGAATATGCAAAATTAGATAAAGATGTTGTTGTTATTGGAGTTTTAAATAGAGTAGAAGTTTGGGATAAGAATTCATGGAATTCATATAATGATCAGTTATCTCCTGCTGTGACAGAAATTGCTGAACATTTAGCTGATTTGGGTATATGAGAGGAAGGTTACTTTGGAATTTCATCATATTAGTGTGTTAATGGAAGAGACGATAAATGGTTTAGTGAAGAATCCAAGTGGAATTTATGTAGATTGTACACTTGGTGGAAGTGGACATGCTAAGCGCATTGCAGATCAATTAAATGCTGATGGCCGTTTAATCGGCATTGACCAAGATTCAACAGCAATTGCTGTTGGCAAAGAGCGGTTGTCAGATGTGAAATGTAAAGTAGATATTGTCCAAAGCAATTTCAAAAGCTTAAAAGATGTTTTGCTTGGACTAGGTATTCAGGCAGTGGATGGTTTTTTATTTGATTTGGGTGTTTCATCACATCAATTGGATGTAGCGCAGCGCGGATTTTCTTATATGCAAGATGCGTTGCTAGATATGAGAATGGATACAAATAGTAATTTCTCTGCATATGATGTGCTTAATTTTTATACAGAGGAAGAATTAGCGAGGATTATTTTTCAATATGGAGAAGAGCGTTGGGCGAAAAGAATTGCTAAGTTTATCGTTGAAGCAAGAAGTGAAAAATTACTCGAAACGACAGGTGAGCTAGTAGATATTATAAAACGAGCAATTCCAGCAGCGGCACGCAAAGATGGTGGACATCCTGCGAAGCGGACTTTTCAGGCGATTCGAATAGAGGTAAATAATGAACTGGGGATTTTAGAAAATGCATTTAAGGATGCAGTATCTTTATTAAAGCCAGGTGGACGTATATGTATTATTACTTTTCATTCATTAGAAGATAGGATTACAAAGCAAACGCTGCAAGCTTTGGCAAAAGGCTGTGTTTGCCCGCCTAGATTGCCAATTTGTGTTTGTAATCATAAGGCTGAAATTAAAATTATTGGTAAGCCTTTAGTAGCTACTATGGAAGAGTTAAATGAAAATTCTAGGGCGCGTAGTGCAAAGTTAAGAATAGCGGAGAAACGTTAGTTTTGTTCTAATTTTATTGAGGAGGAAATACAAATGTTAGTGAAGAGAAAAGAAGAGTATGAACTATATCAAGAACAAAGTATTTCAGAATCTGCTGCACGAATAGAAGTACCAAAATTAAACGTTGCTTTACGTAGTAAATGTTTAATTTTAGTTGCGCTATTTGCAGTAATGGCGATGATTACTACAGTTAGAAGTGAAGCTATTGTTAGTAATGGCTATGCGTTAGTGCAAACGAAATCGCAGATTAATAAATTAGAAAAAAATAATGAACAGTTAAAATTAGAAATTGCTAGATTAAAATCACCACAACGGATAAAATCGTTAGCTGCAGAGAAATTGCAAATGGTTGTGCCAGAAGAAGTTTACTTTGCATCTAAAAATGCTAATTAACAAATTTTCTTGATATAGTCGATTCTTGGTATTGGAGGAGAGACTATTGGCGTCAACAACAGGAATTACTGTTCGGCGAAGATTAGCGGTGTTTTTTTTGTTTATTGCGATAGTTATGATTGGACTTGGTTGCCGTCTTGTTTTTATTCAATTCTATCAGAGTGAATGGTTAACAGAAAATGCAATCAATCAGCGTATTCGCAATATTCCTGTGGAGGCAAGAAGAGGAAAAATATTTGATCGGAACGGAAATGAATTAGCGATAAGTAATAGTATAGAATCTGTTTATGCAATACCTGCAGAAATAGAAAATGTTGATAAAACAGCAGCCGAATTGGCTGCTATTTTGAATTTAGATACAAGCAAAACATTAAATAAATTAAAAAAGCGTCAGGCGTTTACATGGATTGCGAGAAAAGTTACAGATGAGCAAGCTACTTTAGTCAGAAAAATTAATTTAGCAGGGATTGGTTTGACCGAAGAAGGGGAACGCTATTATTTGCATGACAATTTAGCAAGTCATATTATTGGATTTTCCGGATTAGATAGCCAAGGACTAGATGGTGTAGAGCTTACCTATGATGAATATCTTAAAGGTAGTAGAGGTAATATTGTTATTGAATACGATGCTAAAGGATGCGAGATACCACATGCAATTCATAAATATATTCCGCCAGTAGATGGAAATGATGTTTACTTAACAATTGATATGGTAATTCAACAAATAGTGGAAAGAGAACTTGACAAGGCAATGCACGAAACGCAGGCAAAAGCTGTAACAATGATAGCAATGAAGCCGGATACGGGAGAAATTTTAGCTATGGCAAGCAGGCCCGATTATAATCCAAATAATTTTACGGCTTATCCGTCATCACTTTGGCGGAATATTGCAATATCAAATGCCTATGAACCGGGCTCGACATTTAAAATATTAACAACGTCAGCAGCGTTAGATAGTAATGTAGTTGAGTTAAATGATTATTTTTTTGATTCTGGCGGAATTGATGTGCAAGGTAGAACCATTCATTGTTGGAAACATGGAGGACATGGAAGTCAAAGCTTTAAAGAGGTTGTAGAAAATTCCTGTAATACTGGTTTTGTTACTGTTGGACTTAGGTTAGGTGTTGATAGATTCTATGACTATTTAGAGGATTTTGGATTAGGTAAAGAAACAGAAGTAAATTTACCTGGTGAAGCAAAAGGGATTATGATAAAACGGAGCAAAGCTGTGCCAATAAACTTAGCGACTATGGCTATGGGGCAAAGTATCGCAGTTACTCCTTTACAATTAGCAAATGCAGTATCTTCATGTATTAATGGAGGACTTTATTATAAACCGCAAATTGTGCGAGGAATAAAAGATAACAATGGTAATATAATAGAGGATTTTTCACCAATTTCAACAAAACGAGTGATTGAAGAAAAGACATCAGCAAAAGTTCGTTCAGTACTAGAGAGTGTAGTTGCTAATGGAACTGGGAAGAATGCATATATAGAGGGATATTCTATTGGTGGAAAGACCGGTACAGCGCAAAAGGTTGGCGATGGTGGATATATGCAGGGAAAATATATTGCATCTTTTGTTGGATTTGCACCGGCGAATAAACCACAAATTGTTTTGCTGGTTGTTATTGATGAGCCTGTGGGACCTTATTATGGTGGTCAGATTGCGGCACCTGTTTTTCGTAATGCAATGGGAGATATATTAACTTATTTAAAGATCAAAAAAACAGCAACGTCAAATAAAAAGCAATAGACTTTTTATAATGATTCATATAGAATTGTTTTTGGCGGTAAGTTTTAACAGACAATCGTAGGAGGAAACCGAAAATGGGGAAAAAGATAAAATCACTAATTGATTTATTACCAGAAGCTAAAATTATTGGTGATGAAAATAAGTGTATTGATACAATAGAACATGACTCAAGAAAAGTCGGAAAAAATAGTTTATTTGTATGTATTCCAGGAGCAAAAGTGGATGGACATAATTATATTTCGCAAGCTGTACAAAATGGTGCTGTTGCTGTACTAGTTGAAAAAGACATTGTAGAAATTGATGGGGTAACAATAATCAAGGTTGATGATGTCAAAGCTGCAATACAGGCAATCGTACCTTATTTTTATGATTATCCAGCAAGAAAATTAAGAATGATTGGAATAACAGGGACAAATGGAAAAACAACGACAAGCTATTTAATTAGAGCAATATTGCGTAATGCTGGCTTTAAGGTTGGCGTTATTGGGACGATTCAAATTATGATAGAAGATGAAGTATTTCCAATCCATAATACAACGCCTGATATTATCGATTTGCAGGCTATCTTAGCAAATATGCAAGCAAAGGGAATGGACTATGTCGTGATGGAAGTGTCCTCACATGCGCTTGCTTTAAACCGTGTTGCAGGGTGTGAATTTGATACTGCTGTGTTTACAAATGTTACGCAAGATCATCTTGATTTTCATAAGACTTTTGAAAATTATATTGAGGCAAAATCAAAATTATTTGCATCTTTAACTTTATTAACAAATTGTAAAGAAAATAAAACTGCGGTGATTAATATTGATGATAGTGCGGCAAAAGCAATGCTTGCAAAATCGGAATGCAGAACTATTTCCTATGCAATTCACAAAAATGCAGATTTAAAAGCTGAAAATATTAATGTACTGGCGAATGGGGCTAAGTTTAGTATCCATAGTAATTTTGCAAATTTGGATTTGAATCTGAAGATTACGGGGATTTTCAATGTATATAATGTTATGGGGGCGGTAGGAGCTGCGTTTGCAGAAGGAATTAAAGCAGATGTTATAAAACAGACATTAGAATCATTTGAGAGCGTCCCAGGAAGGTTTGAGCTGGTGGATGAAGGTCAAACTTTTAGCGTTATTGTTGATTATGCACATACACCCGATGGACTTGAGAATATTTTGAAAACGGCAAGACAAATTGCAAAGCAGCATATTATTACTGTATTTGGTTGTGGTGGTGACCGCGATCGCACAAAACGTCCAATTATGGGAAGAATTGCGGCGCAGTTATCGGATGTTGTCATTGCTACGTCTGATAATCCGCGCACAGAAGATCCAGAGTTTATTTTATCGCAAGTTGAAGAAGGAGTTCTGGAGACTATTGGCGATAAAAAACATAAAAAGATTACGGATAGAAAATCAGCAATTGAAGAAGCAATTTCTATGGCAAGTGAGGGGGATATTGTCATTATTGCTGGTAAAGGGCATGAAAATTATCAAATCCTTAAAGACAAAACCATTCATTTTGATGACAAGGAAGTTGCAAGAGATGTGCTTAGGAGGCTTAGATAATGCCAGGGTTTACAATTGAGGAAGTAGTGGCCGCTACACAAGGCATAATACGAAGGGTTAAAGACAATCAGTTCAAAGGTGTTATTACTGATACGAGGAAGATTCAAAAGGATGCATTATTTATTGCGCTGCAAGGTGAAAAATTTGATGGGCATGATTTTTTAGGAAGTGCGATTGTAAATGGCGCGAGTGGAGTCATTATTAGTAAAAACTATAGTAAAAGTGAATTGGAAAACTTAGATGCAACCATTATAGAAGTAGAAGATACTCTTGTCGCATATCAATCTTTGGCAAAAGCACATCGCAAGCGATTTTCGATTCCTGTGATTGCGATTACTGGCTCGAATGGAAAAACGACGACCAAGGATTTGACAGCGGCGATTCTAAGTAGTAAATTTAATGTGCTAAAGACACAGGCGAACTTTAATAATGAAATTGGGTTACCGTTAACTTTACTTCAAATGGATAGGGTACATGATGTTGCCGTTGTTGAAATGGGAATGAGAGGCTTTAATCAAATTCGTCAATTGGCAAATGTTGCGCTGCCTACAATCGGAATTGTTACGAATGTAGGTGAAACGCATATGGAACTTTTAGGCTCTATGGAAAATATCGCTTTGGCAAAGGCTGAATTGGTAGAGGAAATGGACACAGGTGGATTTGTTATTTTAAATGGGGATAATTCCTATGTGAAGCAGATGAAAAATAAAGTAAAAGGAGATTTTATTTTATTTGGCTGTGGCGATGATTGCAAACTTAATGCAACTAAGATTGAAACGAATAATGCATGTACGAAGTTTAGCTGCGACTATAGGGGAAAGGTAGAAGAATTTACTCTTCCTATGGTAGGAAGACATAATGTCTATAATGCCTTAGCAGCGATTGCGGTTGCAGAATATTTGAATCTAACAGCAGATGAAGTTAGATGTGGCTTGTTTAATTTCACTGCTAGTGGAATGCGTTTAGCAGTAATGCAAGTGAAAAATTATACGGTAATTAACGATGCTTATAATGCAAGTCCAATGTCTATGATGGCGGCAATTGATACATTAAAAGAAGTGGCGAAAGATCGCTCAGTTGCAGTATTGGGTGATATGCTTGAACTTGGTGACATATCAGAACAATCACATAAAAAAGTTGGGCAAAAGCTAGTGCAGGCAGGGGTAAATATTGTTGTGGCGGTTGGCGAAATGTCCAAATGGATTGTGGAAGAAGCTCAAAAAGGTGCAATTGTAGCAATCCATTGTAAAAGTCATAATGAAGCTGGAGTTGCATTGAGAAAATTATTAAAAGCCAAAGATACAATTTTATTTAAAGGTTCGCGTGGAATGCAAATGGAAAAAGTGATAGATCTGCTTTAAAATGGGGGAAAAGAATGGAATTATTAACTTATATATCATCTACTACGGTACTTATTAGTATAGTAACTCTTGCTGCTATGATTGTTCTTTGTTTAGGTCCATTTTTTTTACCGATTTTACGCCGTTTAAAATTTGGGCAGAGTATTCGTGAAGAAGGGCCTAAAAGTCATTATGCGAAATCAGGAACGCCTACTATGGGTGGAATTATGATTTTGACTTCAGTGACAATTTGTACACTGTTTTGTAATTGGTACTTCTTCTATTGGTCATCGATGGAACTATGGATGGCGTTATTTGTTACATTAGGCCATGGAATTATTGGCTTTATTGATGATTTTATTAAAGTTGTTTTAAAAAGAAATTTAGGATTAAAAGCAAAGCAAAAACTGCTTGGGCAAATTATTATGGCAGCAGCGCTGGCTTATATTGCGGAAAACTATATGGGGCGGGGAACGGATTTATGGATTCCGTTTCTTAACCAAGAGATTCATTTAGGGGCATTATATTATATTTTGATTTTTTTAGTGCTAGTTGGTACGACAAATGCTGTGAATTTAACGGATGGACTTGATGGATTAGCTGCTGGGACAGCAACGATTGCAGCTTCCGCATATGCTTTGGTTTGCATTTATTTTGAACAAGAAGCCTTAGCTGTATTTTGTAGTGCTGTTGCTGGGGCCTCATTAGGTTTTTTAAAGTTTAATATTCATCCAGCGAAAGTTTTTATGGGGGATACCGGATCTTTAGCATTAGGTGGAGCTTTAGCTGCAGTAGCAGTAATGACTAAAACAGAAATTCTACTGATCCTTATCGGTGGCGTTTTTGTTTTAGAGGCATTATCGGTCATCATTCAAGTAACTTCTTTTAAAACACGTGGAAAAAGAGTGTTTTTAATGAGTCCGATTCATCATCATTTCGAATTATCTGGATGGTCGGAAGTTAAAGTTGTTTCTGTTTTTTGGTTTGTAGGTCTTTTGTTTAGTATTTTGGCAATTTTATTATTAATACAAGGTTAGATATCAATAGGCTGTTTTATTCATATGAATAAAACAGCCTATTGAAGAATAGTGGATTAGATTAGCGATTTAGCAGGAGGCGTTTTCTTTAATGAATTTTTTAAATAAAAATATAATTGTATTAGGAGCTGGAATTAGTGGGATTGGCGTGGCAAAACTATGTAAGAAGTTAGGAGCTAATGTTGCGCTAAGTGATACAAAGCCAGAAGAAAAAATAAAATTTGACTTACAGGAACTAAAGAATTGTGGTGTTACTTTATTGCTTGGGAAACCTCAAGAGGAAAGTATGTTAGATAATTTAGATTATTTAATTGTTTCACCTGGAGTACCGATTGGAATTGAGATTATACAAAAAGCAAAGATGAGAAATATTGAAGTGATGAGTGAGATAGAAGTTGCGTATCGTTTGAGTAAAGCACCAATCTATGCGATTACGGGAACGAATGGCAAGACAACAACCACTGCACTTTTAGGGGAGCTTATGGGATTGTTAGGTCATAAAGTCGCAGTTGGTGGCAATATCGGAATGGCTTTATCTGCGCAAGCTGCTAGTGTAGGGAAAGAAGATGTTGTAGTTGCGGAAATTTCTAGTTATCAGTTAGAAGGTATTTCCAAATTTAAACCTAAAGTTGCGGCAATTCTAAATTTGACACCGGACCATTTAGCACGACATGGATCCATTGAAAATTATCAAAACGTGAAAGAATCTATTTTTTCGAATCAAGATATAAATGATTATTTAGTGTTAAATTTTGATGATGAAAAAGTTCAATCTATGGCAAAACGTGCAAAAGGGAAGGTAATGTTTTTTAGTCGTTTAACCCAATTAGCTGAGGGTGCATTTGTTGAGAATCAGCAATTGGTTGTTGTTTGGAATGGCGTAAAGTATGAAATTTGTTCTATTGATGCATTGAAAATTAAAGGCGGGCATAATGTCGAAAATGCATTGGCCGCAGTTGCGATTGCATTTTTGGCAGGTGTTAAACCAGTAGATATGATAAGAGTTCTTAGTAGTTTTCCAGGAGTAGAACATCGAATTGAACCAATTTGTACAATTGATGGAGTACAATACTACAATGACTCTAAAGCGACTAATCCGGAATCAGCGATAAAAGCGTTAGAATCTTTTGCTGGACACATTATTTTAATTGCTGGCGGGCATGATAAGAATACAGATTTGACTGAATTTATGCAGTTGATAAAGCAAAAAGTAGATGCATTAATTCTAGTTGGAGCTGCAGCCGCTCGTTTTAAGAAAGTTGCGATTGAAAACGGAATTGATAATATCCATGAAAGTGGATATTCCATGGAAGATGCTGTTATGGCAGCATATCGTTTGGCTAAACCACCACAAGTAGTTTTGTTATCTCCAGCTTGTGCCAGTTTTGATATGTATGATGGATTTGAAGAACGCGGTAGAGTATTTAAACGTCTCGTATGTAATTTAAAATAGGAGGTCGTTCATTTGATTGCTAAAAGAGGTTCTCCAGATTATATAATCTTTTACACTGTATTGTGTTTGCTTGGATTAGGTATTATTATGGTATACAGTGCGAGTGCAGTTTCAGCAAATGTTAATTTTGATGATAGTTGTTATTTTCTGAAAAGACAGTTGATTTGGGCAGGCCTTGGAATTTTAGCAATGTTTTTTACAATGAACGTGGACTATCATGTTTGGCAGAAGTTTTCTAAACCAATTTTGATTGCAACAATTATTTTATTGATCATGGTACTCATTCCTGGCATGGGCAAAGTGGTAAATGGTGCTAGGCGATGGCTTGGGTTTGGATCAATTTATATTCAACCATCAGAGATTGCAAAATTAAGTATGGTGCTATTTAGTGCATACTATTTAGCGAAAATGCGGCCAATGATAACCAATTTTAAAAAAACGGTTGTGCCTCAATTGGCAGTTTTAATGGTTATTTTTGGCTTGATACTTAAGGAACCGGATTTAGGTACCGCGTTATCAATTGCTGGAACAGTTTTTGTCCTGCTTTTTGTTACTGGGGCTAAGCTTAAGCATTTATTTTCTTTAGGTGCTGTAGGCTTAATTGGGATTGCTGCTGCGGTTTTACTAGAGCCGTATCGTCTAAAACGGTTATTTGCTTTTAGTAATCCTTGGGCAGATCCTCTAGATACGGGGTATCATATTATTCAATCTTTATATGCGATAGGGTCAGGCGGATTGTTTGGTGTAGGATTGGGACGCAGTCGTGAAAAATTTTTATATTTACCAGAGCCACATACTGATTTTATTTTCTCTATACTAGGAGAAGAACTAGGCTTAATTGGGACTGTTTTAGTATTAATTTTATTTTTTTTGTTTGCTTGGCGAGGATTAAAAACGGCAATGCTGGCACCTGATATTTATGGAAGTATATTAAGTGCAGGCTTAACAACAATGATTTTGGTGCAGGCATTAATGAATATAGCAGTTGTGACGGCTTCAATGCCAGTTACGGGTATTCCATTACCCTTTTTAAGCTTTGGCGGATCTGCTTTGATTTTTACTTTAGCTGGTGTTGGGATATTGCTTAACATCTCACGACACGTGAATTTGAAATGAGTGTGATTTACATTCTGTAAGGAGTGTTTATAAGAAATGAGAATGATAGTTTCGGGTGGCGGGACAGGTGGACACATCTACCCCGCTATTACTTTGATTAGAATGATAAAGGAAAAAGTGAAAGATTGTGAAGTTTTATATGTAGGAACGGAATTTGGCTTAGAAGCAGATATTGTGCCGAAAGAAAAGATTGCTTTTAAAACAATTCATGTAAAGGGGTTTGCAAGAAAGATTACTACGGAGAATATTAAGGTTTTATGTAAATCAATACATAGTATTTGGGAATCAAAAAAAATTATTAAGGAGTTTAATCCTGATATTGTGATTGGAACGGGTGGATATGTCTGCGGACCAATATTATTGGCAGCAAGCTTAATGGGAATTCCAACGATGATTCAAGAACAAAATGTCATTCCCGGGATTACAAATAAAATTTTAGCAAAATTCGTTCGACATATTGCGGTTGGATATGCAGATTCACAGAAGTATTTTCATTCCGATAAAGTAGTTTTTACTGGAAATCCAGTAAGAAAAGAAGTTTTAACGGCAAGTAGAGAAAATGGAATTGAAAATTTTGCGTTAGATGTAAATAAAAAGACTATTTTAATTTCTGGAGGGAGCCGTGGTGCAAGGAGCATAAATAATGCAATGATTGATGTTCATGCTCATTTTGCAGGAAATAAAGAGATTCAGTTATTACACGTTACAGGAAAAGATGAGTATAATGGAATTATCGCAAAGCTTAGACGAAAAAGTATAGATATTGAAAAAGTCGGCAATATTATCATAAAACCTTATTTGTATAATATGCCAGATGCAATAGCTGCTACTGATTTAGCAATTTTTAGAGCTGGGGCAATTGGACTTGCGGAATTAACTGCCAGAGGAATTCCAGCTATCTTGATTCCATACCCATATGCGGCTGAAAACCATCAAGAACATAATGCACTAGCGATGCAGAAGGCTGGTGCGGGAATAATGATCCTTGACAAAGAGCTTACAGGAAAAAAATTGATTGATATCATTAATAATTTGTTACAAGAAGAAGGGAAACTTTCTTTTATGGCGAAAGCTAGTAAGGCATTAGGTAAACCCAATGCAGCAAGTGATATTGCTGATATTGCCATTCAGATGCTTCCTAAAGCGTAACAGATTTCGTTATGTTCGCATAAAATAGAGCACGAATAGATAAAAGAAGTTGACGCACAAGAAAGGGGAGAACGGTTGTTGTTAAAGACAATGAAAAAAATTCATTTTGTCGGTATTGGTGGTGCCGGCATGAGTGCAATTGCAAAAATTTTATTAGAAAAAGGTTATGAAGTTTCCGGTTCGGACTTAAATGAGTCTGAAATCGTTGAAAAATTAAGAGTATTAGGTGCATTTATTTATAAGGGGCATCGAAAAGAAAATATTAAAGGAAAAGATGCGATTGTTGTTTCTACTGCGATTTCTGCAGAAAATTCAGAAGTCGTTGCGGCAAAAGAGGCAGGAATTAAAGTTTTTCATCGTTCTGATATTGTAGCTTTTTTAATGAATCATGCAAAAGGAATTGCTGTTGCTGGTGCGCATGGAAAAACGACAACGACATCTATGGCATCAGTTATGTTGGATCATACGGGAAAAAGCCCGACGATTATTATTGGTGGAGAAGTTGATTATTTTGGCAGTAATGCAAAACTTGGTGAAAGTGAATATTTAGTAGCTGAAGCTGATGAAAGTGATGGTTCATTTTTGAAATTATCGCCCCAGATAGCGATTGTAACAAATATTGAAAATGACCACATGGACTTTTATGGAAGTATGGAGAATATATTAAAAACATTTAAGCAATTTTTAAATAATCTTCCTAAGGAAAGTGGTTTAGCTATTCTTTGTTTCGATAATGCGCATATTCGTGATATTGCACAGAATCTTGAACGGAAATTTGTGTCTTACGGCATAAATTATCCTGCGGATTATATTGCAAAAAATATTCGTACAAATGGTGCGGGTACATCTTTTGATGTTTATTATCATGAAGAAAAGATGGGAACGATTATGCTCAACATCCCAGGAAAGCATAATATCGCAAATGCTTTAGCTGTGATTGCATTAGGGGATCAAATTGGCTTGTCCGTTGAAGAAATTGCAGCAGGACTTCGTTGCTTTAATGGAGCTAAACGACGCTTCCAAACGAAAGGCAGAGTAAAAGATGTATGGATTGTTGATGATTATGCCCATCATCCAACAGAAATAAGCACGACATTAAATGCTGCAAGGCAAACAAATCCCAATCGATTAATCTGTGCATTTCAACCTCATCGTTACACAAGGACTAAATTTTTACGTAAGGAATATGGTTCTTGTTTTGAAGCAGCAGATTTATTAGTTTTAACTGATATTTATTCAGCTGGTGAAGAACCTATTCCGGGGATTAATGGTGAAGTAATAAAGGAAGAGGTTGAAAAGCAAACTGGTAAAGAAGCAGTATATATTGCAAATCGTGAAGATATTGCAGGATATTTAGAGGCTGTAGTAAAGCCTGGCGATTTAGTTATGAGCATGGGCGCCGGGGACATTTACCGTACGGGTGAGGAACTAGTAGACTTATTAAGTTCAGAAAAGTAATGAAAATTACATAAACAAGTCTGATTCAAAGGCAGTTCTAACTCCCTTGAAGGTAGACGAATAATCCAAGGTCTTATAGGGTTTCTTTACTTCTGCCTAAAGAGGTGGGGTTAGACCTTGTTAGCCAGCGGATATAGGGTGGTTGTACTTTTCTAGGAGGTAGCGGCGATGGAGAAGTTTATCGTCAACGAAGGTAAAGTACAATTAAATGGTCATATTAGAATTGGTGGAGCAAAAAATGCAGCCTTACCAATTATGGCGGCTAGTATATTATGTGCGGGTACTAGTGTTATTCATGATGTTCCTAATTTAAGTGATATAATGTTAATGAAGAGGATTTTGGAATATTTAGGAGCTGAAATTATTTATCAAAATAATACGCTGTTTATAGATGCAAAAGGGATAAATAAAACAGATATACCTGAAAATTTGATGCGAGAAATGCGTGCTTCTATTTTTTTAATGGGAGCGCTTATGGGGCGTTTCCGAACGGCATCAATATTTTATCCAGGTGGATGTGCAATAGGACATCGGCCAATTGATTTGCATATAAAAGCATTAGAAAGACTTGGCGCTTTTGTAGATGAGAACCATGGAGTGATTACATTAAGTGCATCTCACTTGGTTGGTGAGAAAATTGTCTTTGATTTCCCCAGTGTTGGGGCCACGGAGAATGCTATTCTTGCTGCAGTTTTGGCAGAAGGAAGAACGATTATTCACAATGCAGCTCGAGAACCTGAAATTGTTGATTTAACAAATTTTTTAATTAAAATGGGTGCTGAAATTCATGGAGCCGGTAATGATACCATTTACATTGATGGTGTCAAAAGATTAAATCCAGTTGAGTATACAATTATGCCCGATAGAATTCAGGCTGGGACTTTTTTGCTGGCTGGTGCAATAACAAATGGTAATGTAGTGATTGAAAATATCACAGTTGAACATTTATTTGCTTTGATTGACAAATTGGCGGAGCTAGGTGCTAGAATTTCATTAGGAAATGACTTTATTAGAATTAAAGCAGAAAAAATATGTGGTATAGATATAAAAACATTACCATTCCCTGGGTTTCCAACTGATTTGCAAGCGCCGATGATGGCTTTACTATGCAAAGCAGAGGGTACGAGTGTTATTACCGAAACTATTTTCGAAAATAGATTTCGACACGTAGATCAGCTAGCTCGTATGGGCGCAAAAATTTTAGTTGAAGGACGTAGTGCTGTGGTTCGGGGTGTAAATACCTTAAAAGGCGCAACGGTTGAAGCTATGGATTTAAGAGCAGGTGGGGCTTTAGTTTTAGCCGCCTTAGGTGCAGAAGGAACTTCTACAATAGAAAATATTAAGCATATTGATCGAGGATATGAAAATTTTGAAATAAATTTGCAAAGTCTAGGTGCTTTAATTATTAGGGCAAAAGACTAAAGGGAGATTTGGATGAATGAAGGAGAAAAAAATTGTTGTACTGATGGGTGGACCTTCGGCTGAACGCGAAGTTTCATTAAATACAGGAAAGGCTATTCTTCAAGCATTAAAAAATAAAAAATATAATGCTGTAGGATTAGAAATTGAACCGACTCGTTTATTTGATCAGTTAAAAGAGTGCAAGTGTGATATTGTATTTAATGCAATTCATGGTAAATATGGTGAAGACGGATATTTACAAGGGGCTTTAGAGCTCTTGGGAATTCCTTATACAGGATCAGGGGTTTTGGCAAATGCATTAGCAATGGATAAAGTGGTTTCTAAACGCTTATTTGTAGCAGGGAATGTATCCACTCCACGTTTTACCGTGTATGAAAGATCTGATTTATCAGAGAATATTACAAAAGAAATTATTCAAGAATATTCTTTGCCTGTAGTAATTAAGGCATCTACACAAGGTTCTAGTATTGGTGTGAGCATTGTAGAAAATGTAGATGAGTTAAAGAGAGCAATAGAAGACTCCTTTAAATATAGTGAACATATTCTTGTTGAAGAGTTTATTCAAGGCAGAGAATTAACTGTTGCTGTATGGGGTGATAAGGAGAAGAGTGCGCTGCCAATTATTGAAATTGTACCTCATTCGGGAAAATATGATTATCGGTCTAAGTATACAAAAGGGGCAACAGATTATATTGTTCCAGCTAAGATTGATGATAACTTAACAAAAAAAATTCAGGCAATGTCATTAAAAACCTTTAAGCTATTGGGATGTAAAGGAATTGCCAGAATAGATGTTATGTTAGGGGCTGATAATGTTCCATATGTGTTGGAAGTCAATACAGTTCCTGGAATGACTGAAACAAGTCTTGTCCCAAAAGCGGCGAAAGCTATTGGTATTTCTTTTGAAGAATTATGTGAAAAATTATTATTGATGGCAACAAAATAATTTTTGGGCTCAACTTTTAGAGTTGAGCCCAATCTTAAAATTAAGATGGTTTTATAAGTTGCTTTATCTATAGTTTTAAGTTATTGTATAATTTAAGTTATTAAATTTATTTGCTCATTTTACGAAACAAAGATTTAATAAAATTACTTGTTTCGGTGTTAGGCTTATAGAATTCTATTTGTTATAAGTGAAACTTAAAGAGCGGTAATTTGTGGATGAATGTGACTGAATTTTAGGTAGAGTTTTAACTCCATCTGAATCAAGTTTTATTTTATTAAGAATCGAGGTGATAAAATGGAGACATCTCGTTTGAATACTGATTCCGTGGCAAAGCAAGGAAAAACGAAACAATTATTTTTAACGTTATTATTTATTTTTATTTTTAGTGTTACATGCTTTTCCTTTATTACATCGGAGATGTTTACGGTTGGAAGTGTTATTGTTGAAGGAAATAAGTATATTGAACAAGATGAAATTTATAAGATTGCAGGTATACCAGAAAACTTAAATATTTTTCGATTGAATACAACAGAAATTCAATTGAAACTAAAAAAAGATTTAAGAATTGCAGATGTTGATGTTACAAGAAAGTTTCCGAGTACGATTCAAATTAATGTTACAGAGAGAATGCCAATTGCTTGTATTGCATGTGAGTATGGTTTTGTAGAAGTGGACAAACATGGAATTGTGTTAACTGCATATAAAAATTTAAAAACGATTCACATCCCAATGCTTACAGGGATTAGTTTAAGTGGATTATACGTTGGAGACTCAGTAGAGCAACCTGATATAAAACAGACTTTGGTATATTTGGCAATGTTAAATGAGGCAACGTTAAATCAAATTTCGGAAATCAATTTAGCAAATAATCAACAAATTGTAGCTTATACGAATAATGCAGTTCAAGTGCGTATTGGGAGTATGGATAGGGTAGAAGAAAAAGCAAAAGTTACTGAAGAATTTCTGCAAGAATTAAAGCAAACGAATTTAGCAATAGAATATATTGATTTAACTTTTGCTTCGCCATTTATAAAATTCAAACAATAGTTAAGGAGGAGTAAAATGTTGCCAATAAGACAGGGGCAGGCGGCAATTGCGTTGGTTTGTGTGGTTTTAGGACTGATGCTGGCTGTTCAATTTAGAACAACGCAAGATATCCGCTCAACGGTTCCTTTTCAAAGAATAGAAGATTTATCGCAGAGACTTTTGCAAGCAGAAAAGGAAAGAGATTTACTTTTAGAAGAAGTTGAAAGCTTAAAAAGAAGTTCGAGTAAAGAAGTTCAATCGGGTGAAATAGAGAGCTTAAAAATGGGAGCTGGATTACTTGCAGTTGATGGACCAGGGGTTGTAGTTACAATTGATGATAGTAAGAGACAAACGAAAACAGGTGAAAATCCGAACTTATATTTAATTCATGATGATGATATTTTAAAGGTTATTAATGAATTATGGGCTGCTGGTGCAGAGGTAATTTCGATTAATGAGCAGCGTTTAATTTCTAGTTCTGAGATACGTTGTGCCGGGCCTACTTTATCAGTGAATAATACAAGATACTCACCTCCTTATGAAATTCGTGCGATTGGAGATAAGAAAAATTTAGAAAATTCCTTAAAAATGCGCGGAGGTGTAGTGGAAACTTTACAATTTTGGGGAATTCAAGTAAATATTAAACCAGAGGAAAATATTCATGTTCCTGCATATAAAGGCACATATCATTTTTCTTATGCGCAACCGGTAAAGGAGGAAAAGTAAAATGACGTTACCTATTGTTGGACTTATTATTGGGATTATTATTGGGACGTTATCTCAAATTACAATTCCTCAGGAATATGCGAAATTATTTTCAGTTGCATTGTTGGCATCGTTGGATTCAGTGTTTGGTGGGCTTAGAGCAGCTGCGGAAGAAAAATTTGATAATACGGTGTTTATTACAGGATTTTTTACTAATGCATTAATGGCTGCAGTTTTAGTTTATATCGGAGATAGATTAGGGATAGATCTTTATTATGTGGCAATGCTGGCATTTGGATTACGCATATTTCAAAACTTGGCAATTATTAGACGTTATTTTTTAAAGAAATGATCGGTTTTCTAAGACTTTTATCCTAATAATAAAATTTTTAAAAAATTTTTATAACAGATAAAGGGAATCAGGAAATTGTGTTGAATTTTAAGTATTGTAGTGTAGTTTTGTTCTATTTTAAATGTACGAAAGTTTTATTTTAAGGTATATTTATGATGGTTTATACTAGGTGATTTAGTACAAACTGTTTAATAAAAGACCTTGTTTTCGGAGAAGGAATAGAAAATTATGTTGTATTTATAATGTCTACTTGGATGAGGAGGAACGTGCAGTGATTGAGTTAGATAACGATCTAAATCAGTTTGCCAAAATTAAAGTAATCGGTGTTGGTGGTGGTGGAAATAATGCTGTAAATCGCATGATTTCTTCAGGCCTACAGGGTGTTGAATTTATAGCAGTAAATACAGATGCACAAGCATTGCTTCATGCAATGGCGCCACAAAGAATTCAAATCGGTGAAAAACTAACAAAAGGGTTAGGAGCAGGGGCAAATCCAGAAATTGGTGAAAAGGCGGCGCAAGAAAGTCGCGAAGAGATTATGCAGGCTTTAAAGGGTGCAGATATGGTATTTGTCACAGCTGGTATGGGAGGCGGAACAGGAACGGGAGCGGCTCCTGTTGTCGCTGAATGTGCTAGAGAATTAGGCGCTTTAACTGTTGGTGTAGTAACAAAACCATTTTCGTTTGAAGGTCGGAGACGTCTTAAACAAGCTGAAATGGGGACTGCAAATTTAAAAGAAAAAGTAGATACGATTATTACAATTCCGAATGATCGTTTATTGCAAGTTATTGATAAAAAAACATCAATGATGGATGCCTTTTCAATTGCAGATGACGTTTTGCGTCAAGGTGTTCAAGGTATTTCTGATTTAATTGCTGTGCCAGGTTTAATTAACCTTGATTTTGCTGATATAAATTCTGTTATGAATAATGCTGGTTCTGCGCTTATGGGAATCGGTGTTGGTAAAGGCGAAAATGCTGCTGTTTCTGCTGCACAAGCGGCAATTAATAGCCCATTACTCGAAACCTCAATCCAAGGTGCAAGAGGTGTATTATATAATATTTGTGGTGGCCCAAATTTAACTTTATTTGAAGTAAATGAAGCATCGCAAATTATTCAAGATGCTGCACATGAAGAAGCGAATATTATCTTTGGTTCATCTATTGATGAATCTCTAGAAGATGAGGTTCGTGTTACTGTTATTGCTACTGGATTTGATGAAATCGTTCCACAAAAGGCAACGGTAAGTACTAGTCCAGCCGCTGAAGGAAAGAAAATTCAACAACCTAAATTAGAGATGCCAGAATTACCAAGCTGGTTACAAAGAAGATAAATCTATCTATATTTTGCTTCTTAAATTTAAGGTGTTAAGAGATGCTAAGGTTGTCGTATTAACTCAGACAGCTATAGCATCTCTTATTGTTTGCTTTTATAAGGTATGATTCTTGGGATATAGAGAAAATAATTTTGTTAAAAAAAGAAAATACTAATAAGTGAAAATATTTGATTAACCAAATATTTTCTAGTCAATATATCTATTTTATGATAAAATAATAAAGCTATATTTCGTATAAGGCAGTGATGCAATTGAAGAAAATTTTAGTTTTGCATGGACCTAATCTAAATTTATTAGGCAAACGTGAACCACATATTTATGGTTCTACAACTTTAGATGATATTAATGAAGGGTTAAGAAAAAAATGTAGTGAGTTGGGAATCTTGTTTGAATCTGTACAAAGCAATTATGAAGGTGTTTTAGTAGATAAAATTCAAGCCGCAGATGGTGATTATAATTGCATTATTATTAATGCTGCGGCATTTACCCATTATAGTATCGCTTTGCGTGATGCTTTAGCTGCAATTCGTGTCCCAGCGATTGAGGTTCACTTATCTAATATTCATAAGCGAGAAGAGTTTCGACATCATTCCGTTATAGCTCCTGTTGTTGTTGGACAAATTTGTGGATTTGGCAGTGACAGCTATTTTGTTGCATTAGAAGCTGCTTGCCGAATTATGTATAGGGAGGCGGGCGAATGAATGCTCGTTTAAGTAATTTAAGAGATTTTCTGTTTAAAGAAAATTTAGATGCAATCGTTATTAATAAACCAGAGAATAGAAGATATTTTAGTGGATTTACAGGAACTTCTGGAATATTGCTAATTAGTGCCAAAACGTCAGATTTAATTACTGACTTTCGTTATGTTGAACAAGCAACTAAACAAGCAACTAAACAAGCAACTTGTTTTAAAATTATTGAACATAAGCAGAGTATTATAGAAATACTAGCTGAAGTTATACAAAGAAATGGTTTTGCTAAGATTGGTTTCGAAGGTGATTTTTTTACTTATAATGAATTTGCCCAATTAGCTAAAGTAACACATGATATTCAATTAAAACCGGTTGAGCTTGATGCCTTGCGATCAGTAAAGGATAAATTAGAAATAGATGACTTAAAAAAGGCTGTAGAAATTAGTGATAAAGCTTTTGAATATATTTTATCTTTTATTAAACCGGGCATATCAGAACTGGAAGTTGCTGTTGAATTAGAAAATTATATGCGCAAATTAGGGTCGCAAAAGCCAGCTTTTGACACAATTGTTGCTTCTGGAATACGAAGTAGTTTACCTCATGGTGTTGCATCAGAAAAGAAAATTGAAGATGGTGATTTTGTAACAATGGATTTTGGCGCTGTTTTCAATGGATATCATTCTGATATAACAAGAACTGTTTGTGTAGGTAAGGCAACGGCAAAGCAAAAAGATATTTATCAACTTGTTTTAGATGCACATTTAGCTGGTGAAGCGGCGATTAGTATCCATAAAACAGGTAAAGAAATAGATAATGAGGTAAGACAAATTATCATTAATGCTGGTTATGGTAAATTCTTTGGACATGGATTAGGACATGGCGTTGGGCTTGCAATTCATGAATTTCCACGGTTATCACCATTAAGCAAGTGTGGTAAGTTACGTGAAAATATGGTAGTTACCGTTGAACCGGGAGTGTACTTACCTAATTGGGGTGGAGTGCGAATTGAAGATACTGTTGTGGTTACTGCAAATGGTTGTGAAGTTTTAACCAAAAGTAGTAAACACTTAATAGAATTATAATAAACCCATAATATGGGATGTGGAGGGCTTAAGTAATGATATCTAGTAGTGATTTTAGAACAGGTTTAACTCTTGAAATTGATAATGCTGTATGGCAAATTGTTGATTTCCAACATGTAAAACCTGGTAAAGGTGCTGCGTTTGTAAGAACTAAAATTAAAAATGTTAAAACTGGTGCAGTCGTTGAACGTACGTTTAACCCAAATGAAAAATTGCCTAAAGCGCATCTTGAAAATCGTGCAATGCAATTTTTGTATGAAAATGATGGTATGTATACATTTATGGATAATGAAACTTACGATCAAACAGAACTTACAAAAGAGCAACTTGGCGATGCTTTAAAATTTTTAAAAGAAAATATGGACATTAGTTTACAAACTTTTAAAGGTAGTATTATTGGCGTCGATTTACCAAATTCTGTTGAGTTGGAAGTAGTAGAATGTGATCCTGGTGTACGTGGTGATACAGCAACAGGTGCAACAAAAATGGCAAAACTTGAAACTGGTTATTCTGTTCGTGTTCCTTTATTTATCAATCAAGGTGATGTATTACGTATTGATACTCGTACAGGAAATTATATCGAAAGAGCATAAGCGATGCTTTTCAGAATTAAAAAGCTGTCATAAAATAATTTTTATGACAGCTTTTTTGTTTTTAGCATAGAACCTGTTTTTTTAAGCATAATACAATTAGAATCCGTTATATGTGCTAAAAGGAGGTTTTGATATGGCTGGAATTAAAGAACGTGTTGCTTATTTACATGGATTAACAAAAGGTTTAAATGTAGATGAACATACACCAGAAGGAAAAGTATTATTAAATATTATTGATGTTCTTAATGATATGGCAGAAGATGTTGAGGATATTTATTTACAACAACAAGATTTAGAAAGCTATGTAGAAACATTAGATGAAGATTTGAACGATTTAGAAGATGAAGTGTATGATTCAAACTGTATTTGTGAAGATGATCTTATAGAAATGCAATGTCCGGTATGTCATGAAGATGTGTCTTTTGAGGCTGATATACTTGATGCAAAAGAAGATATTGAAGTTACCTGCCCGCATTGTGGCGGTGTTGTTTATGACACAATGATTGATTGCGACTATTCAGAAGTTCATGACGAAGATGATTATGATCATCATTACGGTTCTCATCATCCTGGATTATAATAAAGTAGTTGTTTTATAAAATAAAATATTGTTTTAAAAGAGGGCATGAAATATTTTTCATGCCCTCTTTTAATAGTTGTACTATTTTTTTTAGTATTTGCATATTTATAGTAGAAAGATGATATAAGACTAGAGGAGACTTTATGTTTTTTACAGAGATTATACATCGTTATTTGCCTAAGAATTTAATAGAACTATTAATGTTAGTAGATAAATGCATATTAGAAGATGTAATTGAGATTAGATTTAGGGTTAATCAACCGGTTTTGTTGATTGTACCGGCAATGGAGTTGGTGTTAAAGACAAATGGTAACAGCTATATTTGTAAATGTTCGGACTTACAAAAAATTATGCAAATGATAAGTAAAAATTCCATTTATGCGTTAGAAGAGGAATTGAAATTGGGATTTATTACAATTGAGGGTGGTCATAGAGTTGGATTTGTAGGAAAAGCAATTATGGATCATGGACATATTAAAGCTTTAAAAAATATTAGTTCATTAAATTTTAGAATTGCCAAAAGTGTGATTCATTGTGCACGGCCAATAATCCCATATTTAATAAAAGAAAGCCATGTTTTAAATACTTTAATCGTTGCACCGCCACGGGCGGGGAAAACTACTTTATTGCGAGACTTAATAAGAAATTTTAGTAATGGATGTTCTTTTTTTAAAGGTGTACAAGTTGGGGTAGTTGATGAAAGGAGCGAATTAGCAGCTGTAAGAGATGGAGTACCGTGTATGGATATAGGGATGCGAACTGATATTTTAGATGGATGCCCAAAGGCAGAGGGTATCTTAATGTTAATTAGAACCATGGCACCTGCTGTAATTGTTACAGATGAATTGGGAAGAAAAGAGGATGTCGTTGCATTAGAAGAAGCACTACATGCAGGGGTAAGTGTAATATCTACAGTGCATGGAAGTTCTATATCTGATATAGCGAATAGGCCTTATATTTCAGATTTAATTCGGCAACGTTATTTTGAACGTTATATAATTTTGACGAATAAACCATCCATTGGAACGGTAAAGGAAATTATTGATGCAAAAACTGAAGCGGCGATATTTTCAATATAAAGGTTGGTGATTTTATGTGGTTTAAAATTGCTGGCAGTATTTTTATTTTATTTTCGTGTACATATTTTGGGTTATATTTAGCAAAACAATGTCAAAATAGAGCAAGGCACATACGGCAAATTTTAAGTTGTATTGTATCGTTGAAAGGATATATGACTTACGGAGCAGTTCCTTTATCTGAGGGGATTGCGGATTGTAGTAAAGGGATAGAAGGAATAACGGCAGATTTTTTTTCGGATTTTTCTAAAAGATTGCAAGAGGATTACACGCTTACACCTAAGGGTGCAATTATACAAACACTTTCTATTTATGAAAAAAAATTGGCATTGAATCAAGAGGATAAAGAAGTTCTGATTCTTTTTGCTAGTCAGTTGGGAATTATGGATAGAATTGAACAAGAAAAGTATTTGACAATGATTGAAAAAAGACTTGATTTCTTAGCCGGTGAAGCTGCTAGAAATTGTGATGCAAATTGTAAAATGTATCGATATCTAGGGTTATGCAGCGGCTTATTAATTATTCTAATGTTGATTTAGGAGCCTTGGAGGGGTGAGGATGGGATTAGATTTATTATTTAAGATTGCAGGCGTTGGGATTTTAGTATCTGTATTCCATACTGCATTAAAACAAGCAGGGAAAGAAGATATGGCACACTTATGCACATTGGCTGGATTTACTTTAGTTTTACTTTGGGTTGTTGAACTCTTGGGGCGTTTATTTCACACAGTGCAAGATGTTTTTAAGCTCTTATAAGAGGTGTAGCTATGGGAATAGTGCAAATTATTGGTTTAGGATTTATTGTTACATTATTAATTCTCGTTATTCGCAGGGATAGACCGGAAATGGCTGTTCAATTAAGTTTGGCACTAGCTGCAATAATTTTTCTATTAGTATTAAGCAAAATCGATGTAGTTTTAACATTGTTTCGCGACCTAGCGGAAAAGGCACAAATTAGCTCGCTATACTTAAATACTCTTTTAAAGATTATTGGAATTGCTTACATCACTGAGTTTGGTGCACAAGTTTGTCGTGATGCAGGAGAAGGAGCGGTTGCAAGTAAAATTGAGTTTGCAGGAAAAGTATTTGTAATGGTCATGGCAGTTCCAATTATTGCTTTAGTTTTAGATACTATTGTAAAACTAATACCATAGGGTGATAAAATGAAAAAATTTTTTACCATAATTCTTTATTTTTTTCTTTTTACAACGAACGTATATGCTGAAGAAGTAGTAAATCGCGATGAAATAGAGGCTGAAGTTTTTTCAACATTATCTACGGATGCAGTAAATCATTTTATAGATGATATAAATAAAGATTTAACAGTGACGGTGCCCTCATTGGATATAGCGACAATTAAGAAAATTGCAGAAAAAGGGCTTGATCTTGATTTTACAGGTATCGGCAATGATATCATGCGAAAAATTTTTCATGAAATAGTAACGAATGCAGAAATTATGGGAAAATTACTTTTTCTAGCTGTACTTTGTACATTGCTTAGAAATTTGCAAAATTCTTTTGAAAATTCATCTATTGCAATGTTGGCGTATAGTGTGTGTTTTGTATTTTTATCCGTTATTGCGTTAACGGCATTTTATCATGCATTGCAAATTGCCGCGAAAACAATAGACAGTATGGTTACTTTTATGGAAGCTATATTACCTTTGATGATCACGTTACTTGCGGGAGTAGGAGCGTTAACTTCTGCTTCGCTATTTTCTCCATTGATGGTTATTGTAGTAGGTATGATTAGTAATCTAGTAAAAACGGTAGTTTTTCCGCTTCTTATGATTAGTGCAGGTTTAGAATGTACAAATTATATTGCTGATAAATATAAATTAAGTAATCTTACATCGCTGCTAAAACAAAGTAGTATGGTTTGTTTAGGGTTTATGATGGTTGTGTTTATTGGAATTATAACTATTCAAGGCGTGACAGGGGGTGTCGCAGATGGATTGACTTTACGTACTGCAAAATTTGCAACAGCATCGTTTATCCCTGTGGTTGGTAAGGTTTTTGCTGATACAGTTGAATTAGCTATGGGGGCGGCATTGCTCATCAAAAACTCTATAGGAATTTTTGGGGTAATTGTAATTATAATGATTTGTTTATTGCCAATGATAAAAATGTTTTCTTTGGTGTTGATTATAAAAGTTACAGGAGCTTTAATTCAGCCAATGGGGGACGAGCGAATGGCAAAATGCTTAATGTCGATAGGCAACCATTTATTATTGGCAGCGGGAGCTTTGTTAACAGTAGTTCTTATGTTTTTTTTAGCGATTACAATGATTGTTGGAATAGGAAGCATGGCTGTAATGCTTAGATAAGTAGAGTGATTTTACAAAACTTTATTTTGAAACAATACAAATTGCTTCAAAGATATTTTACTCTAATTTCAGCATTATCGGATAAAGGTAGGTGGTAGTAATGATACAAGCAATTTCTGAATGGGCAAAAAATTTAATTTTTCTTGTTGTATTTGCTACTTTTTTAGAGATGCTTTTACCGAGCAGTCAAATGCAAAAATTTTTGCGTGTAATTGTTGGTTTGTTAATCATGATGGCTATTTTGAATCCTATTGTTAATTTATTTGAAGATATTGAGTCAGGACAGGATATTCCTGTGTTTAAACAGGATAATTTCTCAGCTAAATATGAAATAAGGCAAGATGAGCACATGTATATTAAAATTTATGAAAAGGAATTAGCTCGTCAGATAAAGTCTACAATAAAATCTTTAGAAGGCATTCAAAATGTAGATGTAATTGTACATGCAGATAAAAATGTTAAGCAGGGAAAAGTCGAAAGTGTTGAAATTATGATTCAGCAGCAAGGAAAAGGGTTGAATATAAAACCAATTCATATTCGAATGCAAGAAAATAATGAAATAGGAAAACTAGATGAAAAAACTGAAAAAAAAGTTTTGCATACGGTATCTGAACTTTATCAGATTCCTTTAGAAATTATTAAAATACAGGTTATGTAAGGAGAAATTAGATGAGCGGGATTTTAAGTAAATGGAGAAATATAAATGAGCAGTATTTTATGCCTATATTAAAAGGAAATATATTCAATATGCGCGTTGTTTGGGTTGGGGTTATTGGTATTTTGTTATTAATTTTAGGTAATGTTTTAAATGGACAAACAAATCTGGAGGAAAAAGAAAATACAAATCTAAAGACCTCTGTAATTAATCAATCCACACCAATAAATGAAGAGCAAATAATAGAAAATAAAATTGTACAGTTGTTGTCAAAGGTTAAAGGGGCTGGAAATGTTGCTGTTAGTGTTACTTTAGAAGGGGGATCATCTAAAGAAACTGCACAAAATATAACGAAAGAAACAAAAACAACTGAAGAAAAGGATACTTCGGGCGGAATTAGAACGACAACAGAATCTAAAGAGAGTAACCAAATTTTAATGAGTAAAGAAAATGGAATGGATAAAGCGATTGTAATAAGAGAAGTTAAGCCGGAAATAAAAGGCGTAATGGTAGTAGCTGATGGAGCGGTAAATTCTAATATAAAAGCTGATTTAACAAAAGCCGTTGCTACGGGACTTGGGATTGCAAGCTATAAAATTACTGTATTACCAAAGCAAAAGTGAGGTTTTAGTGGATGATTATTGAGTTAAAAAAACATAAAAATTATATAATAATTGTATGCTTCTTTATTTTATTGGGAATTCTCTATATAATTAGAAATATTGAGTATATGAAAAATGCAAAAGCCGATTCATCAAATGCAGTTCAAGTGGTTAGCAAAATAGAGGAAGAACCTTTAAATAATGTGGATTTTTTTATGGAATACCGACTAGAGCGGGATAAAATGCGTAGTGAACAGTCAGATGTTCTTAGGGAATCAATTAAAAACGGTCAAACTGAAGAAATTCGGAAAAATGCGCAGGCAAATATCTTGAAAATTCTACAGGAAAAAGAGCGGGAAAATGAAATGGAAAGTTTAATTAGGGCAAAAGGTTTTTCTGATGCATTAGTTTTTTGTCGGGATAGTTCAGCTAGCATTTTAGTTAGGGGGAGCAATTTATCACAAAACGAAGTAATGCAAGTGGCTGATATAGTGAGTAGAATCGGCAATATAAAAAAAGAAAATATAACAATCAGTGTAAAAGAATAAGAAAAAGCTAAGCCCTAATTGTAACTATAATATTTTTTTGTTATAATTTAGTTAGGTAGTATAGATTTAGATATGGATGGCGGGAGGTTTTGTTATGGATAAAGTAGTTGAAACGAATGTAAATACAGGTGGTACAATTCGTATTGCGGATGAAGTAGTTAGTATTATTGCTGGGCTAGCGGCAACGGAAGTGGATGGAATATCTGCGATGAGCGGTGGGCTTGCAGGCGGAATTGCTGAGATTTTAGGTAAAAAAAATTTTGCTAAAGGTGTCAAGGTAGAAGTTGGAGAACGTGAGGCTGCCGTTGATTTATATATTATTGTTGAATATGGTGTACGTATTCCAGATGTTGCGTTGACTGTTCAAGAAAATGTAAAAAAAGCAATTGAAAATATGACTGGGCTTAATGTAGTCGAAGTAAATGTTCATGTACAAGGGGTCGGATTTCCAGAAGATAATAAGGTTGAAGACACAAGAGTTCGTTAAGGAAGAGATGGGATTTTCATGAAGATACTAGATCGATTTTTTCTTCTAATTTTTAGTTTAACGATATTTACTCTAAGTACGGGTGTAGCGATTGTATCTCTACACCTGTTTTCTGATGATTTTTTACAGAATAATTTAATTTATTTATATTCACAATGGGAAACTGGAGTAGTAGCGCTTTTGATAGCAATAATTGCTTTAAGATTGTTATTGGTGAGCTGTAAGTCAGCACATTCAAATAAAAATTTCAATGCTATTGTTGTTGTTACTGAGTTAGGTCAAGTGAATGTTACTGTTGCAGCGATAAAAAACTTATTAACAAAAAGTATTCAAGCGATAAATGGCGTGCGAGATATTCAAGTTTTAGTATATGCGGACAAGCCTTCTAAAAATACGAATGAATCAAGTCGATTAAATCTTAAGTTAAAAATTGTTGTGGGGCCGGATCAAATTATTCCGGAGCTAACAAATAAAATTACGCAACTTGTCAAGGAACGAATGCAGCAAATTGTGGGAATTGATGTTATGGATGTAGAGGTTTGTATTGAGGATATATCTAATACAGTGGCTTCGAAACCTAGAGTTGTTTAATTTAATAGAGGTGGTAGTCATGGAGTTTAAAGGCTATATAAATTCGCTGATAGAAAAACTAAAAGAGAAAAATTCAGGAAAGACGATAGGGTCAATTGTTGGATTCTTTATGGGAGCGCTTATTTTATATGTAGGTTTTTTAAAAACTTTGTTTATTATTTTATGTGTATTAATAGGTTTTTTTATTGGAAAACGCGTAGATGATAAAGATGATTTAATGGAGATTGTTAATAAGATTATTCCTTCGGGATTTAAGAGATACTAATGAGGCATATACTAAATTTAATTCTTAATGAAAATAAAGTAAGGCTAAATTCAATATAGTTTTTCTGAATTTTAGTTGTACTTATCTAGGAATTTAGTTAGTACTAACTCTCGCTTGTAGAAGATGAGAATCTTAAAGAAGATTAGTTATTAGATAAATGAATTTTATTTAATGATTTATAGAGAAGTTTTTTGTTAAAATAGGTTTAATTTCGTAATATATGATTAAAGGATGGAATTTTTATGAGTCGTAGAAATGCAAGAGAAGTAGCATTACAAGCGCTATTTCAATTAGATTTTAATGAAATGGAAAGCGTAGAAGCATTAGAATCTGCACTGAATGAGAAAAAAAATATGAGCGATAGCGCGAGAGAATATGCAAAAATCCTTGTCTGTGGAACAAAAGATCATTTGGGTAAAATTGATGAATTGATTTCTAAACATTCTACAGAATGGAAAGTAAATCGTATGCCAAGTGTGGATCGGAATATTGTTCGTATTGCTTTATATGAACTTGGCTTTAGCGAAGAAAAATTAGCGGCTAATATTGTTATTAATGAAGCTGTTGAGCTTGCAAAGAGATTTGGTACAGATTCATCACCTAAATTTGTAAATGGAATATTGGGTGCGTTTATAAAAGAGGCACAATAAAAAAGAAAACCGCTTAATGCGGTTTTTGTTATTTTAAAATAAATTATTTTAGGCAATCACTACGCCAAAGGCATTTATCCTGATCACAATTTCCATTTGCAGTTCCAAAACAAGGAATATTATTTTCAGCTTTTTGAATTGCTTGAATAAGTTCAGCTTTTTTCATTGATCGAGGTGCTATACCAAATTTTTTTGCAATTCCTTTAATTTCTTTTAAATTCATTATATATCACTCCTATAATAAAGTTTATTATTATCTGTTTATCAAGATATAATATTCTATTCGTCTAAAAAACAGAAAATCCTTCCATTTTTGGGTTGTGATTTTTGTCGTCGAATAAAATAAAAATTTTTAATCATACTAATCTTGTTAGGAGGTGATTAGATATGGCTAAAGATGTTAAATGTATAGTTAGCAATTGTCAATATTATGGATCAGGTGATTCCTGCCAAGCAAGCTCTATTGAAGTATGTACGGATAAAAAAAGCTGTGGTTGCTCAGCAGAAACAAACTGTAAAACATTTCGCGCAAGATAATAAAAGCAAAAAAAGAGACTGCATATGCAGTCTCTTTTTTTTGTGATATAGTATAAAATAGATGAAAACAAAACTTTGTTTTTTAATGATTGAATTTAATGACTTATCCATGGATAAGGGCGACCGAGTTCAGGTAGAGTAACCCTCTACCATCAAGGATTACTTTAAAAGATTTGAGGAATTTTTGTGGAGCAAATTATTGAACAAGTAAAAGAATGGGAATATATAAAGCAGCTTCCAAAGGAGTTATTTGGGTTTCAATTAAAATATGATATGGACACCATAGGGGATGCGTATTATATTTTTACTTATGAAGACGCTAAAAGGCGTAGAAAAATGAGTGTTTATTATCATGAAGAGACAAAAGAATATAAGGTTAAAACTAAAATTGGTTTAACTGAGTTTTGTAATATTGATTTTATTACTTCTAAATTAGAAGATTTTGAAGAATTGTTGAAAACTCGTTTTGAAAATTCATTAAAGAGTATTGCAATTTTTGATGTAAATAATTTAGATAGTATTGTGATTGATAAAAAAATATTAACATGGAAATATATAGAAAAATTACCTAGAATAATAGAAGGGTTTACTTTATTTATTAATCCATCAGAACCTGTTCGATGTATTAATGGCTCTTATATTATTTTTGACTATTGCGATTTCGAAAAAGAAAGTAATTTTATTATTTATTACAATATTTTTCGAGATGAATTTTTTGGAGATGCAAGAATTAATCAAATTCCAGAAATGACATATACTTTTGATGCGCGAGAATTAGTTGATTTAGAAGAAAAATTAGATGCACATTTAATTGAAAGATTAAAAGAAATTCGGTCACGAATATAAAAGGCAGGAGATAATGATGAAAACAGCGTTAACAATAGCGGGATCTGATTCAAGTGGTGGTGCTGGAATTCAAGCAGATTTAAAAACATTTTCGGCTTTAGGCGTATTTGGAATGAGTGCAATTACTGCAATTACAGCGCAAAATACTTGTGGTGTAACTGAGATTCGAGAGATGGATTCGATGATTATTAGTGCTCAAATTGATGCAGTATATACAGATATTGCAGTTAATGCAGTTAAAATAGGGATGTTATCTAGCAGTATGATTATTGAAACTGTTGCAGAGAGTTTAGAGAGAAATCATGCGAAGAATATTGTATTAGACACAGTAATGATTTCAAAGAGTGGCAGCTATTTATTAAAACCAGAGGCGGTAGATACATTAAAAAGATGTCTTATTCCAAAAGCATTAATTGTTACGCCAAATTTACATGAGGCAAGTGCGCTAGTAGGGTTTGATGTAATAGATATGAAATCAATGAAAAAAGCTGCGCTTGTATTAAATGAGATGGGAGCAGCATATGTTGTAGTGAAAGGTGGGCACTTAGAAGGTGATGCATGTGATTTATTATATGATGGGAAAGAGATGATGGTTTTTCCGAATAAAAGAATTCGAACGATTCACACACATGGTACGGGATGTACCTTTTCATCTGCAATTGCAGCTGGATTAGCAAAAGGGCTAGAGATAAAGGATGCTGTTCGTGTGGCAAAGGAATATGTTACGATTGCAATAAAACATGGATTTTCATTAGGAAAGGGCGTAGGACCGACGCATCATTTTTATGATTTATATAAAAAGGCTGGATTAATTTAAAAAAAAGTATTGACAATATGATGTAAAATACATATAATATTAATTGTCGCTGAGGTATATGCGATGGATTGAAAAATAAGTTGACATTAATGTTGTTAAATGATATAATAAATGATGTCACTGATAACGGCCCGGTAGTTTAGTTGGTTAGAATGCCGCCCTGTCACGGCGGAGGTCAGGGGTTCAAGTCCCCTTCGGGTCGCCATTTGCCTTGGTAGCTCAGTCGGTAGAGCAGAGGACTGAAAATCCTCGTGTCGGCGGTTCGATTCCGTCCTAAGGCACCATGATTTTCAGAAGTAAGTTTTATATGCGGAAATAGCTCAGTGGTAGAGCATCGCCTTGCCAAGGCGAGGGTCGCGAGTTCGAATCTCGTTTTCCGCTCCATAGTAAGGCGACATAGCCAAGTGGTAAGGCAGAGGTCTGCAAAACCTTTATTCCCCAGTTCAAATCTGGGTGTCGCCTCCAAAATTATATATTATGCCGGGGTGGCGGAACTGGCAGACGCACGGGACTTAAAATCCCGCGGATAGAAATATCCGTACCGGTTCGATTCCGGTCCTCGGCACCATTATGGTGTTTTTTTATTTTGATTTTAAGCGGGAGATGATCTCCCGCTTTTTTGCATATTTAGATAGTGGTCGATTCTTTATTTAAATGATATAATGAATAATGCAGGAAAGAAAGAGGAGATTATTAATTTTAATGAAGAACGTATATGAGAAGATTCAAGATTTTTATCGGGAATTGTCTGATTACTATCCGATTATTACCCGTTCTCTTGTTGATGGATATCTTCGCCAAAGAGCATGGCAGGGCTTAGGCCATGGTGAATTAGAAGAAGTATGGATAGTTTTGCAGGCTTTTCTTCGTTATGTTACATATGAAGAGTTTGTAGACTTAGATAAAATAGTAGAAGATGATTATCAAAATTTATTATTGTGGATTATTGATGATGTAAAAAAGGATAATGATGAGGAGCAAGCTTTAAAAGATATTTTTATTGTCTTAAAAGATTTTTATGCATATTTAATTAAAAAGAATGTACTTTTAAGTTTAGATGGATTGCATAATGCTGAACAGAAATTTTCATCTGTTGAATCTTTATCTTTACCAAATGAGATGACTATGGGAACAACAATTTTTGATGAAAATTTTCAGGAGTCAGATTTATTGTTAGAGGATATCGCTGATAAGCTAAATTTATTATTAGAACGCTTGCTATCTGATATTGGACGTTATTTTAAAGGGGAGAAGTTCATTGCAGATTTCAATCGAGCATTAAGTTTATATTCAGGTCCATTCAATGCTATCCCTGAGGATGATGGTGAAGAGTTTTGGTTAGGGTTTTGGGATTATTTTTTATTTGACTATCACTTGATAGAAACGGATAGTAAACCATTAGCGCATTTTTATAAAATGAAACAAACTGAACTGACACATGATGAAAAGCATGTCATTTCTGATTTGTTACAAGCAAAATTTACTGTTTTTTATATTAAGCGTATTTTGAATAATTCGATGGTAGAATGTGTAGATCTATTTACAGATGAAATTATAAAATTACCAATGCCAGATTACGGAATTGGAGATTATAAAAAGATGCTATTTTATGGTCATATCTATGTGAATGGTATCGTAATGTTAAATTATATTAGTAGTATTCCGGTTAGTAAGATTTTGCGTAAACGAATTAAGGAAGAAATCTTACATCAATGTGAATTATATAAAGCTCAAGATCCGCTTGCAGGTATAGCAGATTTTTTTAAGCGTCATGCTATTTTAGTAAGACATACAATTGATATTTTAGTTAATTTAGCAAAGCTAAACGTCGTGCAGCCGGAAAGATTAAATGTGCATTTTGAGCAGAATACAATTATTGATGATCCAGATTTTAATGTTACAGTTTTATTGCAGATTATGGCGAAAAAATATCAATTATCTATATATGATATGAAGTTGCTTTTAAAGATGTGGTGTGATTACTCCAGTCTGAGAAAGAAAGTCCAGGATAAATCGGAGTTAATTGCAAGTGCAATATTTCTTATTTTTATAGAAATGAATGGAATTCATCATATCAATAGTGATTTTTTTAAACGTGAACTAAATTTGCTAGATAGCGAATTAAATCAACAAATGCATGATATAATTGAAACATTAGAATTACAAGAATTCGATTCGCGTTACTTAACGGAGGAAGGATTTATCCTTTCGCTTTATGTTTTTTAAGGAGGAGCGCATATGAAATGTATAAATTGTAATCAAGAAATCGATGAAGCAGTTGATAAATGTCCATATTGCGGTAATGAAATTCAAAATAGTGTACGTGTTTTAACGAATGAAGAAAAAATAAAATATGATGGAGTTACTATTGAGAGTGAATCAAATGAAGAAGGCAACCAATCTTATTCATTTAATGATGCTATGGATGGACAACATCATATTTTTGTAAAAAATGTTAATTTTAGAACGTCTAGTTGGACTTCGCGGTTATTGATTTTTCTTATTATCGCAGGAATATTATCATTTTTGCTGTTTATAGCACTTCCGGTAGCTTTAGTAGGGATTGGGATTGGTGTTATTGTTTGGTCGATTTTAAGTTTTTTTAAAGGTTGACTCAAGTGTAGTCATTTTTTCTGTTAATGTATTAATTTTTGACTCTAATTCAGAAAGCTGCGTAGCGGTATCTACTGAATTAGAGTTATTTTCATTTGTTGTACTTGTTTGATCTGAAGAACAAATCGTATAGATTGCATTTGGATTAGGGTTAGCGCCGATGACTGCTTGGATAACTAAAATATTTTGGCCTAGACTACAAAGAAAATTACCGAGGATGTTTAATTGATTCGCATTTAATTGATTAGAAAACACTACTGTAAGCAATATGCTTAGACTTAGTAGTTCATTGCTATTTAAAGAGAAAAAATCATCTTCCATATAGATTTTTATCCTCCTAAGGATTTAGTATTATACTTTATTCTTTATATAAATTAAAAAATACCGCATCTTTAAAAAAAGAGCGGTATTTTTTATTATTATTTCAATAATTCCTTTTTTAAGGCTCTATATTGTGCGGTATAATAGGCTCCATTTTGTGCTTCTCGATGATCGAATCCATAAGCACGACGGCTGATTGCTAAAATTGGTGGCGCTTGAATACGTTTAGCAACTGCGATGCCAGAGTACAAATTCCACCAGCGTTCTAAATCATCAATAAATTCTTTGTTGGTAGAAAAATATTTTTGGATTAATCCTTTTTCGCAGCTGAGTTTTTCTTCTAAGAGATCTTCTTTATACCATGTAAGAATATCTTCAGGCGTTGCTCGATTCCAATGTTCACAGAAAGCTCGAAATAAATAATCATGGTATGGATATTTAATTGGATCGCCCTTTCCTTCATCCACACATTGATTGCTGGATAACTCTGCGCTTGGAACAATGTCGATTGTTTCCTGTGGAATAACTTCGCGCTTATAAATAACTTGATTTAAATAATATGCAAGGTCGTAAATTTGAAATTTCCATAAGTCTGCTAATGCAGCAAGAAAGCCTGATTGGTCACCATAAAGTGTTGAGTACCCAACGGTAGTCTCACTTTTATTTGCATTGCAGGTAAAACCGCCGCCAAAGCTTGCCGCAATACCTGCAAGTACACGTGCAGAACGATCACGGGCTTGAATATTCTCCGTTACGAAAGAGGAAACGTCTAAATAAAAGGTAGTATTGTTACTTAAGTTTTGAATTGGTGTTGTTTTTATTTGATTGACTGTTGTATCAACGGAATCTTGAATCGGCATAATCGTATAAAGACATTTTAGATTTTTGGCTAAGTCTTGCGCTAAATCTTTGGTTGTATTGGAATTATAGATGCTTGGCATATTAACGAGTAAAACATTTTCAGGCGGAAGTATGGAAGCGTAAAGTGCTGCTGCAACGGCTGAGTCTATACCGCCAGAGATGCCGATAACGACCTTTTCCATGTGGATGTCCTGCAAAAAATTTTTAATGCCATAACGTAGAGCGGTATAGATATTTGCAATATCAGTATCTTCATTTACTTTTATCGCTGGGAGTGAAGGTTCACCTTCTAAGGGGATTCCTACGATGTTCAGTTGATTTGTGTAGGGCTCGTTCATGGCGATGATTTTTCCGTTCGCATCATAAACGGTGCTAGAACCATCAAAAGTATAAATTGTTTTTCCGTTATTTTGAATGCCGATATTGTTTACATAAATAAAGGGAGCGTTGTTTGATTTAGCATGTGAGGAAAAAACTCGATTGCGTTTATTATTTTTTCCGAGCGTATAAGGGGAATTTGAGATATTGATAAATAAATCTACGTCGTGGTTTTTATTAATCAATGCAAGTGGTGTGAAGGTATAGTCGTCGCTCCAAGCATCTTCACAAAGCAGGCAGCCAATTCTAAGCGTTTGCTCATTTAAGCATAGATCGATCGGGCTAGTTAAATCAGCGATATCCGTTTTTAGTTCATCAGCTAGTTTTGGCAAACTAAAAAAATGACGTTCTTCATCGAAAGCACGATAATTTGGTTGGAGAGTTTTTATGATAAATGGGTAAGGGGAAGCTGGAGATTGTATTAAATTCTTTTTATATGCAGTGAAGAATGCATTATATTTTCTTACTCTGCCATCAGTATTTTTTTTTGTCCAATCCACGGCGATATTACCGAACATAATTGCAATCGTATCAGATGCTGCAATTATCTTTTTACCGTAATATTCACAATCGCGTAAAAAAGCATTTTGTTCCCAAGTATCACCAATAAGATAGCCTGGAATTGCCATTTCAGGAAAAACGATTAAATCTGCTTTAGACTCCTTGGCTGATTGAATCATTTCAAGCATTCGGTTTGTGTTTAAATCGGGATGTCCGGGCTTAATTTCGAATTGTCCTAATGCGATTTTTATCAAAGAAGACACCTCTATTCAATTTATAAAATGTTTAATTATTATATCCTAGTTATAAAAGTTATTATGTTGTTTTACAATTAAATAAAGATAGCCCCATATTATTTTAAATATGGGGACTAGCTTTGTTTTTATTTTTTTAGCGTGTTTAATACATCATCTAATTGATTTAGCATATTGTTAATGTTTTCTTCAGTAATAATTAAAGGTGGTTGGAAGGCGAGTACATTACGGTCAACACCATTTTTACCAATAATGAAGCCTCTATCTTTCATTGTTTCTAAAATGATATCAACCGCTTGGCTGTTCGGTGATTTGTCCGAATGGATGAATTCCGCACCTACCATTAAACCGATACCGCGGATATCTCCAATCATAGCGTGCTTCTCTTGTAATTTCTTTAATCCATTCTTTAATTGTTTACCACGTAGTTTAGCTTTTGTTAATAAATCATGCTTTTGAATATACTCTAAAGTTGCTAATGCTGCTGTAGAAGATACAGGATTACCACCTAAAGTAGAAGCGCCAGGACGTGTATAAGTATTAGCGATTTTAGCCGAAGCGATAAAAGCACTAATCGGTGTTCCGTTTCCAAGTGCTTTAGCAACGGTCATAATATCTGGAACCACATCGAAATTTTCAATGGCAAACATTTTACCTGTACGAGCAAAACCTGTTTGTACTTCGTCGATAATCATTAAGATGTTATATTGATCTAAGATTTCTTTTACGCGTTTAAAGTATCCTTGAGGTGGTGTAATAATTCCGGCATTGCCTTGAATTGGTTCTGCGATAAATGCGGCAACATTGCCAGAGGTATTCGTTCTGATTACGTCTTCAATTGCGTTTGCACAAGCAAAATCGCAGTCAGGATATTTTTTTCCTAATGGACAGCGGTAGCAATATGGGTTAGGTGCAAAATGAATTCCACCAACTGGATTTGGATCGGTACGCCACATGCTAATTCCCGTCATGCTCATCGTTAATTTTGTCCGTCCGTGTAATCCATTGCGTAAACTGATAAATTCACTATTTTTTGTATAAATAGAAGCAAGCAGGGCAGCGCCCTCATTTGCTTCTGTGCCGGTGGAACAGAAAAAAGCTTTTTGTAAATCACCTGGTGTAATTTTTGCTAACGCTTCGGCGAGATTTGCAAAATTTTCAGTAAGATAGATATTACAAACATGCTGTAGTGTTTTTACTTGTTCACAAATTTTATCGGTAATTTCGCTATTGCAATGGCCGCAGTTAATCACGGAAACGCCGGCAAAACAGTCGAGATATTGTTTTCCGGTACTGTCATAGAGATATTGCATAGATCCACGTACAATTTGCATTGGCTTTTCGTAAAAATGATTTAAACAAGGCATAATATAAGCTTGTTTTTTTTCAATAATAGCTTCAGGGCCAATATATTTTGTCAAAAGATAGCCTCCTTTTATTAACGTGATACGCGATAGCGGAAAGCACCGATACCGAGTTCGCGCGGACTGATTGTAGAAAGTTGAGTTAATAAATTAGGATCGAATTCATATTGCATAGGACTATTTAACATTTTATCTAATTCTTGACGATAAATTTTAGTTAGTTGACCTACCAATTTAGCATCATAATGTTGTCCTTCAATACGATAAGAAGCTGCACCTAATAATTTTGCTAAGAATTTAATTAAGCATAAATCTTTGGCAAATAAAACATGATTGCGTTCGTGTTGATCAATGCGGATAGGATGTACTTCGTTAGCACTATCCAGCAGAGCATAATGTTTATTAAATAGCTCTGGTCGTGTATTCATGTCATAGCCGAGAATCATATGCGGTAAATTATGGTCGAGAATCATTGCTTCTGTAGGGCCGTGAACAATCAATTCTAACGGTAATTTGCTAGAGAAGAGTAGTTCTTTAATTTGTGCATACGTTGCTTCCAATGAGATCGTTCCCATCGTGGAACCGTTATCTTTCAATAATTTTGCACTTAAATGATTAAATGTATTAAACGAAAAATCTGTTTGTACAGGTAAAGTCGTAAGCTGTGTCGCCATGTTGAGAGTGCCCATGTTGCTTACCATAATTCCATCTGGACGAATTTCATTTAATTGTGTGAAGAGCTGTTCTAATTCACCGCATTCGCGTTCCATTGTAGCTCTTGGTGTAGTAACAATAATTTTTACCTTGTACTTTCCTCCGATATCCATTGCTGCTTTAATATCTTTAAGGCTCCACGGTTTATGGGGAAGAAAGGCTTCTCCACCGATATAAATTCGATTTGCTCCATTTTCCGCGGCTTCCTGTACAGATGCTAAATCTGCCACACGGACGGATAATTCTGGAGCATAGTTTTGCGGTAATTTTATTTCAAAATCCGTCGGCTTTATTGTAACCGGTGAATGAATGTCGGCTTCTTTTACTGCTTGGCTAAAGAAGCGCGGTTCACGTTTGCCACTAAATCCAATGGCTGAAGCATCCGGTTTACCAAGGGCAAAACAGGTGGAAAAATCACGAGACCGATTTTCGTATAAATCATTCCAATCGTTTTCGTCGATAGCATATCCAGCGGGATCTGCTAAATAGCGATCGATTGCTTTACGATATGTTTTCACAATTCTTTCGACAAAAGCTGCTGTTCTCATTCGACCTTCGATTTTAAAGGAATGCACTCCAGCTTGAATTAATTCTGGAAGGTGACGGTACATACACATATCTTTTAAAGCTAGTTTATATGCGCCCGGTCCATTTTCATCAAGAATTTCACCGGTTTCTTCATCAATTAATTTATAGCCCCAACGGCATGGTTTTAAGCAACGGCCGCGATTCGAACTTTGTCCAAATAAAATTCCAGAGTGAAAGCATTGACCACTTTGTGAAATGCACATGTCGCCGTGCATAAAATATTCTACTTCAATTCCGGTGCGTTCCTTAAATAGGCTTAATTGTGAAAGGGTCATTTCTCGACCAACTACGATACGAGTGATTCCATATTCTTTTAATTTGTTTATTGCATGTTCGTTGTGCGTATTCATCATAACTGAAGTATGGAGTGGAATGGTGATTTTTAATTCTCTGACAAGTTCCATAACTGCTAAATCTTGTACAAGCAATGCGTCAGGTTGAATTGTTTGTAAAAATTTCAAATAGTCACGCATTGGCTCGATTTCACGATCGCTGATTAAATTATTCACTGTAATATATAAACGAACATTATGCGCATGTGCGTATTCAATCGCTTTTTTTAACATTTCATCATCAAAATTAGTGTCTGTGCGGTGCATGCGCATATTGAATCGTTTACCGCCTAAATATACAGCATCTGCACCAGCTGCGATTGCAGCTTCTAATACTTCCCAAGTACCAGCAGGTGCTAGTAATTCAACGGACTTCTTTGATAGTAACATAGATTTCTCTCCTTGAATGTGTAAAAGTTATTGGAAAATTTCTTTTGCTTTTTCTGTTAATGTAGAGGGTAGTGAAATCTCTAAATTATCTGCAACAAAAGCATTGAGTAAAATTTCTGGTGCTGTTGTTATGCCAACAGGAATTTCTGCTGGTGATTTTTTTTCAATAAGAATCTTGTAGGCCTGCTTTGCACAGTCTTCACCTAATGAAGCATGATTTGCAACTAATGCACCCAAAGCACCAGCAGATACATTTGGTGCATGAGAGGCAATGATCGGAATGTTTCTACTGTCCGTATAATAAACAATGCTGGCAAAGTTTTCTTCAACAATCTTTCCAATGGGTAAAAATAGCGCATCAATATCATGCGGCAAATTTTCTTCGAGTAAGGATAAATCTTCTTGACATTGAATGATGATATTGCTAAGCTTTATTTTATTTTCGACAGCTTTTCTAAAGTTGGATGCTTCGATACAGGAGTTTTCGTCTTTTTCGTGATATAGCATAGCTATATGTTGTATATTGGGTAAGAGTAATTGAATAAAGTCTACCTTGGCTACTGCATTTACCATCCCAGACATACCTGTAACTTTACCCCCAGGTTTTTCTATGTTGGAAACTAACTTTACGCTCATTGGATCAAAAACGGGTGTAAAAATAACAGGAATATTTTCAGAGAGTTCTTTTGCTGCTTTCGCTGCAGGAGTAGAACAAGCAAAAATTAAATCTACTTTTAAATCTGCTAAAGCACGGGCTAATTTGGATAATTCTTCGACATTTCCATCGGCATTCATATAATGAAATGCAGCTTCGATTTTTGCATTATGCAAGCCTTGCTTAAATCCCTTGACGGCATCATCGAGATTTTGGGTTAATTGTAAAATACCTATATGAAACAAATATAAACACCTCTTCAGATAAATCTAACCTTCTAACCTTCAACATAAAGTGAGAAAAAACCTGCAATTTTGCTGAAAAATTTAATTAAATATAAAATTTTGTAAGCTGTTTATATAATTAGAAGAGGGAAACAGGGTTAATTGTCGAATTTTTATACTTATTATCAATTTTTTGAAAGGCTTTTAAGTTATGAATCAGGAAAATAATCAATTTGTTCATTTGCACGTACATACGGAGTATAGTCTGCTAGATGGTGCAAGTCGTATTCACCAATTGATTGATCGAGCAAAAGAATTAAATATGCCGGCAATTGCAATTACAGATCATGGTTCAATGTACGGAGTTATTGATTTTTATAAAGCTGCTAAGGCCAAAGGTGTAAAACCGATTATCGGGTGTGAAGTTTATGTTGCGCCTAAGTCGCGATTTGATAAAATGGCAGTTGATGGCGAAAGCTATTATCATTTGATTTTATTGGCGGAAAACCAACAAGGTTATAAAAATTTAATTGAGTTAGTATCGTTGGCGTACAGTGAAGGGTTTTACTATAAACCTCGTGTTGATAAAGAGTTACTAAGAAAATATCATGAAGGAATTATTTGTTTAAGTGCTTGTATTGCTGGTGAAATTCCGGCAGCAATTATTCGTGATAATCCGGAGCGTGCGGATGTTTTAGTTCAGGAATACATTGATATTTTTGGTAAAGATAATTTTTTTATTGAAATTCAAAATCATGGAATGCCGGAAGAAAAGAAAGCTAATGTAGAGTTAGTAAAGTTAGCAGAAAAATATGATTTGGGATTAGTGGCAACGAATGACTCGCATTATACAAATCGCAATGATAGTGAATTTCATGATGTTTTGTTATGCATCCAAATGGGAAAAACGGTAGATGAGGAAAACCGCATGCGGTTTCCTAATGATAATTTCTATCTTAAATCCCCAGAAGAAATGGAAAAACTATTTGGTGCATATCGCGGGGCAATTGAAAACACGGTGAAAATTGCTGAGCGTTGTCAAGTTGATTTTGTTTTTGGGCAATTACATTTGCCGGTATTTCCTGTGCCCGATGGAATGACTGATGAATCATATTTAAGAAAACTATGTAAAGAGCGATTAAACGATCGTTATGTAACAGTGACGAAACTTGAAACTGAAAGATTAGATTATGAATTATCTGTGATTCAAAAAATGGGATACGATAGCTATTTTCTTATTGTATGGGATTTTATTAATTATGCGAAAAATCATGATATAGCAGTTGGTCCAGGTCGAGGTTCGGCAGCAGGCAGTATTGTTGCTTATTTATTAGGTATTACAAATATTGATCCACTTAAATATGATTTGCTTTTTGAAAGATTTTTAAATCCGGATCGTGTTACTATGCCGGATATTGATATTGATTTTTGTTATGTAAAAAGGGAAAAAGTTATAGAATATGTTGTTGAGCGTTATGGTTCTGAGCGTGTTGCGCAGATTATTACTTTTGGTACAATGGCTGCAAAAGGAGCAATTCGTGATGTAGGCAGGGCGCTTAACATGACTTATAGTGAAGTAGATCGGATTGCAAAAATGATTCCTGCGGAATTGAATATGACGATTGACAAAGCTTTAAAAAGCAATCCTGAGTTGCAAAATGCTTATCAGGAGGAAATAGCAGTAACGAAATTAGTAGATTTTGCTCGTGATGTAGAGGGATTGCCAAGACATGCATCTACGCATGCTGCAGGTGTTGTAATTGCAAGAGATCCATTGACGGATTATGTTCCTATTCAAGTTTCTGCTGATGGGTTTGCTGTTACGCAATACGATAAGGACAGAGTTGAAGAACTAGGCTTGCTTAAAATGGACTTTCTGGGGCTTAGGACTTTAACCGTGATTAGTGATGCTCTCGTATTAATTAAGGAAAATCGAGGCATTAAAGTTGACATAGATGCAATTGATTTAGAAGATGAAAAAACTGCACAAATGTTATCAAATGGAGATACTGTTGGTGTGTTTCAAATGGAATCATCAGGGATGACTACCTTAGTTAAAGAATTGAAACCAAATGGTTTTGCCGATATCATTCCGTTAGTTGCATTATATCGTCCGGGGCCATTAGGAAGTGGGATGGTTACGGATTTTATCAACGGGCGGCATGGACGAAAAGAAGTGAAATATTTACATCCATTACTAGAACCGATATTAAAAGAAACTTTCGGTGTGATTTTATATCAGGAACAAGTTATGCAGATTGTGCAAGTATTAGCAGGTTTTACACTAGGGCAGGCAGATTTGTTGAGACGTGCAATGGGAAAGAAGAAACATTCAATTTTGGCGGCTCAACGCGAGAATTTTTTAAATGGTGCGCGCAGCAACGGAATTGACGAAGCTTTAGCAATTGAGATTTTTGATTTAATGGCACATTTTGCGGATTATGGATTTAATAAGTCTCATAGTGCTGCATATGCGATGGTTGCTTATCAGACAGCATATCTGAAAGCGCATTATCCTAATGAATTTATGGCAGCAATGTTATCGAGTGTCATGGGGACGAGTGATAAAGTTGGATATTATATTGAATATTGTCGTCATCAAGGAATTCAGGTTTTACCGCCGGATATTAACGCTAGCAAAGCTTCTTTTAGCGTTGATAGAGAAGCGATTCGATTTGGGATGGCAGCTGTAAAAAATGTTGGGGAAAATGCAATCGAAAGTATAATTAAAGCGCGAGAAAAAGAGGATAGATTTACGTCGCTGGTTGATTTTTGTACGCGTGTAGATATGCGAGTTGTAAATAAACGAGTAATTGAAAGTTTAATCAAATGTGGTGCGTTTGATTCGCAAGGAGCAAAGAGGTCGCAATTACTTGCGGTTCTTGATAAAGCGGTAGAAGCAGCTGGAAGCAGGCAACGGGATGCAGCGAGCGGGCAAATTGGGTTATTTGGTGAAGAAGAAATGAGTGAAGTCGAAGATGTTGCTTTACCGAATATTGAAGAAATGCCAAAAGAGCAAATTTTAGCGTTGGAAAAAGAAATTACAGGTTTCTATATTACAGGGCATCCGCTTGATAAATATAGGGAGAGAATGCAACAATTCATGACTATAGAATCTTTGACTGAAACGGAGAAAATGGATGGGAGAATAGTTAAGATTGCAGGCTTAATTGTAAATTCAAAACGTATTAGTACTAAAAAGGGAGAGACGATGTGCTTCATTGAAGTTGAAGACTTCACAAATAAAATAGAAGTGGTTGTCTTTCCAAAAGTCTTTTATCAATCAATGAATGTTTTAATTCCAGATACGCCGGTTATTGTTAGTGGACGTTTAAATGTAAATGAAGAATCTGCAAAAATTTTGGCAGATTCTATTATGAATTTTGATGAATATGAACCAGTAATAAGAATCCGAATTCGAAAATCGCAAGAGACGGAAGATATCTTTTCAAAATTAAAAGAAATTTTTGAATCTTATGGCGGTAAAAATATGGTCTATCTACATTTGGTCGATAGTCGAAAGGTAATAAAGGCGGAAGAAAAATTTTGGTTTGCACCTACTGAAGAAGCGATTAACAAAATTGAAATGATTCTAGGCAAAGGGGCTGTACAAATTAAATAGTTCATTTATAATAAGTGATGCAATATAGATATTTACAATAGGTTTTTGTATTTTTATGAGAGAAAACCAATATCTTTGTATGGTAAAAAAATTATTGCTTTTTCTATGAAAGGATTAGCAGGAATAGGCATTCATATGGAGAATGCAATAAGTATCGCATTCTGCTATTTTCATTATTTTATTAATTATACTAATTTTCTTGTAGGGGGATACTGTTATGTGGACATCCATATATATTGCGCGAAATAAGAAACAAGCTGATGCGCTAAAGGCTTTATTGGGTGGAGAAGGCATTTTAGTTAATGCTAAATCTACAAGCGCTTCGTCAGATGGTGATGGAATGTATGAAATTCAGGTACTGGAATCAGAAGTCGATGAAGCTCAAATGATTCTTTGCCAGCAAGCTATTAAGTAAAGTTTAAAATTGATGTTGTTCATATGGATTTAATGAAAATAACAGTATGAAGAGGTTTGTTCATTAATTTCAACTTTATAAACAAGGCTGATTTAGATAAAGCTTTAGGCAGATGAGTAATCCAGGGGCTTATGGGAACTTTATTCCCATCTGAAAGGATAGGGGGATTATAAGCGGAGAACCAAAATCTTCGATTTTGTGTGAATCGCTTATTTCGTTGGATGACCTCGTTAGCCAGCGGATAAAGTTGAAATTGAATAAATATTAAAGGGGGTTGTTTTAATGATGAAAAAAACGAAAATTGTTTGTACTATGGGGCCAGGAACTGATGGTGATAGCATTTTAGAACAGTTATTAAATGCTGGAATGAATGTTGGTCGTTGTAATTTCTCACATGGAGATCATGAGGAACAGCTATGTCGTATTACTAAATTAAGAGCAGCTTCCCAAAAAGTAGGCAAACCAGTTGCATTATTGCTGGATACAAAAGGACCAGAAATGAGACTTGGCAAGTTCAAAGGTGGTAAAACTTTTTTAACAAAAAATAGTACATTTATCATTACAGCGGATGAAGTTGAAGGTACGAATGAGAGAGCTTCTGTGAATCATAAATTCTTACCTCAAGAAGTTCAAACTGGAAATATGATTCTTTTATCTGATGGATTAATTAGTCTTCGTGTAGAGGCAATAAAAGGTAATGACATTATTACTACAGTTATGAATAGTGGTGCAATTAGCTCAGGAAAAAGAGTGGCTGTTCCAGGGGTATCTGTAAATTTACCGTTTTTATCTGAAAAAGATAAGGCTGATATTTTATTTGGTATTAAGAATGAAATGGATTTTATTGCAGCGTCCTTTGTGCAGCGTGCGGAAGATGTCCTTGCGATTCGTAATTTATTAATTGAGAATAATTATGAAATGGGGATTATCGCTAAAATTGAAAATGCTGAAGGCGTAAAGAATATGGATGAGATATTAAAAGTATCTGATGGTATTATGGTTGCAAGAGGCGATTTAGGGGTAGAAATACCCGCAGAGGATGTACCTTTAGTACAAAAGACGATTATAAAAAAATGTAATGCGGCTGGCAAGATTGCGATTACTGCTACGCAAATGTTAGAGTCTATGGTGGAAAATCCACGTCCAACAAGGGCTGAAACAAGTGATGTTGCCAATGCCATTATGGATGGTACAGATGCGATTATGCTAAGTGGGGAAACTGCATCTGGAAAATATCCAGTTGAGGCAGTTAAGATGATGGCTAGAATAGCCGAGAAGACAGAAAAGTCTTTAAAATATAATCAGCTTTTTTTACAAAAGGGATTGGTTGAGCACAGTAATCTTACAAATGCGATGGGACATGCAAGCGTTCGATTAGCACAAAGCTTAGGTGCGAAAGCTATTGTAACTGCTAGTAATAGTGGATCTACAGGCAGATTGATTTCTAAATATCGTCCAAGTATGCCAATTATTTTAGTTACTCCATCAGAAAAAACGCTTCGTAAAATGCAGCTTTATTGGGGTGTTCATCCAATTCTTAGAGAGTCTTACAATGACAGTGATACCCTGATTAATAATGTAATTGATAAAGCAATGAAATATGGGGATTTTATAAGTGGTGATGTTTTGGTGGTGGCGTCAGGCTTAAATGATACAATTGGTTCAACAAATATGCTAAAAGTGCATGTGATTAAATAATAGGGGGATTATAGATGCTCTGGAGAATGTTGGTGAAGAGATTATTATCTATAGCGCTTTTTCAGCGATGTTTTTCAGTGCGTTTTTTTAATTTATATTATAATATATTATGTTTTGAAGTAAGCAGATTAAGTTCTAAAAAACGCATAAATGAGAAAGTTATCGATGGGTTGATGAGAAAAGAATATTTTCTCATCAACCTTGCTATTCTTACTGGAAATCAAGTGTTTGCTTATAAGGTATCAGAGTTAATGAAACTATCTTTTGGTGAAAAATTAATGCGAAATAGTGAACCTAAAAAGCTTATGGCATTAATTATTAAGGCGGTAAAGCTTGAGCAATATGATGTTGCGGAATATCTTCTTGCAGCGTATAAAACATTGTTAATGCATATTAATGAGAAAAATGCAAATCAATGCTTGCGTCAATTATTAATTTTGGTCGTTATCATGCAAAAAAGAAATTTAACGTATTTGATGTCTAAAGTTATGGAATGTATTTTCTATAGTATATCAAAATTTAATTTACATGAGCAGCGGACGAGGATAATATCAATTTTGGCGTTAAAAAGAATTGGGATTATTGCAATAAGAAAACGAGATGATGCATTATTTATAGAATGCAAAAAGTATTGTTTAGATATTGAAACAACTTTTGAGCACTATAATATTAGCAAACAAATAGAAGAATTATTAATTGATTGGTTTTACTATATATTAAAAACGAATAATGAGTGTTTATTAAATGTATATCAAGAATTTTATGAGGATTTATATAGAAAAGGATTAATTACAAGTTTAATAAGTTCTAGAATGACTCAGGAAATACCTAATATCGCTGGGATGGCGATTATGAATTTATCATCAAAATGTGGTGATAGGGTGTTATGTTTTTTGCTAAAATTATCCGAGTATGATAGTTGTGATATGAAGTCAGCAGTAAAATCATATTTATGTTTATTGAAAATGGCAGTAGGAAATTATGGTTTAGATAAATCATTTTCATTATTTATACCGCTTTTGGAATCTGGTAGACAGATCTATATGCATGAACAAAGGTTTACCCATTCCAGTGATGTTATGCGAAAAAAAAATTTGAAACTTGTTTTAAATGAGTTAATATTCTTTTTTGAAGTGGAAGCTCGGCAAAGTGGAAGTACAGTGGAAAATATTATTTTAAATATACGGCAATATTGGATTGTGTTTTCAAAATTGAAAAAGAGTGTTCCGAGGATAGAAGCTTTTTGTGATTTGTTATTGGCGCATTGGGGAGCGAAAAAAAATATTAAAAAAAATCAATTAGGGATAAATCATGGAATTTCTAACATATCCTTAATGACATCGGAAGATAAAGAACGACTTGATCTTGTTTTATAAAGGTCAAGTCGTTTTTATGTATGTTTTTTTACTAACGATGAATACTAAGTATTGAGATTAAATCTTTAATTTTATAAGGAGGAAATAATGAAAAAATATGTTTGTACGATATGCGGATATGTTCATGAAGGTGATTCAGCGCCAGCAGAATGTCCGCTTTGCAAAGCGGGAAGAGATAAGTTTATTGAAAAAACTGGAGGAATGAGTTGGGCGGATGAACATCGGATTGGTATTGCTAGAGATGCAGAGCCAGAAATTGTAGAAGGGCTACGCTCTAATTTTTTAGCAGAGTGTACGGAAGTTGGGATGTATTTGGCAATGTCAAGACAAGCTGATAGAGAAGGCTACCCTGAAGCTGGAGAAGCTTACAAACGTATTGCCTGGGAAGAGGCAGAACATGCAGCGAAATTTGCAGAACTTTTAGGTGAGGTTGTTTCAGCTAGCACAAAACGAAATTTAGCTATGCGAGTTGAAGCTGAGTATGGTGCAGCCGAAGGGAAAAAGCAATTGGCTACGTTAGCGAAACAGCATAATCTTGATGCAATTCATGATACTGTTCATGAAATGTGTAAAGATGAAGCGCGCCATGGCTGTGCATTTAAGGGTTTATTAGATAGATATTTTAAATAAGGAGCGATATTAATATGGGAAAAATAGCATGTTCAGTAGATAAGTGTTCACATAATAAATGTGGATCTTGTTATGCTAATTTTGTTGAAATAGACGGAAGTAAAGCTCAAACTGATGCAGATACTTGTTGTACATCATATTTAAATCAAGATACCTACTCATCTTTGACAAACAGTTGTGGCAATGATTCTTCGGAATGTACTTGTTTAAATTGTCGAGTTGAAAGTTGTGAGTACAATGAGAATTGTTGTTGTCATCGAGATGGAATAACGGTTGGTGGAAAAAATGCAATAACACATAGTGAAACCAATTGCTTAAGTTTTGAAGCAAAATAAAAAGTAATAAAAAACGATACGTTTAAATTTTAAGCGTATCGTTTTTTATTACTTTTTATTCTTTTTTCATATATTGTGATAAAACACAATAAAATATAATTTTTTTTTATAAAAATACAAAAAAGAGCATTTTCAGGAAGGATTTTCTTACAAAGGAACGAATTTAAAAAATAAAAATGTAAGAGAAAATTGTAATAAAAGATAAAGATAAAAAGTATAATTTTATTGAGGTATTATAAATGAATGGACTTTTGTTGAAATCTAACCATGAGGAAGAAAGACAAGAAAATAGTTTAATTCAATGCTTTTTGACAGTATTGCAAATTGAAGGTGTTAAATATGAAAAGAAAATATTTGATGAAATAAAAGAAAATGATAAAGGAAAAATAGATATTTACTCGCTGAAAAATAAATTGAAAAGGTCAAAATTGAAAATAAAAATAATTAAACCGACAATAGACGAAATTGCAGAATTGGATATTCCCTTAATAGCGAAGATGAAAAACTCTTCTTATTTGATAATTGGTAAAAGTAATACTCGGGTGATGTTGATTTATAAACCGGAGGAAGAGAAGACTAAAACTTGCAAAATAGAAGATTTCATAGAGGAATGGACAGGCGAATGTATTTTAATTAAAAAAACTTTTAGTCTAAAAGAAGCAAGTAAAAAATTTAATTTGCTTTGGTTTATTCCTGTAATCGTTAAATATAAAAAATACTTTATTGAAGTGCTAATAGCGTCTTTTTTCTTACAGTTATTTGGGTTGGTTACTCCTTTATTTACACAAGTGATTATTGATAAAGTAATTCTGCACAAAGGAATTGCAACTTTAGATGTTTTAGCTTTAGCTCTTGTATTTTCTGCAATATTTCAATGCATGATGACAATCGCGAGAAAATACATTGAAACGCATACTTCAAATAAAGTGGATATGATTTTAGGCGCGCGCTTATTCCGGCATTTAACATCATTGCCGTTAAGATATTTTGAAGTGCGGCGAGTAGGGGATACACTTACGAGAGTATCCGCGTTAAACAGCATTCGCAACTTTTTGACTAATTCGTCAATGACTGTGTTTTTAGATGCTTTCTTTTCAGTTGTGTTTATTGGAGTGATGTTTTATTATAGCGTTACTTTAACAGTTATTGCTTTAATTCCGCTACCTTTATATATTATTCAAAATATAATCGCAACACCTATTTATAAAGAACGCTTAAATACTATGTGGGAAAGTGGCGCAAGAAGTAATGCTTTTTTAGTAGAATCAATTACAGGTGTGCAGACGATGAAGGCATTGGCTGTAGAACCACAGTTCAACTATCAGTGGGAAAAAATATTGGCTAAATACATTAAAAGTACTTTTGATAGTGCGAAATTCAATATTTGTTTAAGTGCATCAAGCGGAACCATTCAAAGTATCATGACCTTCGGGATTCTTTTGGTTGGAGGACATAAAGTTATGAATGGAGAGATGACGATTGGGCAGCTGATTGCATTTCAGATGTTAGCCAGACAGGCAAGTGATCCGATGCATCGCTTAACAGGAATGTGGCAGAGTTGTCAACAAACAATGCTAGCGGTAGAGCGTTTAGGAGATATTTTAAATACTGCGCCCGAAATTAATGGGCTTCATAGTCATGAGCCGATAAACGTAACAGGAGCTATTCGATTTGAAAATGTTTCATTTACTTATGATGCTGAGAGTGAGGCGGTTCTAAAAGAGATGAATTTCGAAATTATGCCAGGGATGCGTGTTGGGATTGTAGGAAGATCAGGTTCGGGAAAAAGTACGATTACTAAACTTGTACAGAAACTATATATACCAGGGAATGGAAAGGTATATATAGATGGAGTTGATGTAATGGAGATAGATCCTGTTTGGTTGAGAAGGCAAATTGGAGTTGTTTTGCAGGAAAATTTCTTATTTAATGGCAGTGTTAGAGATAATATTGCTTTTGCAAATCCTGGGGCTTCAATAGATGAGGTTATTTTTGCGGCAAAGCTAGCTGGTGCCCATGAATTTATTCTTGAACTTTCAGAAGGATATGATACGAAAGTTGGGGAAAGAGGGGCGGATTTATCCGGAGGGCAACAGCAAAGAATTGCAATTGCCAGAGCGCTTATCATGGATCCTAAAATTTTAATTTTCGATGAAGCCACAAGTGCATTAGATTATGAATCAGAAAATATTATCATGAGAAATATTGATCATATTGCGTCTGGAAGAACGATGCTGATGATTGCCCACCGACTCTCTACCGTGCGTAATTGCGATATGATTCTCGTAGTAGATAAGGGTAGTATTGTTGAATATGGAACACATGATGAATTAATGACAAAAATGAGTTTGTACTATAACTTGTACATGCAGCAAGAGGTTTAATATGTTGAATAAAATAAAAGAATTTATAAAAGAATTTTATAGTAAAGATGAAAAAGAGTTAAAAGAAGAAGAAATTGAATTTTTACCTGCCGCATTAGAAGTAATAGAAATGCCGCCATCACCAGTGGGGAGAACAGTTTTGTGGACTTTGTTTGCATTAATTATTGTAACGTTTGTTTGGGTTATGGTTGGATCAGTAGACGAGGTAGCTGTTGCGAATGGAAAAATTATTCCTAATGGACAGGTGAAAACGATTCAGGCTGAAGATAAAGGAGTCGTAAAAGAAATTCATGTTGTTGAAGGGCAAGTTGTGAAAAAAGGTGATTTGCTTATTGAACTCGATACGACAATTACAGAAGCAGATGTAAATAATTTGCGGCATCAAGTTGCTTACTATAGCTTGGATATTGAAAGGCTGTTAGCAGAACAAGCAAATGCTCCGTTTATAGTGAAAGAGCATCTAGGGCTAGAGCCGAGAGATATTTTGTTCCAACAAAATTTATATAATAGTCGTTTAGCGGAGTATAACGCCAAGATGGCAGTGGCACAAAGTAATATGAGGCAAGCAGAAGCAAGTCTGGCTTCCGCTCGGTCAGGATATGTAAAGTTAATTGACATGTATAATATTGCAAAGGAAAAAGAAGACCGTGTGGAAAAATTAGCAACGGAAAACGCAATATCTACATTTATTTTACTTGATCATCAATCGAAGCGTGTTGAATTAGGTGAAGATATCAATGCACAACAATCAGAAATTGCAAAATTAGAATGGGGGCTTGTTCAGGCTCAACAACAGCTGGACAGTATCAATGCAGAACGTAATCGCGATATAACTTCAGCGTTGGTTGAAGACAAAAAGCAGTTAGCGTCTTATCAGGAAGAATTAAAAAAAGCAGAAGAAAAAGATCGATTATCTCGTATTGTGGCTCCAATAGACGGAAGGGTCAGTCAATTATCTGTACATACGATTGGTGGTGTTGTTACAGCGGCGCAAGGACTAATGGAGATTGTTCCAGAGGATGCGGTTTTACAAGTTGAAGCTTGGGTACAAAACAAAGATATTGGCTTTGTTCAAGTAGGTCAGCCCGCGGAGGTAAAAGTAGAAACGTTTAGTTTCCAAAAATTTGGTACAATTGATGCGAAAATTACAGAGATTAGTCCAAATGCGGTAGAAGATAAAGAAAAAGGTAGGGTATATAGAGTTATGCTTGAGCTTGACAAAAATAGTTTTGTTGTTAATGGACAGGAAGTTCCTTTAGGTTCGGGGATGACTTCTACTGCGGAAATTAAAATTAGACAAAAACGTATCATAGAATTTTTCCTTGATCCGTTTAGACAATATAAAAGTGAAGCGTTAAGGGAGAGATAGCGCGTGGAAGCTAGACGAGAACAGAATTCAGATCTATATATACATAAAATCGATACAGCACTTCGATGTCTAGTGATTATAGCTAAAATGTACGGCATTTCAGCTCAAGAAGAGCAATTGCAGCGTGCATATGTAGTGGATAGATCCGGGATGGACACGTTAACTTTGCTTAGAGCTAGCAAAGAGATTGGGCTTAAAGCAAGAAAAATAAATGTTGACAAATCTAGACTGGAATTAATGCCGCTACCTTTAATCGCTACATTAATCAATAATAATCGGGTAATTGTTGTTCGGCATGAACAAGGGAAAGTCGCATTAATTGATCCCTATCAAACTCATCCAGTTGTAATATCTTTAGAAAAGTTTTTAGAGATCTGGAATGGTGAGACCGTTTTATTTACTAAAAGGTATGAGAAAAAAGAGAAGGACAAAAGTTTTAATTTGTCTTGGTTTATTCCGGTTATTTTAAAATATAAAAAATTTCTTTGGCAAGTTTTAGGGATGTCATTTTTATTACAGCTTTTTGGACTTATAAGCCCGATGTTTACACAAGTGATTATTGATAAAGTGCTTGTTCATCGAAGTTTATCTACTTTGGATATATTAATTATTGGGATGATTCTTGTATCTTTATTTCAAACATGGATTACGAGTTTAAGAGGGTACCTATTTACCCATACGACAAATAAAGTTGATGTTATATTGAGTACAAAGTTATTTAAACATATAACATCACTGCCGATAAAATATTTTTCCTCTTGGCAAGTCGGGGATGTTGTTACTAGGGTTCGCGAGCTTGAAACTGTTCGGCAGTTTATTACTGGGTCAGCGCTGACGATCGTTTTAGATTCTATTTTTACGATTGTCTATGTGGTAGCAATGTTTATGTATAGTAAAGTTTTAAGTATCATCGTACTTTTGATATTGCCGATATATATTATTTTAAATTTAGCTGTCACACCAGTTTATCGTAAAAGGATAAATGCAAATTTTGAAGCGAATGCAGAAAATCAGGCTTTTCTTATTGAATCGGTAACAGGAATACAAGCTGTAAAATCTCTTGCGGTAGAACAGCAATTAAGTCAAAAGTGGGAACAAATGTTGTCGAAGTTTATTAAAACTTCTTTTGCTACAACGAATTTAGCGAACTTTGCCGGGAATATTGGTGCGTTTATTCAACAAATTTTCACGATAATAATCCTTTGGTATGGTGCATATTTGGTTATGGATGATCACATTTCAATTGGAGAATTAATTGCATTCCAAATGATGTCTGGGCAAGTAATTGCGCCAGTTTTGAGAATTGTTAATATGTGGCAAAGTTTTCAACAGACAAAAGTTTCAGTTGATAAATTGGGTGATATTTTGAATGCGGAGATAGAGCCTGCTTTTAATCCAACACGTACAACTTTACCGCAAATAAAAGGAGATGTTTTATTTGACCGTGTGAGTTTTCGGTATCGCGTGGATATGGCAGAAGTTTTGTATCAATTATCTTTTAAGATAAAGGCAGGTACTAGTGTTGGGATCGTTGGAAGGTCAGGTTCAGGAAAAAGTACGGTAACTAAATTAATTCAAAGACTTTATGTTCCTGAATCTGGAAGAGTTCTAATTGATGGCATTGATATGGCACAAATAGAACCAGCTTGGCTAAGGCGACAAATTGGTGTTGTATTACAAGATAATTTTTTGTTTAATGGTACGATTGCTGAAAACATCGCTATAGCAGCTCCAAATGCCAGTATGGAGGATATTATAAGAGTCGCTGAAATAAGTGGCGCAAATGAGTTTATTGAAGATTTTCCCAAACAATATCAGACTATGGTTGGGGAAAGAGGCGGGGCATTATCAGGAGGGCAACGACAGAGAGTTGCAATTGCCCGGGCGTTAATTACAGATCCTCGTATATTGATTTTTGATGAAGCAACCAGTGCTTTAGATTTTGAGTCTGAAAATATTATTATGAGAAATCTTTCAAAAATTTCAGACGGAAGAACGATGATTATGATCGCGCATAGGCTTTCTACAGTTCGACATTGTGATCAAATTATCGTTTTAGACCATGGAAGAATTGCTGAAGTAGGATCGCACGAACAATTGTTTGCAGGCAGGGGGATTTATCATTCTTTATTAATGCAGCAACAAGGTAAAGCTATATCATAATACTGTTTAGTATCATGGTATGTTTACATATATAAAGTTTTGATTATCACCTTTTGGGATTGTTTAAATACAATTCTGAAAAATAAAAATGGGGGTAAGGGAAATGTCAAAGCTTTGTCAAAGTAAAAAAAATATAAAGGGGGAAAATTTTTAAAATGTCTCTAATTGGAAAAATTACAAAAACGTTGATTAGTGAGATTAAAGAGGATACTAGTACAACAGCAAGCAAAAAAAGTTTGGCAGCAAGCAATATTGCAGTTGCCACGGAGCAGGTATTAAACACAGTTAGTGCAGTTGCTAATAGAGTTATTACTGATCCGAAAGCCGCTATAGAAGATGTCGTAGAAGACACTAAGGTTGCTATCTTTGGGCATGATGGTCCACATGTACTTCGTGATGCAGTTAGTTTTGTTAAAGGGGTTGCAACGATAAGTGCAGATGTTGCAACAAATATCTTCAACGCATTGCCATCAACTACGCAAGCTCCAACTTATGAACGTAAGGAAGGTGCTGTTAGTGCCGGAGCTGGTGTAGTTGTAGAAAGTAAATTTACAACAGGTGCATCCTTAGGTGATTTATCTTGGCTTATCTATAAAGGCAGAATGGTTTCAAATTCAGAAATCACAGATAAATGGAGACTTTATAAAGAAGTTGAAACATCGCATGGTTTCAACAGCAGAGTATACGTTGACGAAGCAAATAAACAAGTAGCAATTACCCTCGAGGGAACACAGGCAAATAGTGATTTAAGCCCATTATGGCTTAGTAAAGACGGCTTAGCCGATCTTGAAATTGGGCTTGGAGTTATTCCGCCACAAATGAGAGAAGGCTATGAACAATTTAAAAGCATAGTTGCCGATGTCGTTAATAAATATGGCGCTGACTATGGAATTAATGTTGCTGGTCACTCTTTAGGTGGTGGTTTGGCACAAATGATGGCGGGTATGTATTTTATCGATACTGGAGTAGCATTACCTACATTGGCAGAAGCTGGTCCTGGTATGTTGAAGCAGCTTAAAGTTTATGCTGAACAACAATTGTTAGCTGGAAATGATATTCATCTTCCAAATGGAAATGTAGTAAGATTGAAATCGGGTACGGCATTAGAACGTGCAAACGAAGCTAAAGCTATTGTAAATACTTTTAAAGCACAAGATTTTAGTTTTGTTACAAATCTGATTACTGTATTAGACCCGGTTGGGGCAGTTAACTATGACATTGATCCAAATAAAGATGGTCATGTTGGTGTTAACTTAATCGTTCCATATTTATTAACAACTCGTGAAGATATGCAAAACCTTGAGTCCGTCGCTATGGATCCAGTCAATCATCTAAATCTAGTTACTCCTGAATTAACAGATAAGTTAGGACTTGGTAATATTGCCGCAACTAGATTTGATCGTCATGAACCGGATCAATCTATTGCATTATGGTCAGGTACTGCAGTTGGATTTAAAGATCCAAGCCGTGTTGGTGTAGGTAGTGCTGTATATCGTGACTATCTTGATCCACGTGAAGTATGGTCAGGTTCTCGATTAGGGTTATCGGAAGTAACCATGTTTGGTTCGGATGGCAATGACATTATTACAACGACAAATAAAGCTACGCTTGTACTTGCAGGTGATGGTGATGATGTTATTCGCGGAGGTAATGGCGGTAACATGTTATCTGGTGGTAATGGGAATGACTTCATTTATGGCGGAGATGGTGATGACTATTTAGCTGGCGATGCTGGCGATGACTATTTATTTGGTGGTAAAGGTAACGATATTCTTTACGGCGGCGAAGGCAATGATTATCTAGATGGCGGCGAGGGTGATGATTTATTATTCGGCGGTGCTGGTGATGATACTTTGGTTTGGTCAGCTGGCAATGACATTTTATGTGGTAATGAAGGCAACGATACTTTGATTGTGAAAAATGGTGTTGTTGGCCAAGGCCAAATAAAATGGGAACGTAACTTTACTAACTTTGGTCACGATACAGTGGTATTTGAAGGTGCTATGGCAAAAGACAGCAGCATTTTATTAAATTTTGCTGATGAAATTCGTTTCCAAGATATGAAATGGGCTGTAAAAGGTAATGACATTATTATGACCGACAATCTAGGAAATGAATCTGCTACAGTAACATTTAAAGATGCATTTGAATCATTTGGTCAAAATAGCGGAAAAGTTGATTTTCAGTTTACAAATGGTAAGCTATATGTAGACGATGTACGCTATGCTGTTAGTGCCGGTAAGGGCGAAATTAAAGCAAGTACAGATTCACAATACTCAGGAACACTTTTAGTTGGTTCTGCTGGAAATGACACATTATACTCCGGAAAAGGCAATGATTTAATGTTCGGTGGTGCTGGCAAAAATACATTTGTATTTGATAATTCATTTGGAAATGATCGTATTGTTGGCAGCAATAAGGAAGACGTTATTAAATTTAATAATGTTTTCAATGCGCAAGAATATACGATTGGCCAGGAAGGAAAAGATTTAGTTATTTCTTATCAACAGAGTGGTCTAAATACTACAAATACGGTAGTTGTTTCCGACTGGTATGCAACAGGGGATCGCGTGAATACATTTGAGTTTAATAATGCTTCCTACAAAATTGAAGGAACATCTTTTGTGAAAAAATAATTTGATTTAGTTTCGTACAAGAAGGCAGGAAGATTTTTCAAAATTTTCCTGCCTTCTTTACAACAAAATATAGGAGGACGGAAATGGGAATTATAGAAATAGAGAAAAATTTGATTTCCGATATCGTAGAAGGAAGAAGTTTTTTATCTAAGTCAAAGCAGAGTAATGGTATTTTATCTAAATTAGGAAACTTAATCCCAGGTATAACTTCTAAAGCTGAAGAAAAGAACACACCAATAAGTTCAAGTCAAAAATCGTCATCAACCTACACAACATCTTCATCCTCATTATCTGATCTAATGAAAATGAGTTATAAAGAAATCTATGCATTTTATAAAGTGGCTGGTAAAGGTGAGAGTGCTTTAAGCGATTGGCATGTAGAAAAACGTATTGATGAGCTGAAAACAGGGTTAAGTGCTAGAATGTTTGTCAATGATAAAACTCATGAGATTAATATTTCTTTTGAAGGTTCACATGGTTTTACGAAATTGTTGGCTGAAAATGCTTTGGATGCTCGATTGCTAAAGGACTTGTATACTTACTCGGATGGTTTTACAAGGTTTCTCACGCCGAATGAATATGATATGCTTTATAAAAAATGGTTCTTAGTTTTAGGTAATGATGGAGTTGCGGATTTGCAAATGATGGCGAATAAAGTTCCCGACCAATTTTATACAGCATACAAATGGTTCAATGATACAATGGATGTGATAAAAAAATCTGCTGATTTATCCTCTTATCATATTGTTATTACAGGCCATTCCTTGGGTGGTTCAATAGCACAATTGGTTTCAGCTAAATATTATTTGGATACAAATACAGCAATACCGACAATGGCAATTGAGGGTACTGGAGTATTAACATTGCTAGAACAAATTCAAGGTTATTCTTTAAATACAAAAGATTTTTCACATATCATAAATTTTTGTACGGAAGGAGACCCTGTAGGTGAGTTTGCATCAGAGGGTCATTTAGGATTTACGGTGCCAATGCCATATGATTTGGCTAGGGGTGATAGGTCTGGTGAATTGCCAAATTATCGTATTTTTTTAGAGGCATTTCAAAAAGCGACAGGAATTGAAAATATTCGATTAGACCGACATGAGATGGGGCAACAAATTGATTTATTTGATGGAACCAGCTTTTCCTATCCAGAGAATAGAGTCATGCTAGGCGCTGCGGAGACGGTTTTTCGTTCAACATCAACTACAAACGAAATAATTATGGGCAACAATTTAGGCAATGAAATTTATGGAAGTAATTATGGTGCCTATATTGTAGGTGGATCAGGAAATGATTTGCTTGTAGGTGGATTAGGTGATGATTTTATCTCTGGTGGAGCAGGTAATGATAAAATTTTTGGCGGCGCAGGAAACAATATCCTCTATGGTGGTGATGGAGATGATTATCTTGAAGGTGGCCGTGGCAATGATGAATTGTATGGTGGAAAAGGAAATGATACTTTAGTCTGGACTGGTGGGAATGATTCGCTTTACGGGCAAGGTGGAAATAACCAATACATTCTTGGAAAAACAACGGATAATCAACTATCATCAGGAACGGTAACGTTGAAATTTGATCGTGAAAATGCAGAAAACGCCAATGTCTTGGTTAATACATCGGCAATAGATTTAAAGAATAGTGCAATTGTATTTTTAATGTCAGATCAAATTTTACCATCGCATACGTTGGTGTCGCAAAAGGATAATAGCTTATATATTAAATATGATCAATATTCTTCAATAACAATTGAGAATTGGTCAGACGTGCAAAACGCTATAGGGTCTAATATAACGTTCCAATTTTTAGGCAGTGATAAAATGCAATATTCCATACAAAACAATCAACTTGTGAGACGGTAAATGAATTAAAGGGAAAAACATAATTTGTTTTTCCCTTTTTTGTGTCGAATTTAGTTTTATGAGTAGAATAATTAAGCTTTCTTTAATAAAATGGGTCTTTTGTAATAGGAAAATCGAAAAGGATTTTTTATTATATATCTAGAATTTATTCTAATATTATCAAAGAATGAAAGCGGTGAATTGGATGCGGAATATAAAAATAGATGACGTGAAGCCAGGAATGATTTTAGCAAGAACAATCATTAATGATAATATGATGGTTGTTTTATCTAAAGGAAAGCTTTTGACAGAGGCACATATTACTAGAATGCACTTTTTGGGAATTAAGAATATTTATGTTCAAGATGAATTTGAACAAAGACAGCAAGCAGTGCAAAAATTCCTAAGTCGTAGTCATGCTTTTGTTGCTGAATATCAAGAGGTTCTCACAGAAGTTGAAGATGTATTTGAACAAATTGCTGAAAGCAAAGAAGTTCCAGTAGATAAGGTGAAAGGAATTATTGATCATACAGTGACCAATATGGCAATGAGAAGCGGAGTTATTGATTATCTTTATGAAGTGAAATCTATGGATAATTTTACATATAATCATTCTTTCCGTGTATCTATTTTAGCAGGAGTTTTAGCAAAATGGATGAGATATAATAAACAGCAAATAAAAGATGTAATCTTGGCAGGTTTTTTACATGATATTGGCAAGACTCAAATTGACAAAAACATTGTAATGAAAAACAGCGATCGTCTAAGTGGTGAGGAACGTAAAATATATGAACGTCATACAACAGAAGGTTATAAGCTTATTGCAGAAAAAGAAGATATTCCTGAAGGGGTTAAATACGCAGTTTTGCAACATCATGAATGCAATGATGGAACGGGGTTTCCGTTGCAGAAAAAGGGCAATGAGATTCATGAATATGCAAAGATTATTGCTGTTGCTGATTTTTATGATTTATATACAAGCGAGCGGGAATCTTATAAAAAACAAACACCTTTTTCTACATTGAAAATCATAGGGGCAAATATGTATACAACAATGGATCCTAAAGTTTGCATTCCATTTTTACTTAATGTACGTCAAGCTTTTATTGGTTCGGAAGTTTTACTGTCAAATGGGAAAAAAGGGCTTATTGTGCAATTTGCTGATGCTTATGATAGTTTGCCGCTGATTAAGATATCTGATGAGGAAATGATTGATTTAAATAGGGAACATACTATTAGTATTGTTGAGTATAATCCTTAAATATTGACAAAGTGTACTTAAAATGATATTCTATGAAAAACGATATAGCACCTTTAATTTTAGTCCTGTGAGGCTAGGAAGGAAGCTGGTTTATTTGTCTGGAATAGTTAGCTTTCTTATGCCTGCGCATAGGAAAGCTTTTTTTGTTGCAATTTTGTTATAAATTCTAAATACTTGTTGACTTGATTAGTAATATGTCAATAAATCATGTATAATTATAAACAAGATATTAATACAAATATTGAAGCACGGGTGTTATTGCTTTATATTTTGCAAATACTATCCTTTAAATGTGATCCAGAGAGGTCGGCAAGGAAGGTGATTTTGGTGGTTTATTCTGCCAGCAAAGCCTATGTAACTCCTTGCCGTTGGCAGGGAGTTTATTATTAGGAGGAGTGATTAGTTTGGGAAAAAACAATATTTCTTTACGAGGCAAAAGTATTCTAGGTCTAGAATATTTATCTGAGGATGAAATGAATCTGGTTTTAGACACTGCAAAAGAAATGAAAAATATTATTAACCGAGATATAAAAAAGGTGCCAGCTCTACGAGGCAAATCTATTATAAATTTATTTTATGAACCAAGCACAAGAACGCGTACCTCCTTTGAATTAGCAGGAAAATATCTTGGTGCTGATGTTGTAAATATTACAGCGAGTACAAGTAGTATCGTAAAGGGTGAAAGTTTACGTGATACACTCCTTACTGTAGAGGCAATGGGGGTAGATGCAATTGTTATGCGTCATAAAGCCGAAGGAGCAGCCGAATATGCTGATAAAGTAGTAAGCCCAGCAATTATTAATGCTGGTGATGGCGCACATGCACATCCATCACAAGGGTTGTTAAATATGTTTACAATTAAAGAACATAAAAATAAAATAAAAGGATTAAAGGTGGCTATACTCGGAGATATTTTACATAGTCGAGTAGCACGTTCTGATATTTGGGGATTAAGGAAAATGGGTGCAGAAGTTCATATTGCTGGTCCGAAAACTTTGTTGCCTAGATTTATTGAGAATGAAAAAGGAATATTTGTTCATGACAGGATTGAAGATGCAGTAGAAAATGCTGATGTAATCAATGTGTTAAGAATTCAATTAGAACGGCAGAAAACAGGTTTATTCCCATCACCGCGCGAATATGCACGGATTTTCGGACTAAATAAAGAAAGATTATCAAGAGCTAAGGACGATGTACTTGTTTTACATCCGGGGCCAATGAATCGTGGTCTTGAAATTTCACCTGATGTCGCTTACTGTAATCATTCGGCAATTCAAGAACAAGTGCAAAATGGTGTAGCAATCCGTATGGCTTTATTAACTTTAGTACTGATGGGAGGGAAAAGCCTTGAAATTAATGATTAGAAATGGACGGGTAATTGATCCTGTACAACAAATAGATAAAATTACTGATGTGTTGATTGAAGACGGGAAAATTGCGAAAATAGGAAGTCGTATTGCAGCGAAAGATGCGGAGGTTTTTGATGCTACGGGGCTCGTAATTGCACCGGGATTAATAGATATGCATATTCATTTACGTGAACCAGGGCAAGAGGCAAAAGAGGACGTAGGTTCAGGTACAAGGGCAGCGGCAGCAGGCGGCTTTACAACGGTTGCTTGCATGCCGAATACGAGACCGGTTGTTGATGCTGCAATTTTAGTAAATGGATTAAAAGAGCGGGTAAGACAAGAAGGTGTTGTAAAAGTTGAAGTGATTGGGGCATTAAGCAAAGGGCAAGAAGGTAAAGAGTTAGCTGAAATTGGTGATATGGCTGAATGTGGTGCAGTGGCATTTTCTGATGATGGACATTATGTTGCGAATGCAAAACTGTTGTTAAATGGGTTAGATTACTTACGAACCTTTGACAAAATTATCATTTCTCATGCGGAGGAGGATTCCTTGGTAGAGGATGGAATCATGAATGAGAGCCTTCACTCGGCAATGTTGGGAATGAAAGGTCGTCCAACCGTGGCAGAAGATATCGCAGTAGCAAGGGATATTTTATTGGCAGAGTATGCAGATGCAAAGATTCATATTGCACATATCAGCACAAAAGGGGCAGTTGAATTAGTACGTCAAGCAAAAAAACGTGGGGTGAAAGTTACGGCAGAGGTTACACCACATCATCTAACATTAACTGATGATGTAGTAAATAACTTTGATACTTCGACAAAAGTAAATCCTCCATTACGGACGGCTGAACATGTCCAAGCGATGGTGGAAGGATTAAAGGATGGAACAATTGATGCGATTGTAACAGATCATTCTCCACATGCTTTTGAAGAAAAAGACCGTGAATATCGCTTTGCACCAAGCGGGTTCCCTGGTCTAGAGACGGCTTTAGGCGTAATCCTCACATCGCTCTATCATAGCGGAAAATTCTCTCTTCCAGAAATCATCGAAAAAATGTCAAGTAATCCCGCAAAAGTCTTTAACTTAAACCGAGGCAGTCTCGAAGTTGGCAAAGTGGCAGATGTTGTTATCTTTGATCCAGAACTAGAATGGGCTGTTGATGATAAAAAATTCTATACACGGGGAACGCACTGTCCATTCGTTGGTAAGACGTTAAAAGGAAAAGCGGTAGCAACAATCGTAAATGGTAAAATTGTGATGAAAAATGGACAAATTACTTGTTAATATATCACGGAGGTGTTAGTTTGAAAGGGAAATTAATCTTAGAAGATGGTTCAGTATTTCCAGGAACATTATTAAATGATGTGCAATCGACTGGTGAAGTTGTTTTTAATACAGGAATGAGTGGGTATCAAGAGATTCTTACAGATCCATCTTATTGTAGTCAGATTGTTACGTTAACTTATCCGATGATTGGAAACTATGGAGTTGCCGATGTTTTTAATCAAGCGCGTAAACCGTTTGTCAATGGATTTGTTATTGGCGAACTTTGTATAAATCCAAGCAACTGGCAAATCCAAAGTCAATTAAGCGACTTTTTAACAGAAAATAAAATTCCTTGTATTTACGGTGTAGATACAAGAGCAATTACACGAAAAATTCGTTCTGCTGGTACGATGAAAGGTGTTATCGTGAAGGAAACTGCAACGCAGCCAGAAATCGATACCTTGTTTAAGGTACCAATTAAACGTGATGTCGTAGCTGAAGTTACGACGCCCAATGTATATAAAATGGAGAATAATGGGCCGGATGTTGTGGTGATGGACTTTGGGATAAAACAAAATATCCTTAAAGGGCTTCATAAAATTGGTTGCAATTTGACGATTGTACCAGCCGATACGACCGCTGAAGAGATTTTAACAATGAATCCAGACGGGATTTTCCTTTCTAATGGTCCCGGAGATCCAAAGGACTTGAAAGAAATTATTGGCGAAGTGAAAAAACTGCTTGGCAGAAAGCCTATGTTTGGAATCTGTTTAGGACATCAATTGCTTGCATTAGCACTTGGGGCAGATACTTATAAATTGAAATTTGGTCATCGTGGATCAAATCAACCAGTAAAAAATCTTCTCACAGGGCGTGTGCATATTTCCTCACAAAACCATGGGTATGCAGTTGATGAAAAATCTTTGGCAAATTTACCTGTGCAAGTGACGCACCGTGCTGTAAATGATGGAACGGTCGAGGGGATTCGTCATAATGACTTACCTATTTTCTCGGTACAATATCACCCAGAAGCATCACCTGGGCCAGATGATAATACCTACTTATTTGATGAATTTTGGACGATGCTAACAAAGGGGGAATAATCCGTGCCAAAAAAAGAATATTTGCGTAAAGTACTTGTTATCGGTTCAGGGCCTATTATTATTGGGCAGGCAGCAGAATTTGACTATGCGGGAACACAAGCTTGTCGTGCATTAAAAGAAGAAGGTTTAGAAGTTGTATTGGTAAACAGTAATCCGGCAACGATTATGACAGATGCCAATATTGCAGATAGAGTTTATATAGAACCGCTTACACCGGAATTTTTAGAGGAAGTAATCAGCAAAGAAAGACCGGATGGCTTATTGGCTACGTTAGGTGGTCAAGCGGGGTTAAACCTTGCGGTAACATTAGCAGAACAAGGTGTGCTGGAAAAATATGAAGTAGAATTATTGGGTACTTCACTTGAGGCAATCAAGAAAGCAGAAGATCGCGAATTATTTAAAGAAACGATGGAAAAATTGGGTGAGCCAATTCCTGAAAGTACAATTGTTGAGGATGTAGCTTCGGCGGTTGCCTTTGCGAAAAAAATTGGCTATCCGATTATCGTGCGTCCTGCTTATACAATGGGCGGTACTGGCGGCGGCATTGCCGATAATGAAGAAGATTTAATTGCCATTGTTATTCGTGGATTAAAATATAGTATGATTGGGCAAGTATTGATTGAACGCAGTGTTGCAGGCTGGAAAGAAATTGAATACGAGGTAATGCGTGATTCAAATGACAACTGTATCACTGTATGTAATATGGAAAACTTTGACCCTGTTGGTGTGCATACTGGTGATAGTATCGTTGTTGCGCCAACCCAGACATTAAGTGATCACGAATTCCAAATGCTTAGAAGCGCTTCACTTAGAATCATTCGTGAATTAGGAATTGAAGGTGGTTGTAATGCACAATATGCCTTAGACCCAAATAGTGATCGGTACTATGTAATCGAAGTAAATCCACGTGTAAGTCGTTCTAGTGCACTGGCGTCTAAAGCTACTGGTTACCCAATTGCGAAAGTCGCAAGTAAAATTGCGATCGGGTATCATTTGGATGAAATCGTAAATGCAGTTACACAAAAAACGATGGCGTGCTTTGAACCGTCGCTTGATTATTGTGTAGTGAAATTTCCACGTTGGCCATTTGACAAGTTTGTATTTGCTGACAGAGAACTAGGTACGCAAATGAAAGCAACAGGCGAAGTTATGTCGATTGACCGTTCCTTTGAAGGCGCGATTCTAAAAGCTGTCCGCTCATTGGAAATCGGTGTGAATCGTTTGCATATGGATGATATGGACAGTTGGTCTGATGCGAAAATCATGGATGCTTTGAAAAATAAAGATGATGAACGTATTTTTGTTATTGCTGAAGCACTTCGTCGTGAGATTGCAACAGTAGATGAAATTCATACGATTACAAAAATTGATATATGGTTCTTATGGAAAATCTATAATATTGTAACGGTAGAAAATCGTATTGCCAAAGAAGAGTTAACGGAAGAATTGATGCTTGCGGCAAAGAAAATTGGTTTAGCTGATCGTTCTATTGCAGAAATCTGCGGTAAAGATATGATGGAAATCAGAAAGATTCGTAAATCTTTTGACATTCATCCTTGTTATAAAATGGTAGATACGTGCGCGGCTGAATTTGAAGCAGCAACGCCATATTATTATTCTACGTATGCACAAGAAGACGAAGTGATTACATCAGATAAGCGAAAAGTGATGGTACTTGGATCAGGGCCAATTCGAATTGGACAAGGGGTTGAGTTTGATTATTGTTCTGTTCACTCGGTATGGGCGTTGCGTGAAATGGGAATAGAATCTATCATCGTAAATAACAATCCAGAAACGGTAAGTACAGATTTTGATACTTCTGATAGACTTTATTTCGAGCCATTAACAGCAGAAGATGTATTAAATATTATTGATAAAGAAAAACCAGAAGGGGTAATCGTTCAGTTTGGTGGACAGACAGCGATTAACTTAGCGGGTGCTTTAGCAAAAGCTGGTGTAAAAGTATTTGGTACCTCAGTAGATGATATCGATAGGGCGGAAGATCGTGAACGTTTTGATGAACTATTAGAAAACAGCGGTATTCCACGGCCGAAAGGTGTAAGTGTAACTACTCCGGATGATGCGATTGTTGCAGCGAATGAGATTGGATATCCAGTAGTAGTACGTCCATCTTATGTACTTGGTGGAAGAGCAATGGAGATTGTTTATAACGAAGAAGAATTGCGGGATTATATGGGACGTGCAGTAAAAGTAACACCCGAGCATCCTGTATTAGTTGACCGTTATATGCAAGGTACGGAAGTTGAGGTCGATGCGATCTCCGATGGAACTGATGTAATGATTCCAGGCATTATGGAACATATTGAACGTGCTGGTGTACATTCTGGTGATAGTATTGCGGTATATCCACCACAAACATTATCGGCAAAAATAATTTTCACTATTATTGACTACACAAAACGCTTAGCTACGGGGTTGAATGTAAAAGGATTACTTAACATTCAATATGTAGTAATGGATGACAAAGTGTATGTAATCGAAGTAAATCCCCGTTCTAGCCGTACGATTCCATTCCTAAGTAAAGTCACTGATGTAAAAATGGTGAATGTAGCAACGCGTGTTGCTATGGGGCAAACATTAAAATCTATGGGGTACAAAACGGGTTTATTGCCAGAGAAACCACATATTGCAGTAAAAGCCCCTGTATTCTCTTTTGCTAAAATGCAAGATGTAGATATTTCACTTGGACCTGAAATGAAGTCTACTGGGGAAGTTATGGGGATTGATTACCATTATGCGAGAGCCTTATATAAAGCGATTACTGGCGCTGGTATGAACATCCCAACACAAGGTACGATTTTGTTCACGGTTGCTAATAAGGACAAAGAGGAAGTAAAACAATTAGCAAAAGCGTTTGCTGACTTAGGTTTCCAACTTGTTGCAACGGCAGGTACTGCGAAAACAATTAATGAATTAGGCATTAATGTAGAAGTTGTAAATAAAGTACATGAAAATAAACCGGATATTATCAAAATGATTAAAACTGGTAAAATTAATATGGTTATCAATACCTTAACGCAAGGTCGTGGCTCTGAACGTGATGGATTTAAAATTCGTCGTGCAACGGTAGAACATGCGATTCCATGCTTAACCTCTATGGATACAGCTTGGGAAGTATTAAGAGTTTTAGACTTTATGCGTGAACGTCGCCTTGTATATACACTAGCATTACAAGATTATGTTGGTGGAGGGGATTCTCTTGCCTAAATATGCAATTGATGGTGAGATTTTAACTAATGCATTTATTTCTGATGGTGTAAAAGAAGTTGTGATTTCTGTCCCTGAGATTGCACGGCAGTCGAAAGCTGGACAATTTGTTCATCTTAAAATTGCCCAGACGGAATTACTGCGCCGACCAATTAGTATTTCAGATGTAGATGATAAAGCTGGTACTTTGCATTTGATTTATCGAATTGTTGGCAAAGGGACAAAGATGCTGTCAACTTTGCGAAAAGGTGATATTGTTAATTGCCTTGGACCTTTAGGTAATGGCTTTGATTTGAATTGTCAGCGCCCACTTTTAGTGGGCGGTGGCATGGGAATCGCGCCTCTTATTTATTTGGCAAAACAATTTAATCCTCAAAGTACATCTATTTTACTTGGTGGGAAAAATACGGTAGAAATGTTTTGGAAAGATTGCTTTAAGAAGTTAGCTCAGCAAATTTATGTTACGACGGATGATGGCTCTATTGGTTTTAAAGGGTTTACGGTAGATTTACTTCCGGAATTGCTTAGGGAAAATGAATATGATCGTATTTATGTTTGTGGTCCGCATATCATGATGGAAGGCGTAGCAAAAATTGCAAAACAGAGTAATATTCCTTGTCAGGTTTCTTTAGAAAAATATATGGCATGTGGAATTGGCGCATGTCTTTCATGTACGTGTGAAAGTAAAAATGGTGGAAAGCGTAAAAAGGTATGTACAGATGGACCTGTATTTTGGGCTGAGGAGGTATTGTGATGAAGCAGAAAGATATGCTCACAGTTGAAATTGCAGGAATAAAGATGAAAACGCCTGTGATGACAGGTTCAGGAACCTTTGGTTTTGGTGAAGAATATGCGGATTTTCTTGACTTAAATGAAATCGGGGCAATTGTAGTAAAAGGAACGACTTTGTTGCCACGAAGTGGAAATCCAGGTGTACGCATTGCGGAAACACCTAGTGGAATGCTAAATTGCATCGGTTTAGAAAACCCGGGTGTAGACTATTTTTTAAGTGATATTTTACCTCGAATAAAACAATATCGTGCGCCAATTATTGTGAATATGTCTGGAAGTAGCGTTGAAGAATATGGTGTACTTGCGAAACGTCTTGATGTAGATGGTGTAGCTGCTGTTGAGCTTAATATATCTTGTCCTAATGTAAGAGAAGGCGGAATCGCTTTTGGAACAAATAGGGATAGTGCGACTGCGGTCGTTCGTGAAGTAAAAGCAAATACCAAAAAGCCTGTAATCGTGAAATTATCGCCGAATGTTACTGATATTGTTGATATGGCGTTAGCCGTTGAAGCGGCTGGTGCAGATGCAATTTCCATGATTAATACGTTGATTGGAATGGCGATTGATATTAAAATGCAAAGACCTATTTTAGGCAATGTAATTGGTGGTTTATCTGGACCAGCTGTTAAACCTGTAGCTTTGCGGATGGTATGGCAAGTTTCACAAGCAGTAAAAATACCGATTATCGGTATGGGCGGGATTGCAAGTAGTGAAGATGCAATTGAGTTTTTGTTAGCTGGTGCAAGTGCAGTGGCGGTAGGAACTGCAAATTTTGTGAATCCAGCGATTGCAAAAGAAGTTGCAGATGGTATTCAAGAATACTTAAAAGATCATCAATTGTCCAATGTAAAGGAACTTGTTGGACAGTTAAAGGTAAATAAATAAAATATGGAGGTTTGCGATGGCAGATCATAGATTAATTGTAGCCTTAGACTTTCATAATATGGATAAAGTTAAAGCGCTTGTCACGGAACTAGGGGACAGTGTGATCTATTATAAGGTTGGTATGGAGCTGTTTTATAGTGTGGGAACGGAAGTGATTGCGTATTTACGCGAGCAAAAAAAAGAAATTTTTCTTGATTTAAAGCTACATGATATTCCCAATACGACGGCTCAAGGCTTGGCTTCATTGATGAAACTTGGCGTTACTATGCTGAATGTACATGCAACAGGCGGGTATACAATGATGAAAACCGCTGTAGAAAATTTAGAAAAACAAGCGTCTACCTTAAATACACCAAGACCAAAGCTGATCGCTGTAACTATTTTAACGAGTATGAATGAAACTGATTGGCAAGGTTTAGGTCAGACAATGAAAATTCAGGAACAAGTGGTGCGATTGGCTAAGCTTACCAAAGAGGCTGGGTTAGATGGTGTAGTGGCATCGCCCCGTGAAGCTGCATTGATTCGTCAGGCTTGTGGAGATGATTTTCTTATTGTTACTCCAGGTGTTCGTCCTGTTGGTGCAGCGGTCAATGATCAAAGTCGTATTGCTACGCCAGCAAGTGCATTAGAAAATGGTGCGAGTCATCTCGTTGTGGGGCGCCCAATTACAGCGGCTGATGATCCGAAAGCAGCGGCGCAAAAAATAATTGCAGAAATGGAGACGATACAATGACGGAAGCAGAAGTAAAAGAACTTTTTATCCAAACTGGGGCGATTATGGAAGGCCATTTTCTTTTAACGTCAGGATTACATAGTCCGATGTACGTTGAAAAGTTTCAAGTATTACAACATCCAAAGCATACGGAAAGTTTATGTAAGGCGTTAGCTGATAAATTTGCCGATCAAAACATAGAGGTAGTAGTTGGGCCTGTAACAGGAGGTATTTTACTTGCACATGAGGTAGGAAAAGCTTTAGGAACAAGAGCGATTTTTACTGAACGTGAAGATGGGAAAATGACGTTTCGCCGTGGATTTAAATTGGCAAAGGGTGAAAGAGTCTTAATTGTTGAAGATATCGTAACAACAGGTGGTTCGGTAAAAGAGGTTGTTGATGCGGTAAAAGCGCAAGGTGGTATTCCTGTCGGAATCGGTATGCTTGTAAATCGCAGTGGTGGTAAAGTTGATTTTGGTGGGGTGCCATACCAAGCGCTATTAAACTTAACAGTAACTACTTACAAACCAGAAGCATGTCCATTATGCCAGGCTGGAGAGCCAATGACAAAACGTGGTAGCCGTAATTTAAATAAATAATTTATTTTTGTGCATAGGAATATTATGATTGTTTCTATGCACAAATTTATTTAATATATAATTTTAGTATTTATAATAGAGCAGGTAGAGTAAATTCTCGTTTGTGTATTTTTCTTTAGGTAAATTTGTTTTATATAAAAGTAATTGACAATTAGATATATTTAGTTTAAAATATTTAATTGTCAGGCTGATTATATAGTGTGGCCCGGTAGTTTAGTTGGTTAGAATGCCGCCCTGTCACGGCGGAGGTCAGGGGTTCAAGTCCCCTTCGGGTCGCCATTTATGCGGAAATAGCTCAGTGGTAGAGCATCGCCTTGCCAAGGCGAGGGTCGCGAGTTCGAATCTCGTTTTCCGCTCCAAAAGTACATATAGGGGTATAGCTCAATTGGTAGAGTAGTGGTCTCCAAAACCATTGGTTGAGGGTTCAAGTCCTTCTGCCCCTGCCAGACTAAATCTTAAGAATTCCGTAAGGAATTCTTTTTTTATATTCAAATGAAAGATTTCGATGAATAAAATCTCTTTACAAGATAAAAAATATTTGATATATTAATACTCATAAAACCGATTGTTTTAGTCGGAAATAAAAAGTGATAACAGGAGAGATGGTTTGTGAAGTTATCAACGAAAGGGCGCTATGGTGTAGCTGCAATGTATGAGCTTGCTCTGCATTATGGTGAAGGTCCAATTTCATTGAAAAGTATTGCGCAAAAACAAGGAATTTCTGAGCATTATTTAGAACAATTGATTTGTACTTTGCGCAACTCTGGTTATGTAACGAGTATTCGTGGTGCTCAGGGTGGATATATTTTAGCAAAAGATCCTAAAGGTATTACCGTTGGTGATATTATCACTGCAATGGAGGGTCCGATTGCTCTTGTTGATTGTTTGCTTACAGATGCAGAAGATAATCGTTATTGTAAAAAGGCTGGAGCTTGTGTTACACGTGGTGTATGGGCAAAGGTTTGCGATAGCATTAATGAAGTTTTGAATTCCATCACATTAGCGGATTTATGCCGTGAAGAAAAGAAATAAGGAGATGGCTCTAATGAGAAAAATTTATTTTGACCATGCAGCAACGACTCCAACGGATGAAAGTGTTGCTAAGGCAATGATTGAATATATGACAACGAAGTTTGGAAACCCTTCTAGTGTTCATGCCTTTGGGCGTGAAGTACGCAAAGAGGTAACTGAAGCGCGTGAAGCAGTTGCTGATTTAATTGGTGCAGCAAATAGTAATGAAATATTTTTTACAAGTGGTGGAAGTGAAAGTGATAACTTTGCTTTAAAAGGAATTGCATTTGCAAACCAAAGACGCGGGAATCATATTATTACTTCGCAAATTGAACATCATGCGGTTTTGCATACTTGCCAATGGCTGGAAAAACATGGATTTGAAGTTACCTATTTACCAGTGGATGAATACGGCATGGTTCGTTTAGAAGATGTAAAAGCAGCAATTACCGAAAAGACGATTTTAATTAGCATAATGTTTGCCAATAATGAGGTTGGTACGATTGAACCAATCAAAGAAATTGGTGCGATTGCAAAAGAAAAAGGGATTTATTTTCATACGGATGCGGTACAAGCTGTGGCAAATGTACCAATTCATGTACAGGAGATGAATATTGATTTATTATCTTTGTCTGGACATAAATTTTATGGGCCGAAAGGAATCGGTGCACTTTATATTAGACGTGGCGTGAAAATCGAAGCGGTTCAAATGGGTGGGGCGCAAGAGCGAAACTTACGTGCCGGAACAGAAAATGTGCCAGCGATTGTTGGCTTAGGAATTGCGGCGCGTAATGCAAAACGCGATTTAGAAGAAAAAGCGGCGCGGTTAGCAAGCTTGCGTGATAAATTGATTCAGGGAATTCAAGAAAAAATTACAAATGTAAAATTAAATGGACATCCAACAAAACGCTTACCGGGTAACGTGAACTTAAGTTTTCGTTTTATCGAGGGTGAAGCATTGCTATTGAATTTGGATATGAAAGGGATAGCAGCTTCAAGTGGGTCTGCTTGCACATCGGGGTCGTTAGATCCATCCCATGTTTTATTAGCACTAGGGCTGACTCATGAAACAGCGCATGGCTCACTTCGTATAACTTTAGGGAAAATGAATACGGAAGAAGATATTGATTACACTTTGGAGGTTTTACCTGAAATTGTGAATAGACTTCGTAGTATGTCGATGCTTTGTGAAGAAAACTCTGAAGGTTTAATGAAAAAATAAAAAAAGATTAGAAGAGGTGTTAGTTATGGCAGAAGGTGTATACACAGAAAAAGTGATGGATCATTTTGCAAATCCTCGTAATGTAGGGGAAATTAAAGATGCTGATGGTGTAGGCGAGGTTGGCAATGCAAAATGTGGCGATATTATGCGTATTTATTTAAAGGTAGAAGATAATATTATTAAGGATGTTAAATTTAAAACTTTTGGATGTGGAGCAGCGATTGCAACAAGTAGTATGGTTACTGAGATGGTAATGGGGAAAACTTTAGAAGATGCTTTAACCGTGACAAATCAAGCAGTAGCAGAAGCTTTGGGAGGACTTCCTCCAGTAAAAATGCATTGTTCAAACTTAGCTGCAGATGCAATGCATAAAGCGATACAGGATTATATGAAGAAACACGCGAAAGCGGAGTAAGAAAGGTGATTCATCAATATGTGTGCTAAACCCAAAGTGGTTGTAGCCATGAGCGGAGGGGTAGATAGTTCTTTAACTGCTGCCCTTCTTGCACATGAGGGCTACGAGGTAATCGGTGTTACGATGCGTCTCAGTGATGATAGTCGTGATTTTGATATAGATGCTGATCGAGGCTGTTGTTCTTTATCAGCGGTTGATGATGCAAGAAGAGTTGCAGATACAATTGGAATTCCTCATTATGTAATGAACTTTCGTGATATGTTTCAAGAAAAAGTGGTAGATTATTTTATTTCTGAATATGCAAAAGGAAAAACACCAAATCCATGTATTGCTTGTAACCGCTATGTTAAATTTGAAGGGCTGCTTAAGCGATCGCTTGAATTAGGGGCAGAATTTGTAGCTACTGGGCATTATGCGAGGATTGAACGAGATGAAAATACAGGGCGATATGTGTTACGTAAAGGGATTGATGTGACGAAAGACCAATCTTACGCACTTTATCACTTAAATCAAAAAACATTGCATCATTTTATGATGCCGCTTGGTAAGTATACAAAAATAGAGACACGGAAAATGGCGGCCGAGTTTAATTTACCGGTAGCCAATAAACCTGATAGTCAAGAAATTTGTTTTGTACCGAATGATGATTATAAAGCTTATTTGGAGGATAAAGCGCCGAAAGTATTAAAGGCTGGCGATATTGTTGATATTGAGGGCAACGTATTAGGGCGACATAAAGGTGTTCCATTATATACGATTGGGCAAAGAAAAGGATTGGGAATTGCGGCGTCTAATCCATTGTATGTCATCGGCTTAGATATGCAAAAAAATCGGGTGATTGTTGGTAGTAACACAGAGGTATTTGCTGATGAATTAATTGCAACCGATTTAAATTTGATTACGGTAGATGAGATTACAGAGCCTCTTAGCGTTGCGGCAAAAGTAAGATATGGAGCTAAGGAAGGCGCGGCTGTGATTACGCCGATAAATAAAGATATTATTCGTGTGAAGTTTGCTGAAAAACAGCGTGCGATAACTCCAGGCCAATCTGTTGTTTTTTATGATGGGGAAAATGTGGTTGGCGGTGCGACAATTATTAAATCCGTAGTGCGTAAAAGCTAGTTATTGGTTCTTGTAAGGATCTTTTTAGATAGGACAGCAATGGTTTAACGCTTTATCTTTGTTTAAACGAGATAAAAAATTTTATTTACTTATCAATAAAATTCGTTTATATTGGTAATAATATTAGTACGGTTGTATTGACAAGCGAAAATTCTTTACATATTTTTGTAAAGGCGTGAGGTGAGAATGGTGCTTGTTTGTCCTGTTTGTGGCGAACGTGGCATAGGTAAGGTTGGTATTGGTCAATATTATTGTAAGGACTGTTGTATAGAGTTTGAATGTAAAAATGATACAATAAAGATATACAATGTTCAAGATGACGGTACGTTAATTGCTATACCAGAGGATTCCACACTAAAAGATAATGTAGAGGTTGCTCAATAAAACATAAAGAATATATCTTTTAGATATATTCTTTATGTTTTATTGTATATTTATTGCGCTTTATAGAAAAACTACAGGAAGAAGGATTGCAAAACTCATAAGGGAGGCAATAAATATTATGCAGGGGAAATTTTTGCAAGGTGTATTTTGGGGCGGTATTATGGGGGCTGTAGTTGCAATGAATTGGGATAAACTAGCGCAGAAATGTCCAATAATGAATGAATTGAAAAAATTTGTAGGAGATGAACAATCAGATTGTCATTGTTCTTCACATAATCATGAGCATAAGTCGAGAAATAAATCACGCAAGTATATTCAAGCACGTAGCCATCGAATTTTAAAAGATTTGTAAGAAAAAATATCAGCTGACAAATGTTGGCTGATATTTTTCTTGTTATTTTATAAATATTTTAGCTTTGTGCTACCTTTTTTATGTTTTTTTATGGTATTATATAAAAATACGGTTTATTATGTCTAGGTTATGCTAAGTAGGTTAAGCGTTGACTTTATTGAATAAATTTCGTATAATATTTTGGATAATTCCCTAAACAGTAGTGGAGGTAGATTGTTTTGAAATTTATGAGTGGAAGGGAACTGCGCGAGAAATATTTGCAGTTTTTTGCTAGTAAGGAACATTTAAGATTACCAAGTGCATCGTTAATACCAGAAAACGATCCCACTTTATTAATGATAGGTGCAGGAATGGCACCATTTAAACCTTTTTTTACTGGAAAAATGAAGCCCCCTCATACGCGAATTACGACAAGTCAAAAATGCGTAAGAACGGGTGATATAGAAAACGTTGGGCGTACAGCTAGACATCAAACTTTCTTCGAAATGTTAGGAAACTTTTCTTTTGGCGACTATTTTAAACGTGAAGCAATTCATTGGGCGTGGGAGTTTTTAACTGAGCATTTAGAAATGCCGAAAGATAAATTATGGGTAACGATTTATCCAGATGATGAAGAAGCGTATAAAATTTGGGCCGAAGAAATTGGCGTAAACCCTGAACATATTGTAAAGCTAGAAGATAATTTTTGGGAGATTGGGCCAGGCCCATGTGGTCCATGTTCAGAAATCTATATAGATTTAGGTGAAGAACGTGGTTGCGGAAGTCCAGATTGTGCAGTAGGATGCGATTGTGACCGTTTCTTAGAGATTTGGAATCTTGTCTTTACTCAATTTGATAGGGATGAAGAAGGAAATTACTCTCCACTTGAAAAGAAAAATATTGATACAGGTGCGGGATTAGAGCGTCTTGCATCAGTATTACAAAATAAACGATCTAATTTTGAAACGGACTTACTTTTCCCAATTATTGAGTATGCAAGTAATGTATCTAATGTTGCATATGGGACAAATGAAAAAAATGATATTTCACTTAAAGTTATTGCCGACCATGCAAGAAGCATGACAATTATGATTTTAGATGGTATTTTGCCTTCTAATGAAGGTCGTGGCTATGTACTTAGAAGAATTATTCGCAGAGCGATTCGCCATGGTCGTTTATTGGGAATTGAAAGTGCATTTCTAACTGGTGCTGTAGATGCAGTTGTTGAAATTTTTGATGAAGTTTTTCCAGAATTATTAGAAAAACAAGATTATATTAAAAAGGTAATTAGTTTAGAAGAAGAACGTTTCCATACAACTTTAGTACAAGGTATGGAATTGTTAAATCATCATATCGATGAATTAAAACAAGCAGATAAAGTAGTACTTAGTGGGGAAGCTGCATTTAAGTTATATGATACGTTTGGTTTTCCTTGGGAGCTAACTGCTGAAATTCTTGAAGAGAATGGTCTTTCTTTAGATAAAGAAGCTTTTGATAAAGCCATGACGCAGCAAAGAGAACGTGCACGTGCAGCACGCCAAGAAAATCAACGTATTTCTATTCCGGATTTAAGTGGGCTTGATACAGAAAAACTTACTTTTGATATGAGAGCTCAATCGGCACAGGTTATTTGCATTTGGAAAGATGGAGAAATGGTTGATAATGCAAATGATGGGGAAGAGGCTGGAATTATCCTTGATGTTACACCTTTCTATGCAGAGGGTGGCGGACAGGTTGGAGACAGCGGTGTATTTGAGACGGAATTAGGCAAGGTTGAAGTTGCAGCAGCGAAAAAATTACCGAATGGTACGATTTATCATATTGGATATGTTGTAGAGGGGACCATTAAGGTTGGTGATATAGTAACAATTGCTATTGATATGTCAGCGAAAAAAGCTACGGCGCGCAATCATACGGCAACACATTTATTGCAAGCTGCATTAAAGCGTGTGCTTGGTGCGCATGTAAATCAAGCGGGGTCATCTGTTAGTCCAGAACGTTTACGTTTCGACTTTTCACATTTTGAGCCAGTTACAGCAGAGCAGATGCAAGAAGTTGAGAAAATTGTAAATAATGTGATTTTTTCAGCTACCGATGTTGAAATCTTTGAAACTTCACAAGATGAAGCAAAAGCTATGGGGGCTATGGCTTTATTTGGGGAGAAATATGGAGACAGAGTTCGCGTTGTATCTGTTGGTGATTATAGTAAAGAGTTGTGCGGTGGAACTCATGTTGATAATGTAGCAATGATTGGTACATTTAAAATTATTAGCGAAGCTGGAGTAGCATCAGGAGTGCGGCGTATTGAAGCGATTACTGGTGCGGCAGCATTAGAATACTTTAATGGAAAATTGGCTACATTAAATACAGTTTCTGATATGTTAAGAACTCGTCCAGAAGAAATTGTTGCGCGCTTGGATGCAGTTTTAGCTAATGTAAAAGAGCTAGAGCATAGCTTAAACGAATTGAGTGCGATGAAAGCGAAAGCAGAAGCACAAAAACTACTGTTAGCGGTACAAGACTTTGGCGGAGTTCCAGCAATTATCGGTAAAGCTCAAGTTGCTGATATGGATGAATTAAGAAATTTAGCTGATCTTACTTGTGATAAATTAAATGGTGGTTTAGTTGTTCTTGCAGCTGTCGGCGACGAAAAAGTAAACTTTGTCGTCAAAGTTAGCAAAGAAGCAGTTAAAAAAGGAATCCATGCAGGGAATATTGTGAAAGCGACAGCCAAAGTTGCTGGTGGTGGCGGTGGTGGTCGTCCGGATATGGCGCAAGCCGGTGGTAAAATGCCAGAAAAAACGGGCGAAGCTTTCGATATGGCAGTTGCAACTATTAAGGAGCAACTTGGTATTTAATGAAAATAAATAGGGCAGATAAATATCTGTCCTATTTTTATATTTTGAAGGGAAATAGTAGGTCAAGCACGAATATATATGTAATATAAGTCGATACTATTGGAGAGGGTGATGCTAGATGGCAAATATGGAAGAAACAATGATGTTTAGAGTAGGAACAGAAGATGCTCCGAAGGCGTCTGTTGTGATTGAAGAAGCATGCCAAGCTATGCGGGAAAAGGGATATAATCCAATTAATCAATTAGTTGGATATTTACTCTCTGGAGATCCTACCTACATTACGAGTTATAATAATGCCAGAAGTAAGATCAGAAAGATAGAACGTGATGAACTTTTAGAAGAGTTTATACGATCTTATATTGAGAAATAGGATTTGTAAGGAGAAAAAATGCGAATATTAGGACTCGATGTAGGGGATAAAACGATCGGCATAGCCGTAAGTGATGCCTTGATGATTACTGCACAAGGAGTGGAGACTATACGTCGAACTTCTTTAGAGCGAGATTTGAAAAGATTACAAGAATTAATGGCAGAATATGAAACAAATCAATTACTTATTGGAATGCCAAAAAATATGAATGGAACAATTGGTCCGCGAGCTGAATTTGTAAAGGCATTTGCTGAATTAATTGTTGACAAAATTGAAGGAACAAAAATTATTTTTTGGGATGAAAGACTTTCGACAGTAGCAGCAACGAAGTCTTTGATTGCTGCAGATGTCAGCAGAGCAAAAAGACGCAAGGTGATAGACAAAATGGCAGCTGTCTTTATATTACAGGGATATTTAGATAGTAGAGGCTGAATCTTTCTTGACAGCTAAACTTTTCTAGTATACTATGAAGGGGCAAAGTTTGTTAAGAATATAAGAAAATAATTTAATGAGGTGAATTAAATGGTTGATAAAGAAAAAGAAGTTATTGATGAACAAGATGAATTAGTTGTTGTCATGACAGATGAAGAGGGAAATGAATTTTACTATCGTGAAGAACTTATCATTCCTGTTGGCGATAAAAAATTTGCACTTTTAGTTGGTATTAATGAAGATGAAGAGCATGACTGTGGATGTGATTGTGGTTGTGACGATGAAGATGTTTTCATTGCTAGAATTGATTTGGACGAAAATGGTGAAGAAGTTTATGTAGATCCTACAGATGAAGAATTTGAAGAAGTACAAAAAGCCTATGACGAATTAATGGCTGAGGAAGAAGAATAACAATAACATAAGAGTGAGATGTTCTAATCAGTTAGATTCTTTTTAAGTATTGTAGTTTGAGACGATTATGATACTGAATTTAAATTAAATAAGGTTTAATTACATTTTAAATCGGGGATTTTTCCCCGATTTTTTTATGTGATTATCTTTAAAATAATGTTTTTTTTTGTTATAATCAATAAGATATAATGTTGGATTTTGTATCATTTTTATAATGTAAGACTTAACTCAAGGGAAGATTTAGATTGTGCGCATTTATTTAAAGATTAGTTGCCCTTAACTCTAATTATAGAAAAAGCAATTTGTGAAGTAACGCAGTGAAATCTTTGATTTTGTATGAGTCGCTTACTTTTGTTAGATGAATAGTAATCATCGAATAAATTAAAGATTTTCTGTAAGATAGTGAATTCATAAAATGAAAGTAGAGATGATTTACATAGAGTCAATATCAATTATTTTATTAAGCATATAGGATTGAATATTAATGTTACTAAAGAAGATTTATAAAATGTAATTAATTTAATTGGAATTCATTTGGGGGTGAAGGGATGCTAGAGATAAGGAAAAATGAACAACAAATATCCACATGGATTATTTTAAGTGTTTTTTTAGCATTTTCTTTTTTTATGTTTACCTACGGTGTTATGCATCAGACGCATGTAAAGCATCATGGAGATGTTTATATTACAGTAAAATCTGGGATGTCTGCAGAAGATGTAGCAAATTTACTTTATGAACGAAATGTGATTGATAGTGTGATTGGATTTAAAATCATTGCAAAAATGAATGGTTTAGATAGTCAATTAAAAGCTGGTGAATATGCTTTTTCAAAAGATATGTCATACAGTACAATCGTTGATATACTTGTAAAAGGAGAAATCGCTGCTAATGAAATTAGAGTTACGGTTCCAGAAGGATATAATATCAACCAAATTGGTAAGATATTAGAAGAAAAAGGGATAACAACACAAAAAGATTTTGAAAAAGCCGCAAAAGATTTTGCTCCATATGAATATATTTCTTTAGATTCTCAAGCGCAGTATCGTGTAGAAGGGTTTTTGTTCCCTGAAACCTATCAGTTTTCACGTAAACAGTCATCAAAAGAAATTCTTGGCATTATGACAAAGGAATTTAATGATAAATTGACGGAAGAGATGAGAGAGCGCGCAAATCAAATGGGACTTTCTATTCGAGAGCTTGTTATTTTGGCTTCTTTAGTCGAAAAAGAGGCGCAAGTGGATGAAGATAGACCAATTATTGCGCAAGTATTCATGAATCGTTTAAAAGAGCATATGCCTTTGCAATCATGTGCGACAATTCAGTATATTCTAGGTTTTCCTAAGCCGGAATTATCATTACAAGATACAAAAATAGAATCTCCATACAACACGTATCAAAATATGGGGTTGCCGCCGGGCCCGATTGCAAACCCAGGAGTAGAATCAATCAAGGCAGTTTTATATTCAACACCAACAGATTATTTATATTTTGTTGCTGATAAGAATGGAAAGCACCATTTTAGCAAAACATATGAAGAACATCTTCTAGCGATAGATAGGATAGGATAAAAATGGATTTGTTATTAAAAAAAATGGAAGAGTATGCGAAGGAATATAGAGTTCCGATTATTAATGAAAATGGTAAAAGAGTATTAGTCTCAGTTATTGGTGAAAAAAAACCTAAAAAAGTATTAGAAATAGGAACTGCTATTGGGTATTCTGCATTATTAATTGCGCAGCATAGTGATCCAGAGATAAAAATTCTTTCTTTAGAATTAGATGAACAACGTGCTGAAGTTGCGAGTAGCTTTCTCTCGGAGTCGTCATATGAGGATAAAATTGAAATTCGGCAAGGGGATGCAGCGCAAATACTTAATACGTTAACTGATTTTTATGATGTTATTTTTATTGATGCAGCGAAAGGTCAGTATCCATACTATTTTAAACAAGCTTTATCATTACTTGCTAAAGATGGCGTTATTATAGCAGATAATGTTTTATTTAGAGGCTATGTCGAAAGCAGTGAGAAGCCACCAAGACGTTATAAAACAATTGTGAATCGATTACGAGAATATATAAAAATGGCTACAGAACATCCTGAGTTTGAGACAAAAATTCATCATGATGGAGATGGGTTAGCTGTTTCTTATCATAGGGGGAAAAATAGTGAAGAAACCTGAGTTATTAGCTCCGGCAGGAAATTTAGAAAAATTGAAAATGGCATTAATTTATGGTGCAGATGCGGTTTTTTTAGGCGGAAAGGCTTTTGGACTACGTGCATTTGGTGGAAACTTTACAGAAGAGGAATTAAAGGAAGGCGTGGAGTTTGCTCATGAAATGGGCAAAAAAGTATATGTGACAGTAAATATATATGCGCATAATAGTGATTTGGGAAAATTACCAGAATACTTAAAATACCTTGAGTCTATTCGGGTAGATGCTATTTTAGTTGCAGATTTGGGAGTGTTTCAAATCGCGAAGCAAGTTGCGCCTAATCTGCATATTCATATTAGCACTCAAGCGAATAATACGAATTGGGCTTCTGTTCAAGCTTGGAAAGATATGGGCGCTTCTCGAGTGGTATTAGCACGAGAGTTATCGATAAATGAGATTGCTGAAATTCGAGAAAAATGTAATGTTGAATTAGAAATGTTTGTACATGGTGCAATGTGTATTTCTTATTCAGGGCGTTGCCTAATGAGTAATTATTTTACAGGAAGAGATGCAAATCGTGGGAGTTGTGCGCAATCTTGCCGCTGGAAGTATAGTTTAGTGGAAGAAAAGCGCCCGGGTGAATTTATCCCTGTATTTGAGGATGAACGTGGTACGTATATTTTTAATTCAAAAGATATGTGTTTGTTACCATATATTGATCAGGTGATAAAAAGTGGTGTTGATAGTTTAAAAATTGAAGGTCGGATGAAAAGTGTTCATTATGCATCTAGTGTTGTGAAAGCTTATCGCCTGGCGATTGATAGTTATTTTGCAGATCCAGATGCGTTTGAGATTAAAGATGAATGGTTAGATGAATTGCAAAAGGTTTCTCACCGTGAATATACAACTGGATTTTATTTTCATAGGCCGACAGAAAAAGATCAGATTTATGGTTCGTCCTCTTATATACAGACAAGCGATTTTATTGGACTTGTTCTTAGCTATGATGAACCTACAGGGTTTGCAATTGTTGAGCAACGTAACAACATGAAAATCGGTCAGGAGATTGAAGTTATTCAACCTAAGGGGAAGACTTTTAAACAAAATATTGATATAATGTTAAATGATGAAGATGTGGCAATCGAAGTAGCGCCACATGCACAACAGATAATAAAAATAAAAATGAATGAACCGGTAGAGCCATATGCAATGTTAAGGCGTAAGGAGAATTATGAAAGAGCTAGTCAAAATAAAGATAGATCCTAAAGATATTAACTTTTTCAATAGAATAATGGAAGGCTATGAATATTTAGGAACAGTTAGTACGATTAATAATAAAGAGGGAATTGTAATCGTTAGAACAACACCTGATACTTTTAAGGAAGTAGAAGAGGTAATCACGAATTTACCATTTCATTATTCTTTAATAGAAGAATAATGAAGGGGGAAAACCTTTTTCAATGTAGATTCCGCAATCCAATCTCTAAGAATTCATTTCTTTTGTTTGAGAAGCAAGAAGAGACATTGTGAATTATTGTATAATTTTTATAAGAACTTTATTATAGCTTTAGTAAAATCAAGGCATACTATTTATGGAGGTGAATGGTATGCCTTTTCCTTTTGCACGCATTTATCATTTATTCCTTTTGCTTTCAGCTATAGGAATTATTTTATTAGCTCGATTATTTTACTTGCAAATTTTCATTAGTGATGATTTAGCAGCTTTGGGGTTATTGGGACGGGTGCAAGAAGTAAAAATGGTATCATTACGAGGTGATATTTTAGCTCGTAATGGAGAGAAACTAACGAATTCTATAGAGCAATATAATCTTACGATATTTCCTGGAAAATATTATCAAAAGGAAGGGCAAGTTGAAGAACTATCTAAAATATTAAGCAGAGACAGTGAAGAATTAAAAAGAGAAATTAAATCCATTGTAAAACCAAAGGTAATTGCAGAAAACTTATCTGAAGATATAATAAAAAAAATTAATCAATTAGGTTTAGATGGATTTATAATTAGTAAAGCTAAAGTTCGATATGGAGAAAACATTGCAAATCATATAGTTGGATATATTAACAAAAGTGATAATAAAGGCGTAAGTGGAATTGAATATTTATATGATGACATTTTAAAAGTTGCAGATGAAGAGTACGTAGCGGCCTTAATAGATGCAAGAAGTGAACTTATCCCTGGATTAAGCTATAAAAAATTGCATTTGCCGGAGCCATATGGGAATAATGATGTCAGATTGACGATTGATTATGGGATACAAAAAAAGGTAGAAGAGATATTAGATGAAAATAAAGTGCATAAAGCCGCAGTTGTAGTTATGAATCCTAAAACAGGTGAAATTTTATCCATGGTATCTAGACCCAATTTTATGCCTGGAAAAATTGAAGATTACTTCTCTGCGGAAGATTCCCCATTATTAAATCGTGCAGTTAGTAGTTATCAGCCGGGGTCTGTATTTAAATTAGTTGTAGCTGCAGCCGCATTGGAAAAAGATATTGTAAAACCTAAGGAAGTTTTTAATGATGATGGTTTTATTGACGTAGATGGAATTATTTTTCGTGGTTGGGATGAAAAAAGTGGAAAAAGAAAGCTTACATTTGAAGAAGCTATTGCATACTCGAGTAATCCAGTACTTATTCAAGTTGGGCTGAAGCTAGGATTTGAAAATTTAAAATTATTTGCACAGAAGTTTGGTTTCGGAAATCGGACGGATTTAAATTTCCCTAATGAGACTTTAGGAAATCTACCTACAAATGATCAATATCATCGAGGTGAACTTGCTAATTTTTCAATAGGACAAGGAAAGTGTGAAGTCACACCGTTACAGATGGCGTGTTTTACATCAGCAATAGCAAATGATGGAAGTATACCTTCGCCTAAATTGGTGATCGAGATAAATAATCGTCATGGTGATTCTATAAAGATGATTAAAACAAAAGAAAGTAAAAAAATATTTTCGTCTAAAACTGCAAAAATATTAAAAGATATGATGCTTGGTGTTACGAGTTATGGTACTGGGCAAGCTGCATATGTTAAAGAAGGTGGATCGGCGGGAAAAACAGGATCTGCTGAAACTGGCAAGGTAAATGAAAAAGGGCAAAGTATCAATCATGCTTGGTTCGTTGGGTTTGCACCATTTGATGAACCTGAGTATACAGTCGTTGTTTTTGTCGAAGATGGAATGTCTGGTGGAAACATAGCAGCGCCACTTTTTCGTCAAATTATAGAGTCTATAGAAAAGGCTGAGGTTACATAAAATAATGTAATCTCAGCCTTTGATTTATTTCCGTAATGTAGTTATAATAGATTGGAATTCTTGGTCATTTATTGGATGAAAAGCAGTTATTTCATCGACCATAATAAAGAGTTCCGGAAGGGTTAATATGTCATTTGTGTTTGTTTTAAATATTACGTCATGAGCAATTAAAATATTTGATAAACCTTGTTGATCTTGCGTTAATTTTTGTTTGCAAAGGATTATTCCTGCAGCTGTAAAAATTAGGTGTTTTTTTTCACCGGAGCTGGCGGCAGAAATTAATCCTTTGATTGCTTCTTCCTTACAAGTTAGTTTTTCAAATACATTTAATAAAGATGATTCCGCCATACTATATTCCTCCTTAGGTTATATTTAATATTTATTGTAGTCATTTTATAATAAAAATCAAGGTTTGAAAGTGGCAGAGCATGAGAAATAAGCACCCTTTATACAAATAACAATGTATAAAATGGTGCTTATTTCTTAATAGAAAGCTTAAAGTTTTATACTGAATGACTGGTTATTTTGCATTATGAGTTTCAACATTCATAGCACCATTTTGATTCATAATCTGAATGGCTTGTTGAACTTTGTTTGCATCTGTTTTAATAACTGCTAATGTTTTGCCATAAGCAACTTCATTATTGTACTCTTCACTCTTATCACTAGGAATGCCCCAATCAATCAATCCACCTGTGATTCCGCCACCAACAGCACCTGCGATTGTTGCAGCGATTGGACCTGCGGCTATGATTGGCCCAATGCCTGGAATTGTTAAGGCACCAGCGCTCAATAATAATCCGCCAATACCTCCAATAGCACCGCCTGCCATAGTTCCATCAGCAATAGAGTCATCACTGCCCATATTGTTTACAACATTATCATTGGTTTTTTCCTTAGAAATGATGTTGATTTCTTCAATGGTAAAGCCGCTTTGACGTAATTGGGCAGCGGATTCTCTAGCGGCATTTAAGCTAGAGAAAAGCCCAACAACGGCTTGAGGGATTCCGGATTGTTGATTCATCGTGTCTGTAATATTTGCTTGTTGATTATTGCTTGATGCCTGCGTAGTATTTTGTGCTTGATTTTGATTTGCGGTCGAGTTCACCTGATTTGTGTTACTTTGTGCACTATTATATGATGTAGTAAGAGGAGAAGTTGTCCCTTGATTTTGAGAATTTGTTGAATTATTTTCCACTTTTTTGCCTCCTTTGATAAAAAAACATATGAAACACTTTTTATAGTTTATACAATGTTTGTCCATATATACATCAAATATATTTTGTAATGAATTGCATATACTAAGTATAATATAAATAATAAAAAGGTTTTTTTCGGTAAGTGTCAAATAAATAATGGTTATATGATTATAAATAGGGATGGTGCTGAAATGAAGAAAGCCGAAACAATGATGGATGAAGTTATAGAATTAATTCGAAATGAAGAAAAAGTTAAAACGTTAAAAATTGAAAAAGATTATGAGGTTGAAGGTAGAACGGCATCATATCCCATTGATTTATACTGGGAGTTTGAGGGTGGAAATGGGATTGTATATAAAGTGATTATACAAACTAGACAGATGGATAAATCCGTAGATAGAAATCGATTATTTCATTTTGCTAATATTTTGCAAGATATTTCTGGTCAAGTTATGGGAGTCATTTTCACGCAGCCTGTTTATGAAAAAATTGTAAAAGATGTTGCTAGAGATGTAGGGATTGTTCTTTATGAGATGACAGGAGTGAATGATAAACCAACATGGCAGCCGTTGATTGGCGAAGTTAAGATTGAATTTGATAAAGAGTGGGCAAAGGCGGAAAAAGAAAAACATGGATTAGGGGATCAAATGATTTCTTATCATGGTGAACCCAAGGAATCCTTTTTATATAATGAATCCGGACTATGCGTTGACTCTATAGAAGGAATTTTTAATGATTATATAAAAAAGCAAGAGGCGAAAAATGATTTTTCCGAGGTGGCAGTCGAGCATAAATTTACAGAAAATATATATTTACAAACGGGACATCCGTTAATTCCAAAAGTTAAGGTCAATGCCGTTTCATTTAAACTGACTTTTGAAAATATTGCAAAAGTTGAAACTGGAGAGATTATCCAGAATATTTTCCATGCAGCATTAAAAGCGAGATTGAATTAAAGATTGACATTATTTATCTGATTGAGCTATAATATTAAAATAAAATTATATTGTAAAAGTAATGATGAGGACATGGTATCAATGTAATTGTTTTCAGAGAGAGATGTGAAAGCTGTGAGCATTTTATTCAATTGTTGATATTACTACCTTTGAACTGTAGGCTGAAATAGTAGTAAGCTAAGCCGGGGAATACCCCGTTATCTAAATGAAGGTGGATAGGTACTTTATTATCTATCAATCAGGGTGGAATCGCGAAGTATAATAACCTCGTCCCTTTATGGGGATGAGGTTTTTTTATTTTTAGGAGGTAGTTATTTTGATAAAATTAATGTTAAAAGATGGCGCTGTACGTGAAGTGAAAGAAGGCACAACTTTATTAGAATTTGCGCAAACTTTAAGCCGCAGTTTAGCGAAAAGCGTATTAGTGGCAAAAGTAGATGATGTCGTAGTTGGTTTAGATACAGAGTTAACGAAAGATGCAAAGGTCGAATTGTTAACTTTTGCTGATAGTGAAGGAAAACATGCGCTTAGACATAGTGCTTCACATATTTTGGCTCAAGCTGTACAACGTTTATATAAAAATGTGCAGCTTGCAATTGGTCCAGCAATTGAAAATGGATTTTATTACGATTTTGATGTTGAAAAACCATTTTCGCCAGAAGATTTAGAGAAGATTCAAAAAGAAATGGAAAAAATCATACAAGAAAATTTATCAATCGAGCGCAAGGAATTAAGTCGTAAAGATGCAATTAAAATGTTTGCAGATAAAGGTGAAACATATAAAGTAGAGCTTATTAATGATTTGCCAGAAGATGCTGTAATTTCTACGTATCAACAAGGTGAATTTGTTGATTTATGCGCTGGCCCGCATGTGCTTTCAACAGGAAAAGTGAAAGCTTTTAAATTGCAAAGTATTGCAGGTGCTTATTGGCGTGGCGATGAAAAACGTAAAATGTTACAACGTATTTACGGAACGGCTTTTGAAAAGAAAGCAGAGCTTGATGCATATTTGACCATGCTTGAAGAAGCTGCTAAACGTGATCATCGTAAATTAGGGCGTGAATTAGATCTATTTAGTTTACAAGAAGAAGGACCGGGCTTTCCGTTTTTTCATCCAAATGGAATGATTATTCGCAATGAATTAGAAAATTTCTGGCGCCAATTACATCGTGAGTATGGCTATAAAGAAATTAAAACTCCAATTATTTTAAATCGTAAATTATGGGAACAGTCAGGACATTGGGATCATTATAAAGAAAACATGTATTTTACGCAAATTGATGGTGAAGATTATGCGGTAAAACCAATGAATTGCCCAGGTGGAATCTTGGTATATCGTACACAACATCATAGTTATCGTGATTTGCCGCTTCGTACGGCAGAGCTTGGGCTCGTACATCGTCATGAATTGTCTGGGGCATTACATGGATTAATGAGAGTGCGTAATTTTACGCAAGACGATGCACATATATTTATGTTGCCATCGCAAATTAAAGATGAAATTCAAAAAGTAATTGATTTATTTGATAAAGTATATAGTACGTTTGGATTATCTTATCATGCGGAATTAAGTACCCGTCCAGAAAATTCAATGGGTAGTGATGAAGTATGGGAAACTGCTACAAATGCTTTACGTGATGCATTAAATGAACGTGGTATGGAGTATATTGTTAACGAAGGTGATGGTGCATTTTATGGACCTAAAATTGACTTTCATTTAAAAGATTCCATTGGTCGTACATGGCAATGTGGGACGATTCAACTAGACATGCTATTGCCTGAAAAATTTGATTTAACTTACGTAGGTGAGGATGGACAAAAGCATCGTCCAGTTATGATTCACCGTGTTGTATACGGCAGCATTGAACGCTTTATTGGAATTTTAATTGAGCATTATGCTGGTGTGTTCCCAGTATGGATTGCACCTGTGCAAGTAAAAATTCTAACGATTGCTGATAAACATGCAGAGTATGCAGTTGCTTTAGAAAGAGAAATGTTTGCAAAAGGAATTCGAGCTGAGGTTGATGACCGCAATGAGAAAATTGGCTATAAAATTCGTGAAGCACAAATGTCTAAAGCACCTTATATTATTGTTGTTGGTGATAAAGAAATGGAAGAGGGACAAGTTGCGGTTCGCAAACATGGGGAGAAAAATAGCATAGTTCAATCTAAAACAGAATTTATTAATGAAGTAATAGAAAAAATTCAGAAAAAAGCATAAAAGGTATTGACAGTATATCATTTAACTGATAATATAGTTAAGTGAGTTAAATACGTGTGAAGTAGAAGCCATCCGCTTCTCACCTTATGGCGCTTAGTCAATAAGGTAAGATGAATTATTAATATTTATTATTGTAATTTACGGGTGGCGTGTGCTGCCCGTTTTTATTTTGTATGTATACACAATTTTTTTAGGAGGTGAATCTCAATTAGTAAAGAGAATCCAAAAATTAATGAAGAGATTCGGGCAAGAGAAGTTCGCGTAACGAGTCCGACTGGTGAACAGCTTGGTATTATGTCTCTTAGAGATGCATTAAGGATTGCAGGTGAACAACAATTAGATTTAGTTGAAGTTGCACCTACAGCAAAACCACCAGTTTGTCGTATTATGGATTTTGGTAAATACAGATACGAACAACAAAAACGTGACAAAGAGGCGAAGAAGAAACAAAAAGTTGTTACTGTAAAAGAAGTAAAACTTCGTCCGAATATTGAACAGCATGATTTTAGCGTCAAGCTAAAAAATGCACTTCGTTTTATCGAAGATGGTGATAAAGTAAAAGTTACCATTATGTTCCGTGGTAGAGAGCTATCGCATCCGGAACTTGGCAGAGAGATATTACTTAAGATGGCTGCTGAAATGAAAGAATTAGTAACCGTTGAACGTGATCCAAAGCTTGAAGGTAAAAATATGATTATGATTTTAGCACCAAAGGCACATAACTAAAGGAGGAATAGCAATGCCAAAAATTAAAACACGCAGAGCTGCAGCAAAACGTTTCAAAGTAACTGGTTCCGGTGAATTTAAACGTGCAAAGGCTTTTAAAAGTCATATCTTAGAAAAGAAATCCCCGGCTCGTAAACGTAATTTACGGAAAGCAACACTTGTAAGCAAAGCTGATTACGAACGCGTAACTAAAATGCTTCCTTACGCTTAAAATATAGATATTTAGGAGGAACGAAACATGCCAAGAGTTAAAAAAGGCGTGACTGCACATAGACGTCATAAAAAGATTTTAAAACTAGCTAAAGGTTATAGAGGCGCAAAAAGCAAACAGTTTAAAAAAGCAAATGAAACTGTAATGAAAGCGCTTTACTATGCGCGTCGTGACCGTCGTGCGAAAAAAGGTGAATTCCGTCAATTATGGATCGCTCGTATTAATGCGGCAGCTCGTATTAATGGAATTTCCTACAGCAAATTAATCAATGGTTTAACAAAAGCTGGTGTAGCTGTTAACCGTAAGATGCTTGCTGATTTGGCTGTAAATGACAGTGCTGCATTTACTAAATTAGTAGAAGTAGCAAAAGAACAATTACAATAAATAAGTTAAAGGTTCTGATTTTTATCAGAACCTTTTTTAACAGCGTTGTTTATCTGTATTTTTTAGTTAAATAATGATAATATATTTTATAAACCTAAAATGTATTATCATTATTTAACTAGGAGTAAGTTTTTAAATTAAATAGAACATATTATTTGGTAGTAATAAACTGGTAATATTGATTGTAGACGGAGTGAAAAAATTGAATGCTAAAAAGTTTGCGAATTTTTTAGATATATCTAGTTGGCAGTTAACGCCATATCAAATTCTTATTATTGGTTTTACTTTATTGATATTCATAGGAACATTTTTATTGATGTTACCAATATCGCACGCACAAGGAGGGGGGATGTCGTTTATTAATGCATTATTTACGGCTACTTCTGCTGTTTGTGTAACTGGTTTAGTTGTCGTAGATACGGGGACATTCTTTTCTTTATTTGGACAATTAGTTATTGTTGCATTAATTCAAATTGGTGCATTTGGGATTATGACGACAGCAACATTAGCGGCTGTTATTATGCGACGCAAAATACAGCTAAAAGACCGTTTGATTATGCAGGAAGCATTAAATCAATTAACTTTATCAGGAATTGTTCGCCTGACGATTTATATTTGTCAAGCATCATTATTGATTGAGCTTATTGGTGGAACAATTTTAGCTGCTAGATTTTATCAGGATTTTGGAATTGAAGGAATTTATTTTGGATATTGGCATGCTGCTTCTGCATTTTGTAATGCTGGATTTGATGTTTTTGGTGGCAGTGGAAGTAATATTACTCGTTATGTTGATGATGCTGTAGTTACGATGACGCTGAGTTCTTTAATTATTGCTGGTGGGGTAGGTTTTGGAGTTTTAGCTGATATCTGGCAGAATAAGAAATTTAGATTGTTTTCATTGCAGACAAAGGTTGTTTTATATACTACTGCTTTTTTAATTGCATTTGGTACATTTTGGGTTTTGATTTTGGAATATGATAATGATGCCACTTTAGGTGGACTTACTTTTTATGGTAAATTATTAGCTAGTTACTTCCAAGCTGTAACGGCAAGAACGGCTGGATATGCTACAATTGATACGAGTTTATTGATGGATGGAACATTATTTTCCATTATTATTTTAATGTTTATTGGTGCATCACCAGGCTCGACAGGAAGTGGAATAAAGACAACGACGTTTGCAGTGATTGTATCAGCTGTTTGGGCGCAAATTCGTGGAAAAACGGAAGCTGAATTATTTTATCGGCGTATACCAACAATAACTGTCTATAAATCTTTTACGATTTTTATTATAGCTGCTATTTTAATTGTATTTGTTACATTGATGCTTAGTATTAGTGAATCTTTTCCATTTATTAATATTTTATTTGAAGTTGTATCTGCATTTTCAACAACGGGATTATCTACAGGGATTACATCCGAATTAACATGGCATGGTAAACTATGGATTATTTTTACAATGTTTATTGGAAGGATTGGTCCAATGACAGTAGCATTTGCGTTGGCTTTAAAATATAAGAAGAGTAAAATACAATATCCTGAAGGAAAAATTACAATTGGATAGGAGTGAATGATAAATGAAAATTAAGAATAATCGAAATAATCGACAATTTGCTATTATTGGTTTAGGACGGTTTGGAAGTAACATGGCAAAGGCATTACATAAAATGGGATATGAGGTTTTGGCTATTGATAAGAACCCACAAAAAGTGCAAGATTTTAGTGATGAAGTAACTCATGTTATCCAAGCCGATTCTACAGATGAAGCTGCTTTAAGAGCGATTGGAATACTTAATTTTGATGTAGTTGTAGTGGCTATTGGTGAAGATGTTCAATCAAATATCATGACAACTTTGCAGCTCAAAGAAATTGGCGCATCCTATATTGTAGCTACTGCTCGTAATAGCTTACATGGGAAATTGCTTGAAAAAATTGGAGCGGATAGGGTTGTTGCTCCCGAACGAGATATGGCACGGCGTGTAGCGTATAACTTAGCATCAACAAGTGTGATGGATTATATTGAGCTTTCACCAAAGTTTAGTATTGTGGAGATTACAGCACCGAAAGCTTTTCAGAATCAAACATTAGCAGAGTCTAATATTCGTGCAAAGTATGGAATAAATGTTGTAGCAATTAAACGGGGTGATGATTTGATTATTTCACCTTTGCCTAATGAAGTGATTATCAATAATGATATAGTTGTTGTTGTCGGTAGCAATGAAAGCATTAACGGCTTGGAGGAACTAGAGTGAGCGAAGTAATTACCAGTTTGCAAAATGCACATATTAAATTAGCTGCTAGTTTAAAACAGAAAAAGTATAGAGACATGCATCAAGTTTTTATTGCGGAAGGGACTAGATTAGTTGAAGAGGTACTGAAATCTGATTGGGAAATTAAATTTGCCATTTACTTAGACTCTGTGAAAAACGAGAGAATTTTGCACTTGGTAGATGAATTGAAAACGAGAAATTGTGCCCTATATCGGGTGAATCAAAGTATTTATGATAAAGTTTGTGAAACAAAAGGCTCACAGGGGATTTTATTGGTGGTAAAGAAGCACCAGTATAATTTATCAGATATATTAAAAAGAGCTGAAAACCCGGTTGTCGTAATTATGGATAGCGTGCAAGACCCTGGAAATGTTGGGACTATTATTCGTACTGCGGATGCTGCAGGATGTAGCGGAGTAATTTTAACGAAGGGGTCTGCTGATATTTTTAATGGAAAAACAGTGCGGTCGGCAATGGGGGCACTGTTTCATGTACCTATTATTGAAGATGTAGAGACAGAGGATCTATTGCAGTTTGTGAAAAAGAATTCTATTAGAACTTATGCAGCTGCACTTGATAAAACTGCTAAAACTTATTTTTCATGTGATTTTGCTAAACCAACGGCAATGATTTTTGGTAATGAAGGAAATGGCGTAAGTGATACATTGTTAATAGGTGCAAGTGAAAAAGTATTTATCCCAATGCAAGGCGATGCTGAATCGTTAAATGTAGCAACTTCGGCTGCAATTATTATTTATGAAAGTTTAAGGCAAAGAATTTCTAGGAATTGTTGAGATTTTTTGTTGAATGTGTTATAATCCGAAAGATAATATGGTTTTAGACGATGAAGGAGAAAGTAAGCTGATTTTGATTTTTCAGGGAGATTATTGCCGTGACTGGAAGCATAATCATATCAATTCGTTGAAAGTTCGCTCTGGAGTTTTTCTGGTGAAATAAACATGTGTTGTTTAAGTAGTTGGAACGTTTGCCGCGTTAAGGTTTTGAGTATCAATTAGGGTGGTACCGCGAAAGTAAACTTTCGCCCCTTTACAGGGGTGGGAGTTTTTTATTTTATAAGCATAAACAAGGCTGTTTCAGTAGGAGTTTTAACTCCCACTGAAATCAGACAAGTAATCCAGGGGGTTACGAGGTCTTTACTTCCGCTTAAAGGAGCGGGAGTATTATAAGCAAAGAACCAAAATCTTTGATTTTGTGTGAATCGCTTATTTCGATAGATGACCCCGTTAGCCATCGGATAAAATATTCAGGAGGTTTTTATGGAACAGCAGTTGAAAAGTTTAAAAGCAGAAGCTATACAAGCATTTTCTGCAGCGGAAAATCTTAATGCTCTAAATGAATTAAGAGTAGAGTACCTTGGGAAAAAAGGAAGTTTAACGACGATCTTACGTGGATTGGGTGCATTAAGCCCTGAAGATCGTCCCAAAGTAGGGCAAATGGTCAATGAAGTTCGTGCTGAGCTAGAAAGTATGTTAAACAATAAAAACAATGAATTAAAAGCGATAGAATTAGCAGCGCGTTTAAAAGCAGAAAAAATTGATGTTACTTTACCGGGGAGAATAAATCAAGTGGGTCATTTACATCCACTTACGTTAACGTTAAATCGTATCAAAAGCATTTTTATGCAAATGGGATTTAGTGTTGCTGAAGGACCAGAAGTAGAACAAGATCATTTTAACTTTGAAGCGTTGAATTTACCGAAAGATCATCCTGCACGTGATATGCAAGATTCGTTTTATATTACAGAGGAAATTTTACTTAGAACCCATACTTCACCTGTTCAAGCGCGAACAATGCAAGCGAATGAACCGAATAGTCCTATTCGTATTATTGCTCCAGGAAAAGTATATCGTCGCGATTATGATGCAACACATTCACCTATGTTTACCCAGGTGGAAGGTTTAGTTGTTGACAAAAATATTAGTTTCTCTGATTTAAAAGGAATGTTAGAAACTTTTATTCATCAGATTTTCAATGAAAATGTCGGTGTTAGATTTAGACCAAGCTTTTTTCCGTTTACGGAACCAAGTGCAGAAGTTGATATTTCTTGCGTAATGTGTCAGGGGAAGGGCTGTCGTGTATGTAAGGGGACAGGATGGTTAGAAATATTAGGGTCTGGAATGGTGCATCCCCGTGTTTTAGAAATGAGTGGATATGATCCTAATGAAGTAAGTGGTTTTGCATTTGGAATGGGTGTTGAACGAATTGCAATGCTTTTATATGGTATTGATGATTTGAGATTATTCTATGATAATGATTTGAGATTTTTACGTCAGTTTTAATTTTTGAGGTAGAGAAAGGGGTTCGCGTATGCAAGTTTCAATAAAGTGGTTAAAAGATTATATAGATTTTAAAGAAACTCCAGAGCAAATTGCTGATAAATTGACAATGGCTGGTGTACCTGTAGAGAATATTAAAGATATGGGTGCTGGATTAGAAAAGGTTATTACAGGTAAAATTGTACAAATTGAAAAACATCCTAATGCGGATAAGTTATCGATTTGTACTTTAGATGTTGGTCAGGCAGAAACGATTATTATTGTAACAGGAGCGACTAATGTTCGTGAAGGACAAATTGTACCAGTTGCAATGATAGGCGCTAAATTACCAAATGGATTGAAAATTTCTAAGGGTAAACTACGTGGGGTTGCATCTTTTGGGATGCTTTGCTCGGCAGCAGAGTTAAATTTGGATTTAGATTCTTTATCTGATGACGCTAAATCTGGAATTTATATTTTACCAAAAGATACATCGGTTGGCATTCAAGTAAAGGATGTTTTGGGATTAAATGATGTTATTTTAGAGTTTGAGCTTACAGCCAATCGTGCAGATTGCTTTAGTGTTCTTGGAATAGTAAGAGAAATTGCAGTGTTAACTGGAAATTCTGTAAAAAAACCAATGTTGCGATTACAAGAAGATGGAGATAAAAAAGCAAATGAATTAATTTCTGTAAAAATTGAAGCAAATAATCTTTGTTCAAGATTTTCAGCGAGGGTATTACAAAATGTAAAAGTTGGGAAATCTCCAGCTTGGATAAAAGAAAGAATTGAAGCTGCAGGAGTACGTTCGATCAATAATGTTGTTGATGTTACAAACTTTGTAATGCTTGAATTTGGGCAACCGATGCATGCATATGATTATGATATGTTAGCTGGACATGTTCTAATTGCTCGTCAGGCAAATCAAGGAGAAAAATTGACAACGTTAGATAATGTGAAACGTGAATTAAATCCATCTATGCTAGTTATTGCTGATAGTGTACAGCCAGCAGGTCTAGGCGGTGTTATGGGTGGACTTGCTTCTGAAGTAACGGAGTCAACTAAAACTGTAGTTTTAGAGGCAGCCGTATTTAATGGGGCAAATATTCGCAGAACTGCACGTGCTTGCGGACTTCATTCTGAAGCTTCCGGAAGATTTGAACGCGGTGTTGATGTAATCAATACAGTAAAGGCATTAGATAGAGCTGCTCAATTATTAGAAGAAATGGGAGCTTGTACTGTTTGTCCGGAAATTGTGGATGCATATCCAGGTTTTGAATTACCAAGTCAAGTAAAGTTTACCTCAACGCAGGTGAATAAACATTTAGGAACAACTATCTCTAGTCAAGTGATGGTTGATATATTAAAACGGTTAGAGTTTGAAATCAGTAGTGTAAAAGGTGAAGAAATTACGGTTACTGTTCCTTCTTGGCGCAATGATGTAAGATGTATGTCAGATATTGCAGAAGAGATTTCGCGTATTTATGGATTTAATCGTATTGCTTCTACATTGCCAGATGGATCAATGATGCAAGGTGGACAAAGTGAAGAACAAAGCTTTGTCGATAGAGTAAAGGATATTTTAGTTGCCGCTGGAATGAATGAAATTATTTCTTTTAGCTTTACTCACCCACAGACCTTTGATAAATTGAATATTCCAGTGGATAGTCAACTTCGTCAGGCCGTAGAAATAATGAATCCAATTACTGATGAATTTCCATTGCTTAGAACTACAGCGGTAAGCAGTGTTTTGGAGACCATTGCACGCAATCTTTCAAGGAAAAATGAAGATTTAAAAATATTTGAAATTGGCTCGGTTTTTACGCCAAAAGCTTTGCCTTTAACAGAACTACCGATAGAAAAATTAATGCTTTGTGGTGCATTAACAGGCAAGCGTACTGATATTGCTTGGAATCAAGGCAAAGATACTGTAGATTTTTATGATGCAAAAGGTGTGATTGAAGTTTTATTCGAACGGTTAGGAATTCAAAAATACACCGTTCAAGCTGGTGAACATTATGCAATGCATCCAGGGAAGACAGCACTGTTTATGAAGGGGAAAGAAATTATTGCATATGTTGGCGAAGTTCATCCGCAAGTACAAGCACAAATGAACATTACAAAGAAAACTTATTTGTTTGAAATGGATATCGAAAAATTAATGAAATACTCTGCTTTAACATGTCGTTATCAGTCATTACCCAAATATCCAGCGATGTCGCGTGACTTAGCTTTAGTTGTTGCCGATGATATAACGGCTAGTGAAGTTGAAAAAATGATTGTTAAAAATGCTGGAAAATTATTAAATAATATTTGTTTATTTGATGTGTATATGGGTGAGCAAGTTGGTAAAGGACAAAAGAGTTTAGCCTTTTCGTTACAATTCCAATCTGCCGAGAAAACTCTAACTGATGCAGAAATTGATCCATACTTTGAGTCTATTATCAAAGCATTAGAAGAAGCTTTTAACGCTAAACTAAGAAGTTAAGGTATAAGTAAGAGAATGTGGGAGAAATTTTTATTTCCGTATTGCATTCTCTTATTTTTTGCTGGCAGGAATTAAGTTAATACAAGGAGAATTTATTACCTGAATGTAATAAGTAGCGAATTTTAGGTGAAATAGATGAATGAACATAAAGTAAAGGTTAAAATTTTTGGGGAATCCTATGCATTAAAGGGTGATTTAGAGGCTAAGCGAGTACAAAAGTTAGCTGATTTTTTGGATGCGCAGATGCGTTTAATTGCGAAAGCCAATCCACTATTGGCACCAACAAAGATAGCGGTTTTGGCAGCACTCAACATTACGGATGAATATATGAAATTACAAGAAGATTATAAAGATATGCTTGAAATACTAAAAAATGAATAAATGAAAGTATAAAACCCCTTTATTTTTACATAATAGAAATAAAGGGGGAGATTTGTGTGAGCGCGTTTATGGAAATGGTCAATATCTTTTGGCTCATTCTGCTTTTATGTTCAATTGCCTTGATTGTTATACGATTAATGGGGAATCGTACTGTAGGGCAATTGTCGCCATTCGATTTTGTTATAATGGTAGGAATAGGTGATATCATTGTTACGACGGCGATGGATAAAAACCAAGATTTTTTTGCGGGCATTGGTGGATTGCTAGCATTGTTAGCTTTGCAACAAGCATTATCTTATTTATCATTAAGAAGTACTTTTTTTCGGCGTTTGGTCGAAGGGACTCCTGTTTTATTAATTAGGAATGGTAAGATTATTCAAGAAAACTTTAATAAGACGCGTTTTAATTATGATGATTTACGGCAGGAACTACATAAATTAGGAATGGATATGACTGAAGTAAAAGATATTAAATTAGCACGTCTGGAAAGCTGTGGAGTTTTCACAATAATAAAAAATCATGATTTAGAACCAGTATCGAAAAGAGATGTATCCCTTTACATGAAAGATTTGGAGGATAATCCACTAAGTCCCATGGGACAAATGTGGAGACAGTTGCATAGAATGATAGAGGAAATACATGAAATAAAAGAGTTGCTAAAAAAGAGTAAAAAATAAATGTAAGAAAAAGCTGCTGCATATTTGCAGGCAGCTTTAATTTTTCTGATTTAATAGATAATAATTTTATTTGATATGATATAATAATTAAATACAATGGATAAACGAGAGGGATAAATAAATGGTGGAATTGTTGGCTCCTGTTGGGAGTAAAGATGCATTAATTGCTGCTGTGGAAAGTGGTGCAAATGCAGTATATTTAGCAGGAAAAATGTTTGGTGCTAGAGCATATGCTGCTAATTTTACACAAGATGAATTGGTAGAAGCAATTCAATTCGCACATAGACGTGATGTTTTAGTAGATGTTGCAGTAAATACAGTCGTTGATAATAGTGAATTTGAGGAATTGGCGGAGTACTTGAGATTTTTATATCATGCAGGAGCCGATGCAATTATTGTACAAGATTTAGGGGTCGCTAAGCTGGCACGTGAAATTGTTCCTGACTTACCTTTACATGCGAGCACGCAAATGACTGTACATAATATCGAGGGTGTACGCTTTTTGAAAGAATTGGGATTTACCCGTGTTGTGTTATCGCGTGAATTATCTATCGAAGATATTCAATACATTTGCCAAAATATAGACATTGAAATAGAAGTATTTATTCATGGTGCACTGTGTATTTGTTATTCAGGACAGTGCTTAATGAGTGGAATGATTGGGGGAAGAAGTGGCAATCGTGGTCGGTGTGCACAGCCATGTCGATTGCCCTATACTTTAGTTGATGGAGATGGAAATAATGTATTGGCTGGAGGAGAAGCTGGCGAATATTTATTAAGTCCAAAAGATTTAAATACGATCGACCTTTTACCAGAGCTGATCGAGGCTGGTGTAGATTCGTTAAAAATTGAAGGCCGGATGAAGCGCCCAGAATATGTTGCAGTTGTTGTTGATACGTATCGTCGGGCGGTTGATTCTTATCTTGCGAATAAAAATGATTTTGTTGTTGATTTGGTTGAGAAAAAAGAATTAGCACAAATTTTCAATCGTGATTTTACTGAGGCATATATGAAAAAACGTCCAGGTAAGTTCATGATGAGTGACCGCAGACCGAATAATCGAGGCGTTCTAGCTGGAAGAGTAGAGAAATATGATGCAAAAACCAAGCTGGTTACGATAAAATTAGCAGAGACTTTAAATCAAAATGATATTGTTGAGTTTTGGGTAAAAGTCGGCGGGCGAGTAAGCGCAACTGTAACGACGATGTATGTAGAAGGAAAAGAAGTAACGTCAGCTTTACCAAATCAAAAAGTTTCATTTGCGATTTCATCACCAGTTCGTGATCATGATCGGGCATTTAAAGTATTTGATGCACAGTTAATGGAACGTGCGCGTAGTTTTTTTAATCAAGGTGCGCCATTAAGGCGTTATGCAATTGACGTAAAGGTAACAGTAAGTATAGGCTCTCCCTTAAAAATTGAAATCGTAGATGAAGAAGGATTTTTTGGCAATGGTGAGACTGATTTTGTTGCGGAAAAGGCCCTGAAAAGGCCGTTGACTGAAGAAACGATAAAAAAGCAAATTGATCGAATGGGAACTACAGTATTTGCTTTAAGGAAATTGACCTGTAATATTATTGGTGAAGTTATGGTGCCGATGAGCGAAATTAATGAGGCAAGACGCAAGGCTGTAGAAGAACTTGAAAAAGCCCGTATGATAAAGTTTGTTCGCCCGGAATCAGTTGTTGAAAATAATAACTTGATAAAAAATATATTACGAAATAAAAAACGAAATCATGCAATAAAACCACAATTGGTTGTCAATGTAGACACCATTGAAAAAGTAAGAGTTGCAATTGAAAATGGAGCCGATATTATTTTATTTGGTGGCGATAATTTTCAACATTCTGCCTTAAAAGATAGTGATTATCACAAGGCTTATCTTTTGGCAAAGGAGTATAATAAAAAAATTGTTTTCAATACACCGCAATTGTTAAAGCAATGGCAGATGAAAGGTTTTATTTCTTTAATTGAAAGTTTTAAAGAAAATCTTCCCGATGCGATAGCCGTAAATAATATTGGAACTTTGCATATGATAAAGAACCATTTCAATGTTCCATTGCAGGCAGATTATCATATGAATGTATATAATAATTTAGCTATAGAGCTTCTAGCTTCTAGGGGAGTGGAAACCGTTACTTTATCCCCGGAACTAAATTTTTCTCAAATTGAGCAAATTGCTGATTTGGCAAAATGTGAATTAGAATGTTTAGTCCATGGAAATTTATCATTAATGGTTTCTGAGTACTGCGCTATGGGCAGCTTTTTAGGAAACTTAGATAAAGGTGCCTGCAGCAAACCTTGTTTAAAAGAAAGCTATTTTTTAAGTGATCGAAAAGATGAAAAATTTCCGTTAGTTACAGATCAATATTGTAGAATGCATGTATTAAATGGTAAAGAGTTGAGTATGTTCCCTCATGTTCCGCGTCTTTCCGCTATTGGAATTCATCGGCTTCGAATTGAAGGAAAATATATGACTCCAGCTAAGTTGGCTAAAATTACGCGTTTATATCGTGAATTTATTGAATTGGGCGAAGAGCATCCTTTATTTAAAGAGGATAAAATGGACGCTATTGAGAAAAACATTACACGTGGTCATTATTTTAGAGGAGTACTATAAAAGTAAAGGGCTGGGGCTACATAATCCCAGTCCTTTACTTATTTATATGTATTTTGTTATAATGATGCGTGGGTATTAAGAGTTTATTTTTACAATAAATGTGGATGATAGCAGGTGACATGATGGATAGAAATGTTTTAAAGACATTAGAATATAATAAAATTATTGCAATGCTTGCAGAACGAGCAAGTTCATCATTAGGAAAGGAAAAAGTTGCCGCTTTGCTGCCGAGCAATGAATTTAGTGAAGTAAAAGAATGGATAGCTGAAACTCAAGAGGGGATGCAAGTTTTACAAACGGGTGTAGCATTACCTTTAGGTGGAATTCGTGATATTAGAGCATTGTTGAAAAAGGCTAAGCTGGGAGTTATTCTTGACGCTTGTGATTTATTATCGGTTAGTAGTACTTTGTATGCCATGCGAAAAATGAAACGTTTTTTTAAAGAGTTAGAGCTTGAACTGTTTATATTATCAAATCTTGCAGGCAATATTGAGATAGTAGGGCACTTGGAAAATGATATTAATGCTGCCATTGATGAAAATGGAAGGATTCGTGATGATGCAAGTGTAGAACTGTTGCGGATCCGTCGTGAAATTAAACAATTTCAAAGTAGGATAAAAGAGCGTTTAGATGCGGTACTTAGAAATCTTGATTATCAAAAGTACTTTCAAGATAGTATTATTACAATGCGGGGGGATCGCTATGTGGTACCTGTAAAACAAGAATATCGTCAGTTTTTCCCTGGGATTATTCATGATCAGTCTTCGAGTGGAGCGACTTTATTTATTGAACCAATGGAGATCGTTCACTTAAACAATGATCTTAAACAACTGGAAGTTGCAGAAACGCGTGAACTTGAAAGAATTCTTAGAGCAATTACAATGAAAATTGCGAAGAATGTTGAAGCTTTGCAAAAAAATTGTAAAATATTGGGTCAGGTAGATTTTATTTTTGCTAAAGCAAAATTAGCGCAAGCTTTAGATGCTGTGATGCCGATCTTGAATCAAGAGGGCTATGTAGAATTATTAAAAGCACGTCATCCCTTAATTGCAGCTGATAAAGTAGTAGCTATTGATATTCAACTGGGTAAAGAATTTAAGACATTGTTAATTACCGGACCAAATACAGGTGGCAAAACAGTAAGTATAAAGACGATGGGATTATTTTCTTTAATGGCGCAATCGGGGTTATTTATTCCAGCTTTAAGTGGATCGACGTTACCGGTATTTCATAATGTGTTTGCTGATATTGGCGATGAACAAAGTATTGAGCAAAGTTTGAGTACTTTTTCCGCGCATATGACGCATTTAGTAAAAATTTTAAATCAAATTGAAGCCGACGATTTGTTGCTTATTGATGAAATTGGAGCTGGTACAGACCCCGAAGAAGGTGCAGCCTTAGCGATGGCAATATTGGAACATTTAATGAAGATTGGAACAAAAGTCATTGCCACTACGCATTATAGTGAATTAAAAACATTTGCGTATTCAAAAGACAACATTGAAAATGCCAGCGTAGAATTTGATATCGCAACATTACGTCCGACGTATCGTTTGCTTATTGGGATTCCGGGAACAAGTAATGCTTTTGCAATTAGTAAGCGACTTGGCTTGGCAGATAGTTTAGTATTAAGAGCAAGACAATTGATTGATGCAGATCATGCACAATTTGAAAAGATATTAAATACATTAGAAACAGAAAAATTATTATATGAACAACGCAATGCCGAAATTGTCGAACGTGAAGCACATATTGTACAATTAGAAACTAAATTAGAAAAAATGCGGGCGGATTTATCAGCGAAAAAGGAGCGAATCCTTACTAAAGCGCAGGAAGATAGTGCGAATTTAATACGTAAAACGAGACGTGAAGCTGAAGAAATTATTCGAGATCTAAAAGAACAGTTCAACGATCAAGGTGCGAAAAAACGTCAAGAAGTATTTGATAAAAGTAGGCAACGGCTGAAGAATAATACTCAAAATTCTTCAGTGAACCTATCAAATGAATATCCGATACCGGTAAAAATCGAACAATTAAAGGTTGGAGATATGGTATACGTAACAACCCTGGGGCAAAAGGGAATGATTATTTCGCTAGGCAGCCGTGATGTAGGGATCCAATTAGGGATGATGAAGACGATGGTGCCCATTACTTCTTGTCGCGCAGTGCAGCAAGAAAAGCAAAGCAAAAAGAAAAATGAGCAAAATTCTATTAGATTTTTAAAAGTTAATGATGTTGAAAGACAAATTGATATTCGTGGGATGATGGTAGATGAGGGGGAAGCGGTTCTTAGTAAATATTTGGATGATGCAATTTTAGCCGGTTTAGCTCAAGTGATTGTTATTCATGGTAAGGGAACGGGTGCATTAAGAAAAGGAGTCCGTGCTTATCTAAAAGCGCATAGGAATGTGCGTGATATCAGTATTGCAGATAGCAATGAAGGTGGAGATGGTGCTACTGTTGTACAATTGATGTAACTATACAATAAAAGCTGTATTTGAGAGTATGAAACAACGTTCATATTCTATCAAATACAGCTTTTTTTAAAAATTGGTCTTCCAATTTAAAAAACGGCTTGGAGGCTTTTTTTCATTTCCTTGGAGGACTATATTTTTCGCGGAAGTTTCTGCTTCTGATGGTGGAGTTGCTTGTAGTTCTTCTTCGTTGAGGGGAGGTGTTTCTGTGACTTCTACAGTTTTGGCAGGTGCTTCTTGCTTATTTTTTATAGGGTCAGTTTTTTCGGTCTGGTTATTGCTTAGATTGTTAATCATACTCATCACAGAAGCGATGCTTGATGGATTGATTTTTGATTTTAATTGTGAATTATTAAGTAACGGTAATAATGACATTAACAAATCAGGGGAACTAAGTAATCCGCTTAAATTTCCTAAGCCGCCTAAGCCGCCTCCCAATCCTCCTAAAGCGCTTAGCGCACCGCCTAGACCTGAATTGCTATCGGTTTTATTTCCCCCAAGTAGGTCACCTAGAAGTTTTTGTAATGGATTTACTGTGGATTGTTGATTCATTGATGGCATAGATAGATTCGACTGTTGTGGCGTAGTATGATTTAAAATAGAAAATAAACATAATAAGGACAATATACTGATGATCGTATCATAATTTGAAGTGGAAGACAGGTTTTCAACTAATCTAATGATACTTTGCAATGTTGTTTTATCGGTTGTAGTAGTCATAATATCCTCCCTTAAAATAAACCAGGGATATGAGGAAGATTTAAGTCATTGGTTAGTTTGTTGATAGCAGATTGATTTAAATCACGTGATTTTGTGATTGCCTGATTTAATGTGGCACATAATAAGTCTTGTAATAACAATTTATTTTCAGGGGACAAATAATTTGGATTGATTTCAATACTTACGATATCTTGTTGACCATTAACGACTACGGTCATTACATCTCCACTAGATGAAGAAATTTCTTCGTTCTGCAAATTTTGCTGTGCTTCTTGGACTTTTTTGACTAGATCCATTACATTACCTAAATTATCTAGCATTAAATTCACCTCCTAAATTTATTGTTTACTAAGACACTCTATGCAAATAAATTTTAAATGTGTGTCCCTAGAATAGCAATTTTAAAAATTTTTCATATATTAAATTGAGTAAAGAATGATAAGGAGGTATAAGGATGCGGATAAGACAAAAAAAGAAAAACTTAAAAACAGAAAATAATGAAGTTATAAGGCCAGAAGTAATAGAAGTAGAAGAATTAAAAAACGATAGCAATAGTGAATTTAAAAAAAGTAATGGAGCATTTAGATTCGTAAAAAAAATGATTGCAAACCCGAATTTAGGATTTCAAATTATGGTTATCATTCTTACCTTAACATCTGATGATGAAAGACTGGAGAGGCGTATTGACGGAATGAATACTACTGTAGGCAAAATTCGTAGTATAACAGAGATGTTAAATAAAACAATGGGATCGGTAAAAATTGCAGCAGAGACGCCAAAAAAAATTAGACAATTATTTGATGAAGATTTAAAGTAACCTTTTTAGGGTGCTTTCCATATATTAAATTAGAAGGGCTGGCAATGAGAAAGTTGCCCTCAGTTAAAATGTTTAAGGAGGTTGTTATTATGGCAAGATATGGCGGATTTGGTTGTGGTGGAGCAGGCGGCGGTTTTATCTGGATCATCATTATCATTATTTTACTTTTATGCTTCTGTGGTTGTGGAAATGATGAATGCTGTAGCAGTTCTTGCTCCTGCTAATTAATGTATATGCAATAAAATCAAAAAACACGCATAAATTATGCGTGTTTTTTGATTTTATTTTTTATGAACGATTTGGAACTGGTGGTGGAACAGATGGTTTAGCTGGGGCGGGAATAGCGGGAATATCCTGAGGTGTTGTTGGGTTTGAAGGCTCATTTTCTTTATTAGTTGTTTTTTTATCGGATTTTTGGTCATCATCTTTTTTAGTAGTTTTATCTTTATCTTTTAATTTATCTTTATCTAACTTATCTTTTTCTTCTTCTTCTTTTTTCAGTTTTTCTTTATCTGTATCAAGAACAGAAGGTGTATCGTCAATAACTAAACCGTCAGGTTTTATAAATGATTTAGCTGGTGTACCTGCTAAGGCTTGCTTCATAAAAACTCGCCAAATTGTAGCTGGTGTATCTGCACCAGTAATCCCATCTAAAGTTCCATTACTATCGTTACCCATCCATACTGAGGTTACTAGGTCGGGAGTGTAGCCAACAAACCAAGCGTCGACATAATCGCTTGTTGTTCCTGTTTTACCGGCAGCGTCTCTGCCGATATTTGCCCCAGTACCGGTGCCTCTAGTGATTACGCCACGTAACATATCTGTTAGAATATAGGCACTTTTTTCACTAATTACAGTTTTTTCTTGAACTGTATTTTGTTCAAGAATTTTACCGTTTCTATCAACAACTTTAATAATAGCAGTTGGTGTAGCATATACGCCATTGTTTGCGAAAACTCCATAAGCAGCAGCAAGTTCTAGAGGAGTCACTCCGCGTGTTAGACCACCTAATGCCATAGATAAGTTGCGATCGTTTTGCGGACCGTCAAGAACAAGAGTAGAAATACCCATCTCTTGCGCATAGTAAAGAGGTTTATCTGTACCAATTTGTTGAGCTATTTTTACGGTAGGAACGTTTAATGAACGTTCGGCAGTCGCTCTTAATGTAACTTTCCCGTTGAACTTACCATTGTAATTTACTGGAGACCAAGTTCCGAATGTAATTGGAGAATCATCGATAACTGTAGAAGGAGATAAATTACTTTCAATAGCAGCTAAAAATACGAAAGGTTTAAATGCAGATCCAGGCTGGCGTATTGCCATTGTAGCACGATTGAATTGATCATCACCTCTGCCGCCAACCATAGCTTTTATGTAGCCAGTGTGTGGTTCAATAGCAACTAATGCACCTTGTGGTTGAACGATTCCGTTTTCATCAGTTTGATATTTTGGCAATTGTTCAGCAATTGTTCTTTCAGCAATATGTTGCATATCTAAATCAAGTGTAGTATAAATTTTCAAACCATTCTTATAAACGGCATCTGCACCATATTTTTCTATTAAAGCTTGAGTAACATAATCAACAAAATATGAAGCAGAAGTAGATTTTTTTTCAGCAGTATGTTTAGCTAACTTTATTTCAGTTGCTCTTGCTTTATGAGCTGTAGCTTCATCAATATATTTATATTTTACCATTTGATCAAGTACTGTTGATTGTCTTTCAGTAGAAGCTTTAAAATTATTCAGTGGAGAATAATAGTTTGGACTTTTTGGAATACCAGCGAGCATTGCGCATTCAGATAAGCTTAAATCTTCAACATTTTTCCCAAAATATAATTGGGATGCAGCTTGAACTCCATAGGCACCTTGTCCAAAATAAATTTGATTTAAATATAATTCTAAAATTTCTTGTTTTGTATATTGTTTTTCTAATTGCAGGGCCAAGAATGCTTCTTGGATTTTTCTTTTTAATGTTTGTTCTTGAGAAAGGTAAGCATTTTTAGCTAATTGTTGTGTAATTGTGCTACCTCCTTCAGATACTCCGCGATTTGTTATATTTGACCAAACTGCGCGTAAGATACCACGAGGGTCAATACCAGAGTGCTGATAAAAACGGGCATCTTCTACAGCAATAAAAGCATCTTTTAAGTTTTTTGGAATTTTATCCAATTTCACAGGAACTCTATTTTCTACTGCGTGTATATTGGTAATTAGATTACCGTTAATATCATAAATTTGTGAAGACGCTGGAGGCGTTATATCAGCTGCCAAACCAGGCTTAGTATTTAATGTAGCAGTAAGAAATCCAAGTCCAACTCCCGTTATCATTACAGCTAATATAATCACTATAATTAATGCAATTTTTCGATAGGAGCTTTTATTTGACTGTTTAGTTTTTCTTGATTGCTTATTTGTATCTTTATCCATTAGTAACCTCCTTGGAAAATCCATGTATATGATATTGTAACATAAATTTGTATTTGGTAGGTATATTATTTTTTATAAATACATAGCATTAGTAAATATTAAATGATTTTTTATGTATAAAATACTAAAATAGTTTTTTGCTAATAGTGAGGTGATTTAATGAGATTTATGGTGCAAGAACGAAAGAAAAAAACAAAAAAAATTATTTGGATATGTATAGGAAGTATTTTTATTTTATTTTATTTATTTTGGGTTATGGAAACGCATTTAAAGCCTAGTATTTTGGCAATTGCAGAAGCTAGGGCAATAGGAATTGCGACACAATCAATAAATAAGGTTATTGAAGATAAAGTGAAAAATAAGGTAGAGTCAAAAGATTTGCTAGATGTAAAACTTGATAATCAAGGTAAAATCGTATTTATTCAACCCAATACTATGGAATTTAATAGGTTGTCCGCTGAAATTACAATAGATGTTCAAAAAACTTTACAGGACTTATCTAGAGAAAATATAGAAATTCCATTAGGACAAATTACAGGCAGTCAAATTTTAGCTAGTATAGGACCAAATATTAATGTAGCTGTTATTCCGGTAGGGGTAGTTAAGATTAAAACTATTAACAATTTTGAGCAAGCAGGAATTAATCAAACCAAACATATGATAAGTTTAGCGGCAGAAACAGAAGTCAAAATAGTTGTTCCAATGATTAGTAAAAGCTCAGTAGTAAATACACAAGTCCCTATTGCTGAATATGTTATTGTAGGAGATGTTCCAAATACATATGTACATCTTTAAAATAAAAAATTCATAAAAGATATTGACAAAAAAGAATGAAGCGTGTAATATAATACAAGTCGCTAACGAGCGGCACGGGAAGTGAGCTTTATCAATCATCTTAAAAAAAGATGTTGACAAAACAAATCGCTTCTGATAATATAAATGAGCTGGTTACGCCGGCAATCAAGTGTTCCTTGAAAACTAAACAATGTAGATATTAAGTAATGTATTACTTGATTCAATTATGCCAGATGTGCGGGTTTCGTTTTAAACGAAACACAAAACAAATGTTACAAAAAAGTAACAACAATTTCTTTTAAAGAAAAGATAATTATTGAGCCATTTAGGCTTTCTAATAATAAATTTATTGGAGAGTTTGATCCTGGCTCAGGACGAACGCTGGCGGCGTGCTTAACACATGCAAGTCGAACGGAGAATTATTTCGGTAATTCTTAGTGGCGAACGGGTGAGTAACGCGTAGACAACCTACCTTTTAGATGGGGACAACATCGCGAAAGCGGTGCTAATACCGAATGTTGATAATGAAATGCATGTTTCGTTATTTAAAGATGGCCTCTATATATAAGCTATCGCTAAAAGATGGGTCTGCGTCTGATTAGCTAGTTGGTGAGATAACAGCCCACCAAGGCAACGATCAGTAGCCGGTCTGAGAGGATGAACGGCCACATTGGGACTGAGACACGGCCCAAACTCCTACGGGAGGCAGCAGTGGGGAATCTTCCGCAATGGACGAAAGTCTGACGGAGCAACGCCGCGTGAGTGAAGAAGGTTTTAGGATCGTAAAGCTCTGTTGTTTAGGACGAATGTGCCTTATGCGAATAGTATGAGGTAATGACGGTACTAAACGAGAAAGCCACGGCTAACTACGTGCCAGCAGCCGCGGTAATACGTAGGTGGCAAGCGTTGTCCGGAATTATTGGGCGTAAAGGGAGCGCAGGTGGGAAAATAAGTCTGTTTTAAAAGTGCGGGGCTCAACCCCGTGATGGAATGGAAACTGTTTTTCTTGAGTGCAGGAGAGGAAAGTGGAATTCCTAGTGTAGCGGTGAAATGCGTAGATATTAGGAGGAACACCAGTGGCGAAGGCGACTTTCTGGACTGTAACTGACACTGAGGCTCGAAAGCCAGGGTAGCGAACGGGATTAGATACCCCGGTAGTCCTGGCCGTAAACGATGGGTACTAGGTGTAGGAGGTATCGACCCCTTCTGTGCCGGAGTTAACGCAATAAGTACCCCGCCTGGGGAGTACGGCCGCAAGGTTGAAACTCAAAGGAATTGACGGGGGCCCGCACAAGCGGTGGAGTATGTGGTTTAATTCGACGCAACGCGAAGAACCTTACCAGGGCTTGACATTGATTGAAAGACGTAGAGATACGTACCTCTTCTTCGGAAGACAAGAAAACAGGTGGTGCATGGCTGTCGTCAGCTCGTGTCGTGAGATGTTGGGTTAAGTCCCGCAACGAGCGCAACCCCTATCATTTGTTGCCAGCACGTAAAGGTGGGAACTCAAATGAGACTGCCGCGGATAACGCGGAGGAAGGCGGGGATGACGTCAAGTCATCATGCCCCTTATGTCCTGGGCTACACACGTACTACAATGGGATTGACAGAGGGAAGCGAAATCGCGAGATGGAGCAAACCCCAGAAACAATCTCTCAGTTCGGATTGTAGGCTGCAACTCGCCTACATGAAGTCGGAATCGCTAGTAATCGCAGGTCAGCATACTGCGGTGAATACGTTCCCGGGCCTTGTACACACCGCCCGTCACACCACGAAAGTCAGTCACACCCAAAGCCGGTGGGGTAACTCTAACGAGAGCTAGCCGTCTAAGGTGGGGCCGATGATTGGGGTGAAGTCGTAACAAGGTAGCCGTATCGGAAGGTGCGGCTGGATCACCTCCTTTCTAAGGAGACATGAGAATTTGAAATAGAATTCTTGTCATCCAGGTCGACACATTTGGCATCTACATTGATTAGTTTTGAGGGAATACAAGTATGTATTGACTCAAAAATGTTCTTTGAAAACTACACAGAAGAAACAAATGAAATTAATCAACCTCTCAAAAGAGAGAGTAAATTAACGACATTTTAGGATTCAAAAAAACAAACTAAGCATCAAAAATGATGAACTTAGAGCTTAAATGACGTAAGTCAAGCTACTAAGGGCATACGGCGGATGCCTAGGCGCCAAGAGCCGAAGAAGGACGCGATAAGCTGCGAAAAGCCATGGGGAACTGCAAGTAAGTCTTGATCCATGGATGTCCGAATGGGGGAACCCAGCAGTAGTAATGTACTGTTATCCATGCCAAAGAGCATGAGAAGGTAGACCCGGGGAACTGAAACATCTAAGTACCCGGAGGAAAAGTAATCAAATGAGATTCCCTAAGTAGCGGCGAGCGAACGGGGAAGAGCCCAAACCAGCTGACTTCGGTCAACTGGGGTTGAGGACTGACAAAAAGCGAAATTTATCTAATCGAATGACTTGGGAAAGTCAAGCGTAGAAGGTGAAACTCCTGTAGATGAAAGATAAATAAGTGGGTCAGAATCCAGAGTACCACGAGACACGAGGAACCTTGTGGGAAGCAGGGGGGACCACCCTCCAAGGCAAAATACTCCTTGGCGACCGATAGCGTATAGTACCGTGAGGGAAAGGTGAAAAGAACCCCGGGAGGGGAGTGAAAAGAACCTGAAACCGTATGTCTACAAGCAGTTGAAGCACTATAAATGTGCGACAGCGTGCCTATTGAAGAATGAACCGGCGAGTTACAGTATCTAGCGAGGTTAAGTGGAAAACACGGAGCCGAAGCGAAAGCGAGTCTTAATAGGGCGAAAGTTAGATATTGTAGACCCGAAACCGCAGTGATCTATCCATGACCAGGTTGAAGCTCAGGTAAAATTGAGTGGAGGACCGAACCCGTGAACGTTGAAAAGTTTTGGGATGAGTTGTGGATAGGGGTGAAATGCCAATCGAACGCGGAGATAGCTGGTTCTCCCCGAAATAGCTTTAGGGCTAGCCTCAAGGTAAAAAGTATAGACGGTAGAGCTCTGATCGGGCTAGGGGGCGTAAAGCTTACCGAACCCAGTCAAACTGCGAATGGCTATACTTGTACTTGGGAGTCAGACTGCGAGTGATAAGACCCGTAGTCAAAAGGGAAACAGCCCAGAACGCCGACTAAGGTCCCCAATGCTGTGCTAAGTGGCAAAGGATGTAAAGCTTCACAAACAACCAGGATGTTGGCTCAGAAGCAGCCACCATTTAAAGAGTGCGTAATAGCTCACTGGTCGAGAGGCTTTGCGCCGAAAATGTCCGGGGCTAAAGCACAGAACCGAAGTCGCGTCAGCATACTAAGTATGTTGGGTAGGGGAGCGTTCTATACACGACGAAGGTATACCGAAAGGAGTGCTGGAGAGTATAGAAGTGAGAATGCCGGTATGAGTAGCGAAAAGGAAGGTAAGAATCCTTCCCACCGAAAGCCTAAGGTTTCCTGAGCAACGATCGTCGACTCAGGGTAAGTCGGGACCTAAGCCGAGGCAAAGAGCGTAGGCGATGGACAACAGGTAAAGATTCCTGTACCACCGATAATTGTTTGAGCAATGGAGTGACGCAGAAGGAAGGTTAAGCGGGCAGATGGAAACGCCTGTCTAAGCTGGTAGGGTGAGATGTAGGCAAATCCGCATCTTAAAAACCTGAGAAGTGACGGAAAGATGTAAGCAATTACATTGAATTTAACTGGACCACGCTGCCAAGAAAAGCTTCTAGTGAGATTAAAGGTGCCCGTACCGCAAACCGACACAGGTAGGCGGGGAGAGAATCCTAAGGTGCGCGGGAAAACCCTCGTTAAGGAACTCGGCAAAATGTATCCGTAACTTCGGGAAAAGGATAGCCATTTTTGGTGAAGCTACAAGCTAGCAGAGCTGAAGAAGGCGACAGAAGAGAGGCCCAAGCGACTGTTTACCACAAACACAGGTGCATGCGAAAGAGAAATCTGAAGTATATGTGCTGACACCTGCCCGGTGCTGGAAGGTTAAGAGGAGGGTTTAGAAGTAATTCGAAGATCTGAATTGAAGCCCCAGTAAACGGCGGCCGTAACTATAACGGTCCTAAGGTAGCGAAATTCCTTGTCGGGTAAGTTCCGACCCGCACGAAAGGTGTAACGACTTGGGCACTGTCTCAACGAGGGACCCGGTGAAATTGAAATACCTGTGAAGATGCAGGTTACCCGCGACTGGACAGAAAGACCCCATGGAGCTTTACTGCAACCTGACATTGGTTTTTGGTAAATAATGTACAGGATAGGTGGGAGACTGAGAATATGGTACGCTAGTATCATAGGAGTCAATGTTGGGATACCACCCTTTATTTACTGAAAATCTAACTGAATGAATAACAAACATCAAGACAGTGTCAGGCGGGCAGTTTGACTGGGGCGGTCGCCTCCGAAAGAGTAACGGAGGCGCCCAAAGGTTCCCTCAGCGCGGCAAGAAATCGCGCGAAGAGTGTAAAGGCAGAAGGGAGCTTGACTGCGAGACGGACAGGTCGAGCAGGTACGAAAGTAGGGCTTAGTGATCCGGTGGTACCGAGTGGAAGGGCCATCGCTCAACGGATAAAAGCTACCCTGGGGATAACAGGCTAATCTCTCCCAAGAGTCCATATCGACGGGGAGGTTTGGCACCTCGATGTCGGCTCATCACATCCTGGGGCTGAAGTAGGTCCCAAGGGTTGGGCTGTTCGCCCATTAAAGTGGTACGTGAGCTGGGTTCAGAACGTCGTGAGACAGTTCGGTCCCTATCCATCGCGGGCGTAAGAAACTTGAAGGGAGCTGCTCCTAGTACGAGAGGACCGGAGTGGACGAACCAATGGTGTACCAATTATGCCGCCAGGCGTACAGTTGGGTAGCTACGTTCGGAAAGGATAAACGCTGAAAGCATCTAAGCGTGAAACCAGCCTTAAGATGAGGTTTCTCATAGAGTAATCTAGTAAGACCCCTTGAAGAAGACAAGGTAGATAGGCCAGATGTGTAAGTACAGTAATGTATTTAGCTGACTGGTACTAATAGGTCGAGGGCTTGACTTAAAGCAGAGAGCCAATATACCATGAGCGAAAGCGAATGAAGTAGATTGAGCGAATCGCTTTACTCCGAGCGTAAAGAAATGGAGCGAGTGAGTTTCATATCTAAGCGAAGCGGAGTAAAGCAAGAATAAAATGTAGTTAAGATTAATTTCAATTCTTCTGTATAGTTTTGAAGGAACATATCTAAAAAGAAAGTTCACTTCAAAAAGCACGGATGACTAGAAATGTGCAGATACAAGGCGCAGCGGAAAGAAGAGAGGAAGGCGTAATGAGAATTACGTTGACTGAACGGATTGAGCAGTAACGAAGTAGATGTGCGTTTATAGACAGACGGATCTGGTGTCGATAGCTATAGGGTACCACCTGTTCCCATACCGAACACAGTAGTTAAGCCTATACACGCCGAAAGTACTTGGATGGAAACGTCCTGGGAGGTTAGGTAGATGCCAGTTATATTCCTTGATAGCTCAGTTGGTAGAGCAATCGGCTGTTAACCGATCGGTCGTAGGTTCGAGTCCTACTCAAGGAGCCAAAATTTTGCCTAGCTTTTGCTAGGCTTTTTATTTTATTAATTTGACTTATTTATAAATTTTTGCTATGATATGAAGCAATATAGTTTTAATGCAATGATTAAGAGAAGTAAAATGAATTTGTTTTTCAGAGAGCTACGGGAAGGTGAAACGTAGTAAACGATTTATTTGAAGTACACTTATGAGCAAGAAATCGAAAGTTATTTTTATTGAGTAATGAGTAGATGGATTCGGTTGGCTCCGTTACAGGCTGCAAAGTCGTATTTGTAAAAATACTATTTGGGTGGTACCGCGGGTGTTATTTATCTCGTCCCTTTTTAGGGGCGAGTTTTTTATTTTATTAAGGGACTAGGGGTTGAATGAAGAAAATCTTAATTCCTAAATAAAATCTTATTTATAAAACTTTGGAGGGTTTATTGATGAATGTAATTAATGTAATTAATGTATTAAAAGAACGTGGCTTTATTGCACAAATGACGCATGAAGACGAGATCATTGAGCTATTTGATAAGGAAAAAGTTACGTTTTATATAGGTTTTGATCCAACAGCGGATAGTTTACATGTTGGTCATTTTCTTGGTATGATGGTTATGGCACATATGCAACGTGCGGGGCATAGACCTATTTGCTTAGTTGGTGGAGGGACAGGGACTATCGGAGATCCATCAGGAAAGTCTGATATGCGTAGAATGTTAACGGATGAAGTTATTCAACATAATTGTGATTGCTTTAAAAAACAAATGCAACGTTTTATTGATTTCTCTGACGATAAAGCATTCATTGTAAATAACGGAGACTGGTTAAGAAATTTGAATTATATTGAATTATTACGCAGTGTAGGAACGCATTTTACTGTCAATCGTATGTTGGCAGCAGAATGTTATAAACAGAGAATGGAAAAAGGTTTAACATTTTTAGAATTTAATTATATGATTATGCAAGCTTATGATTTTTGGGAATTAAATAATCGTTATAACTGTAAATTAGAAATGGGTGGAGATGATCAGTGGTCAAATATCATTGCCGGAGTTGAACTGATTAGACGTAAAGAAAGCAAACCTGCATTTGGTTTAACATTTACTTTACTTACGACAAGTGAAGGTAAAAAAATGGGAAAAACAGAAAGTGGAGCATTATGGTTAGATGCGGAAAAAACTTCTCCATATGAATTTTACCAATATTGGAGAAATGTGAATGACGCAGATGTAGAAAAATGTCTATCCTTATTGACATTTTTACCAATGGATGAAGTTAGACGACTGGGTGCATTAAAAGATCAAGAAATCAATGAAGCTAAAAAAGTTTTAGCTTTTGAGGTAACAAAATTAATTCATGGGGAAGAGGAAGCGCTTAAAGCCGAAGAAGCGGCAAAAGCTTTATTTTCTGGACAAGGAAATTTAGAGAATGCACCAACAATTGAGATCACTAAAGCAGATATAGGTGCAAAATTATTAGATGTTTTAACAAGAGCGTCAGTTTTTGCATCAAAAGGGGAAGGTCGTCGCTTGATTACGCAAGGGGGGCTATCCATAAATAATGAACGAGTAAATAGTATTGAATTAGAAATTGCGGAGAATATGTTTACCGATAATACGGCATTGATTAGAAAAGGAAAGAAAAATTACTTTAGATTAGTTATTGTTGAAAAATAAGAAATTTTGCGATTGATTCTATAGTATGGTAAAATATATCTTGCAATTTTATTAAAGGAGTGCGTATTTATTTATGTCAGGACATTCTAAATGGGCAAATATTAAACATAAAAAAGGTAAAATGGATGCTGTACGTGGGAAAATAACAACGAAAATAGCTCGCGAAATCACTGTTGCTGTTCGCATGGGAGGCAGCGATCCAACAGGGAATATGAAATTAAAACTTGCTTTAACAAAAGCAAAAGCGAACAATATCCCAAAAGAAAACATTCAAAGGGCAATCCAGAAGGGGTTAGGAGCTTTAGAAGGCAGCAACTATGAAGAAATGCTTTATGAAGGGTACGGCCCTGGTGGTAGCGCGGTTATGATCGAAGTCATGACAGATAATCGCAATCGTACAGCGGCTGATGTACGTCATATCTTTTCAAAAAATGGCGGTAATTTAGGCGAAACCGGATGCGTAGGGTGGATGTTTAAAAAGAAAAGTGTATTTGTTGTCGAGAAAGAAAACTTTGCAAATGAAGAAGAGTTGATGATGCTGGCTTTAGAGGCTGGTGCTGATGATTTTCAAGTCGAAGAAGATTCCTTTGAAATTACAAGTGAACCAGAAGTATTTGATGAGATTGAAAAAATGCTAGAAGAAAACAATATTGAATCTTCCGTAGCCGAAATTAGCATGGTCCCTGATACCACAGTAAAATTAGAAGGCACGGATGCGACTAAAATGTTAAAATTAATTGAAGCCCTTGAGGATCATGATGATGTACAAGAGGTTTATGCAAATTATGATATTGATGAAGATTTAATGGATTAATTTTATTCAACAATTAAAAGATCATCTAGCGAAAGTACGTAACTGACATACAATCAAAACCTTTGTTTTTATGTGAATAAGCCTACAGTTTTTATAAGTGGAACTTAAGAGGGCTTGAGTCTCTAAAGTAGTTGGACTAGAATGAAGATAGAGTTAAGTTTCTATTTGAATTCTAGTCTTATTTTATCAATGATTTGTATAAAATTAATATTTTTGGTAATAATTATTGCAATATACTTTATAATGAGGTGTTTATGTTGGATGATATTACCTTAAATAAGAAAAAATATATGATGATGGCGGGTATAAGCATTTGTTTTCTCTTATTGCTTGGGATCGGTTACCTTTTTATGACAAGAACAGCTGAGCATAACGATCAAGTTGTAAGTAAATTTGATAATGATATTCGCGTAAAGCAATCGACACAAATAGAGCAAGTATATTTTTATACAAAGTGTAAGGATGAACTTGTTCAAGAAATAATTCCTAACAGTGAATGTATTGGGATAGATTATAAAAGTTTTCAACAAGTTTATCCGCAATGGAATATTGAATTATTTACAGAGGATAAAATAAGAATGAGTTTGCAGGTAAATGATTATTGTGAATGGCATAAGAATAATAATTTCATTGGTATTCATGAGGGGCGTATCGCTATTTTTTCTGGAATGCCAGATAATAAGCCTTTGCTACGTGAACAAACAATGATTTCTGTCGATCAACTGCACCCACAGGCGCTGGAGGAAATTAAAAATGGTTTAGTATTTTCATCGAAAGAAGAAATGCTTCAATTTTTAGAAGGTATACAGTCTAAATAATAAAAACAGTTAACAGCATCACGTTTATTAGCTATCTGATAGATATTGGCATTAACTGAAGAATGCAATAGTTTACACAAAAATTAAAGATTTTGTAAATTTCTAGATTATGCGTCTGATTTTCGGAAAAGTTAAAAATTTTTCGGAAATCAGGCTCGTTTTTTTGTTGTGCTAGTTTGTGATGATAAAAAGGAATAGAACATATATTTGTCGAAGTAATATCTTTTGGTAGGGGGATAAGAAATGTTAGTATTAGGAATTGATCCTGGAACTGCAATTTGTGGTTACGGGTTGGTAGAAATGCGGGGAAATCATTTAAAAGCGATTCATTATGGTGCAGTTATTACAAGCCCTAAGAGTAAACCACAGGATAGGCTGTTAAAAATACATACAGAAATAGATACTTTAATAAAAGAATATCAACCTGATATTATGGGAGTAGAACAACTATTTTTTAATCGAAATATTACTACGGCAATTCCCGTAGGACAAGCAAGAGGGGTTGTGCTTTTGACTGCGGCAGCAAATAATCTTGAAGTCGTAGAGCGAACGCCTCTACAAGTAAAGCAAGCTGTTGTTGGCTATGGTAAAGCAACAAAAGAACAAGTAATTTATATGGTAGAAAAATTGTTGAATTTACCGAAAAAACCTCATCCTGATGATGTAGCTGATGCTTTGGCAGTTGCTATTTGTACAACCCATTGTGTAAATAATATAGTTTGGAGAAATAAATTATGATTGGATATTTAAGAGGCACGGTAAATCAGTTGTTTATTGATTGCTGTTTTATAGATGTTCAAGGGGTAGGATATAGGGTTTTTATTGCTACAACTACCCGTAACCAATTGATCATAAATAATGAGGTTACTTTATTTACATATTTAAATGTACGTGAAGATGCTATGCAGTTGTATGGATTTTACACACAGATGGAGTATGATATATTTATCAAGTTGATTTCAGTATCTGGTATTGGCCCTAAGGTTGCATTGGGAATTTTATCTGCGATAACGGTTGAAAAGCTTTGTCAGGCACTTGGACAAAAACAGGTAAGCATTTTAACTAAGTTGCCTGGTATTGGTAAAAAAACGGCGGAACGTCTTATTTTAGAACTGGAAGATAAAATTGGAGCAATTGCTGAGCAAAAAGATGCGTTGGAAAATGTAGATTCTTTAGAATTTGAAGGAAAAGAAGACGTTGTAACAGAGACAACACAGGCATTGATTTCTTTGGGGTATACACAAGCTGAATTTATGCCAATTTTAAAAAATCTAAAATCGATAGATTCTGTAGAATCTGCGATAAAATTTGTACTTAAGGAGTTTGCTAAAAGGTAATGATGGATTTACAAGAAGAACGAATAGTCATTGGCGAAGAGCAAAGTGCTGATCAATGGCAGTATAGTCTAAGACCACGATATTTACATGAATATATTGGGCAGGATAAAGTAAAAGACAATTTATCCATATTTGTACAAGCTGCATTATCGCGGAAGGAAGCTCTAGATCATGTCTTGTTATATGGACCACCAGGATTGGGAAAGACTACGTTGGCAGGGATTATTGCAAATGAAATGGGCGTTAATTTTCGAGTTACTTCTGGCCCGGCAATTGAACGGGCTGGGGACTTGGCTGCTTTATTAACCAATCTAGGAGAAAAAGATGTACTTTTTATTGATGAAATTCATCGATTATCGCGAAATGTAGAAGAAGTACTTTATTCGGCGATGGAGGATTTCGCACTCGATATCATTATTGGTAAAGGGCCAAGCGCTCGTTCGATTCGATTAGATATTGCTCCCTTTACCTTGATTGGGGCAACGACAAAAGCTGGTGCGTTGGCAGCGCCGCTTCGTGATCGATTCGGTGTAATTTCGCGATTAGAGTATTATCAGCCAGGAGCCTTAATTCATATTATCAAACGGGCTGCAGAAATTTTAAATATTGCTATTGAAGAGCGAGGGGCTTTAGAGATTGCCAGGCGCTCGCGAGGAACACCGAGAATTGCAAATCGCCTGTTAAAACGTGTAAGGGATTATGCGCAAATTACTGGGGATGGAATTATTACGGATGCTATTGCAGATCAAGCATTAGCTATGCTTGAAGTAGATAAATTAGGTCTTGATGAAATAGATCGTACAATGTTACTTACAATTATAGAGAAATTTGGTGGTGGGCCTGTTGGCGTTGATACTTTAGCAGCAGCGATAAGTGAAGAAACAGATACTATTGAAGATGTATATGAACCATATCTCTTGCAGTTAGGTTTTATCAATAGAACGCCACGAGGAAGGGTTGCGACTTTGGCAGCTTATAAACATCTAGGAATCCCAATGAAAACAGAAGAAAAATAGAAATCAGGTGATAAAATGAAGTTGCTTTTACATATGTGTTGTGGTCCGTGCTCTGCTTATCCTATAAAAAGATTGCGTGATATGGGTTATGAACCAACAGGGTATTTTTTTAATCCTAATATTCATCCATATAAAGAATTCAAACATCGTTTGGAAACCGCAATAGAATTTGCAGAAAAAGTGCAGTTGCCGATTACAGTTGATCGCGAATATACACTAGAAGCATTTCTAATGAGTGCATTAAATGCACCAAATGGCAGATGTATAGTGTGTTATGAACTTCGTCTTAGACAGGCTGCAAAATTTGCTAAAGAGAATGGATATGAGGTCTTTACGACAAGTCTTTTAGTAAGCCCGTATCAAAATCATGAAGTCATTACAGCAACAGCCAAAAGAATTGCGGAAGAAGAAAATATTAAATTCCTTTATGAAGATTTTCGTACTGGTTGGTATGAAGGGGTAGATATAAGTAAGAATTTAGAATTATATCGCCAACCATATTGTGGGTGTATTTTTAGCGAACGGGATCGTTATTATAAAAAGAAAAATAAGAAATAATTTATGCGGAAATAGTTAAGGAGTATAAAAACATGTTGTTATCGGAATTTGATTATGATTTACCTGAATCTTTTATTGCGCAAACACCTTGTGAACCAAGAGATCATTCAAAACTATTAATATTGGATAGTCAAACAGGAAGAATAGAGCACAAAATTTTTTATCAACTGAAAGAATATTTAAAACCAGGCGATACGATAATTTTTAATGATACGAAAGTAATTCCAGCGAGACTTATTGGGACGAAGGATGAAACCGGTGCAAAAATAGAGGTTTTTTTATTGTCACGGAAAACTGGTGATGAGTGGGAAGCACTAGTAAAGCCTGGGAAAAAAGCAAGAGTTGGTGCAAAAATTAATTTTGGTGAAGAGTTATCTTGCGAAATTATAGAGAATACCGATTTTGGCGGCAGAATTGTAAAATTTCATTATGAAGGAATTTTTGAGGAGATTCTTGATCGATTAGGGGAAACTCCATTGCCTCCATATATTCATGAAAAATTACAAGATAAGGAACGCTATCAGACAGTTTATGCAAAAGAAAGAGGTTCAGCAGCTGCACCAACTGCAGGGCTCCATTTTACAAAAGCGATGCTAACTGATTTAAAAGAAAAAGGGATAAATCTTGGATTTGTTACATTACATGTTGGGTTAGGAACATTCCGACCAGTAAATGTAGAAAAGATTGAAGAGCATCAGATGCATCGTGAGTATTATTCCCTGCCAAAGGAAACAGCAGATTTAATTAATTTAACGAAACAAAGGGGAAACCGTGTCATTGCGATTGGAACAACCGCAATTCGTACATTAGAATCCGCAAGTGAAAAGAAAGATTTTATAGAAGCGAAGAGTGGTTGGACAGATATTTTTATTTATCCCGGATATGAGTTTAAAATTGTAGATGCGCTAGTAACGAATTTTCATCTGCCAAAGTCAACGTTACTTATGTTAATTAGTGCATTTTCGGGAAAGGAAAATATTTTTCATGCTTATGAAGAAGCAAAAAAGTGTAAGTATCGCTTTTTTAGTTTCGGTGATGCAATGTTCTTGTTGAACCAGAAATCTAAATAATAGAAAAAGTCCTGTATCTGATAAGATACGGGACTTTTTATTAGATGAAAAAAGTCAGACGAATCAAAAGTATTGCATTTTGTAAAGAATTAGTATTTGGCTAAAATAGGAAAAAGAATGTTGCTGCAAGCAGAAAACAACACTCTTTTCCTAAATAGCTTTTATGAACTTATCTTCTTCTGGTCACAAAGAAGATAGGAGGCAAGAAGGTGTTAAATCCCTCTACAGACACAACATAACATAGTTCGACAAAATTCTCAATAGAAAAAGTAAGTTTATTTTAAAAATAAACTAAAACTTCACAAAAGTAGAAGATAAAAGAGAATTGAAGATTGATTTCTTCTTGTTTACATCTATGAAGGACCGGTAATGGTAGCAATAGATAAAAATAAATTGAATTTAAATTTAAATTTTGAAGATAGTCTTTTATTCTTTATTGTGGGATTTTTTAGAGCTGCATATTTTTTTATGAATGGTGAGGTTTAGATGGTTAATGAAATTTTTAATTTGTATTTAATTTCAAAAATTGGGGGAAAATATATTAATTAATTTTTAAAATTTGGATACATACTGAATATAAGAAATCTTATTAGTCAGTTTATTAATCTAAAAGGATGTCTTGAAAATATCTTTAGATACTGATATACTTTCCTAATATATGCGTATAGGCGCGAAAAGTGGTATTTTATAAATTGGATATGAGTTGTAATAGGAGGATATATTTTGGCTGTAAAATATGAGTTAATTAAACAATGTTCGAAGACTGGAGCGAGGGCGGGGAAATTACATACTCCGCATGGAACATTTGATACTCCAATCTTTATGCCAGTTGGAACGCAAGCAACTGTAAAGTCAATGTCCCCGGATGAATTGAAAGATATGGGAGCAGGTATTATATTGAGTAATACATATCATTTGTTTTTGCGTCCAGGACACAGCTTGGTAAAAGAAGCTGGAGGCTTGCATAAATTTATGAACTGGGATCGTGGGATACTTACAGATAGTGGGGGATTTCAAGTTTTTAGTTTGGGCGATCTAAGAAAGATTACAGAAGAAGGCGTAACATTTCGTTCGCATATAGATGGATCAAAGCAATTTTTATCGCCAGAGCGTGCTACAGAGGTACAAATGGCATTAGGTGCAGATATTATTATGGCTTTTGATGAATGTGTACCTTATCCTGCGGATTATGATTATGCAAAGAAATCTACAGAGCGTACAACGAGATGGGCACAAAGATGTAAAAATACATTAACACGTGAGGACCAAGCCTTATTTGGTATTGTACAAGGTGGAATGTACAAAGATTTACGTTCTATGAGTGTTCATGACTTAGTTAAGATGGATTTTCCTGGGTATGCTGTTGGTGGTCTTAGCGTAGGAGAACCAAAAGACTTAATGTATGAAATTCTTGAACATACTGTTTGTCAGCTTCCAGCTAATAAACCGCGCTATTTAATGGGCGTTGGAACTCCCGATTGTCTAGTTGAAGGTGTATTGCATGGAATTGATATGTTTGATTGTGTTTTTCCAACCCGTGTGGCTAGAAATGGTACCGCAATGACTGCTAAAGGGCGGTTAGTGATAAAAAATGCAGAGTATGCGCATGATTTTAGACCGATTGATGAAGAGTGTGATTGTTATGCATGTCGAAACTTTTCACGTGCATATATCAGGCATTTAATGAGAACGGATGAGATTTTTGGGTTGCGTTTAATGACTACTCATAATTTATATTTCTTGATTAATTTTATGAAAAAAATGCGTGAGGCCATTTTAGAGGATTCTTTTGTAGAATTTAGAAGCGCTTTTATAGCGAATTACAAGAAATAAAGGAATTTTAGTAGTATTGTCGAATAGATAAATGTTCGTGTTTATAAATTTTTTTGGAGGTTTTTTTATGGAATTAAGTCCGGAGATGTCAAGCTTGATCATGTCATATGGTCCAATATTGTTAATGGTGGTTTTGTTTTACTTTTTATTGTATAAACCACAAAAAAAGGAACAAAGTCGTATAAAAGATATGTTAGGGAATCTGAAAAAAGGCGATAAAATTATCACTATTGGTGGTTTGTATGGAGAGATTAGTACAATAAAAAATAATACTGTCTTGATGAAAGTCGCAGAAAAAGTTGAGATTGAAGTTGCAAAGGCATCTATCAGTAAAAATATTAGTCATGAAAAGAGAATACCTGAAGAATAAAATGGAAGATGAAATTATTCAGTGCAAAAAATCTTTACGTAAAAAGATGTTAGAGATAAGGCGTTCTTTATCAGAAGATATCAAAGCATCTGAAAGTAAAACTATTTATCAAAATATTATTAATTCAGATTATTATAGAAACTCTAATCTGATTATGGCTTATGTCTCTCTAAAAGATGAAGTCCAAACTTTGTCTTTGATGAAAACAGTGATAAATGATGGAAAAAAATTATGCATTCCTTTTGTTTGTGATAGATCTGGAATTATGATTGCTGCTTATATAGAAGATTTATCTGATCTAGTTATTGGGGAGTTTGGAATTCTTGCGCCAGATTCAAATAAACTTCGTATAGTGGATCCTAAGAAGATTGAGCTTATTTTGCTACCTGGAGTCGCTTTTGATTATGCAGGTCATCGCTTAGGAATGGGGTTAGGATTTTACGATCGTTTTCTATCAAAAGCTATTTCTGCTAAGTTAGTAGCTTTAGCTTTTTCATGTCAAGTTGTATCTGATGTTCCTTCTGAAGCACATGACTATGTAATGGATTATATTGTAACAAAAGATTGTATTACAGATTGCAGAGCAGGCAAAATATAGCGATTTAGCTATATTTTGCCTGCTTTTCGATAGGAGATAGGTTATGGAAATAAAAGTCGGAATGGCAAAAACAACGAAGTATGCTGTTTCTCATTCTGGTGATAGTGCTGAGGTGGCGGAAAGAGCACAAGGTGGAATATCTGCTATACTTGCTGATGGGCAAGGGAGTGGTAAGTCTGCTAAAAATACGAGTACGTTAGTTGTAAATAAAGCTGTAACACTTATAACAGATGGTGCACGTGATGGTGCTGTTGCCAGAGCTGTACATGATTTTTTATATGCAGTTAAAAGCGGACAAGTATCTTCAACTCTAACAATATTAAGTGCTGATTTGGATACAGAGACAATTGTAATTAGCAGGAATTCAAATTGTCCGGTTATTGTAAAAGCCAATGAATATTTAACAGTATATGATGAATGGGTTAATCCCATTGGTGTACATAAGCATACAAAGCCTTTAATTTATCAGATACCATTAGAAATTGGAACGATTTTAGTTTCATATACAGATGGAATTCATTCAGCAGGAAAAAAACGTGGAAAACAAATTGATTTTAAACATATTATTAAAATAATTGAAGAAAATAATGTTGATGATGTTGATTTTATTGCAAATGCAATTTTAGAATATGCACTAGAACTAGATGATAATAGGCCAGGAGATGATATGACAGTTGTGGTTATGGGAATAAGCGGGAAAGAATATAATAACAAAATAAGGCGTGTTCAGGTTTCTTTCCCATATTGAAGGTGATTAAGGATGTTGGTCGCGATTGTTGGTGTCTGTGCATCAGGGAAAACTACTTTAGTTGAGAGTCTACGCTCCAATGGTATTGAGGCATACAATGTAGCACAAGAACACTCTTGTATTAAAAAATTTTGGCAAAAAAGAAATCCAGATTTTTTAATTATGATTGATGCTACTTTAGAGACTATTAAAAAAAGGCGAAAAGTAACATGGGATCAAGGGCGGCTTGTTGTTCAACATGAACGATTAAAAGATGCTAGAGAAAATGCTGATTTATATATCCAAACAGACTCATTAAGCAAAGAGATGGTTGTTCAAAAAGTATTAGACTTTATTAGGAGGACAAACAATGTCGAGAATAACGATAGAAACGCTTAGAAAAGATGAGGAAATTGGTGTGTATTTAAAATGCAGTACTGAATATTTAGGAACATTAGGTTTTACTGAGCACGGGAAACGTCATGTATCAATCGTTGCTAGACGTGCTAGAAATGTTTTAAAGGATTTAGATTTTTCTGAACGTGATTGTGAACTTGCAGAGATTGCAGGATATCTGCATGATATTGCAAATATGATTAATCGATTTAATCATGGTGGTATGGGAGCAGTTATGGCGTATAATATTTTATCTAGATTAAAAATGCCACCTGAAGAAATTGCGTTGGTTATTTCAGCGATTGGAAATCACGAAGAAGAAAGAGGAAATGCTGTAAATCATGTTGCATCAGCTTTAATTTTGGCAGATAAATCGGATGTACATCGTACGCGTGTAACAAACACTGATTTCGCAACCTTTGAAATTCATGATCGAGTAAATTTTGCGGCTGAGAGTGCAGATCTTGAAGTAAATAAAAAGGATAAAACGATTAAATTACTATTATCAATTGATACTAAGATTTGCCCGGTTATGGAATATTTTGAGATATTTTTAGCAAGGATGATGATGTGTAGACGCGCGGCTAATTTTTTAGATTGTCGCTTTGGACTTGTGATAAATGGAAATGAATTATTATAATTATTTATCTTTTCATTTGACATCGCTATTCAAACATCGCTATAATGAACAGGTACAAATTGGAGAGTATTTGGAGGGAGACGCAGTTGAGAAAGAATAGTTTCGCTAAACTTGTAGCAATAATTGCTGTGATTGTTGGTGTGTTTTTTTATTATGTTTCACCACTAGCACACTCAATTAAGCAAGGGTTAGATTTACAAGGAGGGACACATGTTGTTCTTGAAGCAGTTGACACACCAGAAGCACAGGTAAATGAAGATGCGGTGCAAAGAGTTGTCAAAATTATTGAAAAACGTGTTAATGAGCTGGGATTAACAGAACCGATTATTCAAAGACAAGGCGAACGAAGAATTATTGTTGAATTGCCGGGAATTAAAGATCCTGAAGAAGCAATTGCTGTTTTAGGGAAAACAGCAATGTTAGAATTTCAAGATGAACAAGGTAATACTGTATTAACAGGTACTGATCTAAAAGATGCGAAAGCGCAAATTGATCATGCGAATCAAAATATGGTTGCGTTAGAGTTCTCTGATGAAGGCGGTAAAAAGTTTGCTGAATTAACAGCAAAAAATGTCGGTAAGACAATTGCTATTTTATTAGATAAGCAAATGTTGACGAATCCTCGCGTAAACGAACCGATTACAGGTGGAAAAGCTGTTATTACTGGTTCTAGAACAATTGAGGAAGCGCAGCACTTAGCAATTTTATTACGTTCTGGTTCTCTTCCTGTAAAAGTAGATATAGTTGAGACTAGAACTGTAGGTCCAACATTGGGACAAGACTCAAAAGATAAAAGTGAGTTTGCATTTACTGTAGGTATCGCAGCAATTATCATTTTTATGCTGGCGTTTTATCGTTTGTCTGGCTTTATTGCCAATATAACTTTAATGGCATATGTTCTCATGCTATTATTTTCTTTAAAAATGCTAGATGCGACATTAACTTTACCTGGTATAGCAGGTATTATACTATCTGTTGGTATGGCGGTCGATGCAAATGTACTTATTTTTGAAAGATTTAAAGAGGAGCATAGAGCTGGAAAAACTTTAATGGCAGCAATGGATGCTGGTTTTTCTAGAGCATTTGCTACGATTCTTGACTCTAATGTAACAACTTTTTTAGCGGCAGTTGTATTGTTTTTTATGGGAACTGGTACAATAAAAGGATTTGCAGTTACTTTAGGATTAGGAATTGTTCTTAGTATGTTTTCAGCGGTTACATTTACTCAATATTTATTGAAATTATTGATTGCTTCTAGAGTTGTTACGAATGATAGATTTTTTGGTGCACCGGGGGTGAAGAAAAATGATGAAGTTTGACATCATCGGTAGACGTAAGATTTGGTACATACTTTCGATTCTAATTATTCTGCCGGGAATTTTTTCTATATTTACACAAGGTTTTAATTTAGGAATTGATTTTACTGGTGGAGTTCTTGTTGATTTAGAATTTAATAAGCCAGTCACTGTTCAGGAAGTTAGAGATGTTTTAAAAGATTATGGGCTTGACAATAGTATGATTCAATTAGCTGGTGCAGAAAATGGAAATTCGGCTAAAAATGTTATGATAAGAACTTCAGATTTAGAAGAAATGCAAAAGCGTGAAGTTTTGGATGCTTTGAAAGAAAAAATTGGTGACTATAATGTATTGCGAACAGAACGTGTTGGCGCTGTTATGGGCTCTGAATTAACATGGCAAGCAATATGGGCAACTTTATTATCTTGGGTGCTGATTGTGGCATATATTTCCTATCGATTTGAATTAAAATTTGCAATTGCAGCAATTGTAGGATTAATTCATGATATTTTTATTGTATTAAGTGTTTTTTCTATATTCCAAAAAGAGATTGATGCATCTTTTGTTGCTGCATTAATGACAATTGTCGGATATTCTACGAATGATACTATTGTTATTTTTGATAGAATTAGAGAAAATCTTAAGCTGCATTACAGAAAGGGCGGAGACTTAGTTGAACTAGCAGATAATAGTATTTGGCAGACGATGACAAGATCTATTTACACAGTTCTTACTGTATTGTTTACTACGGCAGCTCTATACTTTTTTGGTGGAGAAACAACGAAGAATTTTTCCTTTGCATTATTAATTGGTTTTACTTCTGGTGCGTATTCTTCTATTTTTACGTCTACACCACTATGGGTTACATTTAGACATTATGCAGATAAAAATCGTACGTTAAAGGCTTAATTGAACGCTAAGATACGATAATACAAAAATAAAAGCATCTACTAAAATGTGGATGCTTTTATTTTTGTAGAGGATTTTGTCATGATTGCGCGAATATTATAAAATTAAGTTTTTTTAAGATAATAGTTTTATTTCTCGGTTTTGTAATAAAGGTTTGGTGATGAGAATGATAAAGCAAATGAAAAAATGGATTTTGCCTAAAGAAAAAATTGATTTAAAGAATGAGTTGGCTTCGATTTTAAATATATCTGAAATTTTAGCGGAATTATTAATTCAACGGGGCTATACAGATATAAAAAAAGTAACGGAATTTTTATATCCCAAAAAGCAGAAGTTTCATGATCCTTTCTTGATGAAAGGGATGGATAAAGCTGTTGAGAGAATTATTAAAGCGATTTCAAAACAAGAAAAAATCATAGTTTATGGAGATTATGATGTAGATGGAATATCTGCAACGTCTTTACTCGTTAAAGTATTAAGGAGTTTGGAAGCAAATGTGGACTTTTATATACCAGAACGGCAAAGCGAAGGATATGGAATAAATCTAGAAGCGTTAAATAATTTTATTGCGGAAGAAAGTAAGTTAATTGTTACTGTCGACTGTGGAATTAGTTCAACTTATGAAATTGGCGAAACAAGTAAAAAAATAGATATTATCGTTACAGATCATCATCAGCCGCCAGAAAATTTACCTGCTGCATTTGCAATTTTAAACCCGCATCAGATGGGGTGTGAGTACCCAGAAAAACATTTAGCTGGTGTAGGTGTTGCTTATAAACTTTGTCAGGCGCTATGGTTACGTTTGAAAAATGAAGAGCTTAAAAATTTTTTAGATATCGCAGTGTTAGGAACTGTTGCAGACTTGATGCCATTAATTGGAGAGAATCGTTTGATTGTTGCATTGGGAATAGAGCAATTGCGGCAGACATCAAATTTAGGATTAAAAGCATTATTGCAAAATTGTAATTCTAATCATCGTGAGATAAATACAGCTACAATAGGATTTGGTATTGCGCCGCGATTAAATGCAGTGGGGCGTTTAAGTAGTGCGTTTAGTGCAGTACAGTTACTTTTGACTGATGATTTAAATGAGGCCGAAATGCTAGCAGAGCAATTAGAAAATGAAAATAAAATGCGTAGAGCCATTCAAGAAGAGTTATTAAAAGAGGCTGAAAATTATGTTACTAGATTTCATTTGTGTAATGAAAATGTACTTGTAATCGTTGGCGAAGATTGGAATTCAGGCGTAATTGGTCTTGTAGCGTCTAATTTATTGGAAAAATATTATAAGCCGACAGTTGTTATATCTATGATAGATGGGATAGGTAAAGCTTCTTGTCGTAGTATTGAAGGGTTTAATATTCATAGAGCTTTAGCAGAATGTGAAGATATATTGATTAAGTATGGTGGGCATGAAGCTGCTGCAGGTTTTAGTATTTTGTCCGAACATATTGAATTGCTTCGACAAAGATTGAACGATATTGCCAAACGCGATTTAAATGATGATGATTATATTCCTAATTTATTTATAGATAAAAAAGTAAATTTATCTGAGGTAGACGAAGAATTATTAAATGAGTTAAATTTACTTGAACCTTATGGAATAGGAAATAAGAAACCTGTTTTTATTTCCTATGAGAATACGATAGATTCAACTTTCCTGTTAGGAACAAATAGGAATCATTTAAAATTTAAAATTCGTAATGGAATCATAAACAGAGATTGCGTATTTTGGCAACGCGGCGATTTAATTGATTCCTTATTGCCAGACACTAAAATAGATATCGTTTTTAAACCGATTATTAATGAGTGGCAAGGACGAAAAAATCTTCAATTTATTATTGAAGATATAAGGGATAGTCAAATAAAAAAATCTAAATTGGATGAATTATATTTAACCGCAAATCAAATTGAAAAATATGCAGATATTGGTTCAGCAAAACAGTTTTTCACGAAATTGGTTGGAGTTACGTTTGATAATCGTCAAGATACAATACGTAACTTAAAGCCGGGGGAAGAACTTTTCTTAGAAAGGCAGCCAAATAATTCATTTGATGCAAATGCAATTTTAATTAAAGATGTAAAGGGTAAAGACGTAGGATTTTTAAAAGCTGATTTAGCAAAATTTTTAGCGAAGGAAATTGATCAAGATTTTGCGGAATATGAAATTATTGTTACCGCGATTACGGGACGAGAAAATCAATCTTACGGAGTTAATGTATTAATTAGTAAGATTGAAAATAACTTTGATAAACTTAAGAAGAATTTTTTTAAGGAAAAAGAGTTTAGGTTTAGACAGATAAAAGAGGCTTTGATCGGAGGCTTTGAATATCATGGAAAGCAAATAGATACATTAAAATCTTTATCTGATGGAAATAATACACTAACTATTATGGGAACTGGACGAGGAAAATCGGCGATTTTTCAAAGTTATGCGGCTGAAATGGCCTTAATGCGAGATCAAATGACGATTATTGTATATCCTCTAAGGGCCCTAGTTAATGACCAATATATCGGTATTACAAAAAAATTAATGGTGTTTGATCTTAACATATACAAAGGAAATGGAACGTTACTAACTAAGGAACGTGCGGAGTTATTTACAGCTTTACAATTTGGGAAAGTCGATATATTATTGACTACACCAGAGTTTTTATTAGCCCATTTAGATTTTATTTCAAATACAAAGAGAAAAATTGGATTTTTAGTAATAGATGAATGTCATCATATTGCAGATGGTGCAAAAAGATCTGCTTATAAATTACTAAATACTGTTATAAATAGACTAAATCATCCGAAAGTTTTGGCTGTTACGGCAACAGCGGATAGCAAAACTGTAGAATGCATAAAGCACACTTTATCAATAAAGAAAATAATTATTGATAAAACAGTTAGAGAAAATTTAATGATGTCTGATTTACGTAATATGAGTGATAAAATAGAAGAAGTTAATCGAATTATCAATAAAGAAGAAAAAGTTTTAGTTTTTGTAAATAGTAGAATGAAAGCCGTAGAAATAGCAAGTCAGTTACGAGAAAAAAATATTTTGATGCGAGAAAAAATCGCTTTTTATCATGCGGGACTTAGTAATGAGTGGAGAGTTCAAATTGAAGATTGGTTCCGCAATGGTGAAATAAATGTTGTTGTTGCAACAAGTGCATTTGGAGAAGGGATAGATTTACCTGATATTCGTCATATTGTTTTATTTCATTTACCATTTGATATGGTTTCTTTTAATCAGCAATGTGGACGTGCAGGAAGAGATGGTATTCGTGGTATGATTCATTTGTTATATGGTAAAAATGATATTAGTTTTAATCAGTTAATTTTAAAAGAGAAAGCACCGATTAGAGATTTAATTGCTAGAGTTTACATGAATTTGAAAGCGAACTTAAATAACGACCAGGCTATTACATCTACAAATGAAGAATTAGCAAAGCAAATAGAAAATCGATATCATGAGGCTGTTAGTAGCGCTAGTATTAGCATTTGTTTGCGCATATTAGAAGAATTAGGTTTAATTTGGCGTGAAACTTTTGGGAATAAAAGAAAAATAGTTTTTAATCCACAACCGGATCAAAAACTGGATTTGGAAAGCTCCAGTACTTTTTGTGAGGGAATTCATATTAGGGCTGAATTCGAATCTTTTGCAAATTTCGCGATGACGGCTACAAGCAATAGATTATTAAATTGTGTTAATCGACCAATCTATCCATTAGATGAAGAGACTATTATGTAATGGAAGAGATTGAATGACAATAAAATAATATTTGATTCAGGTAGAGTTTTGTAAGTAGAAATCAAAATCTTTGATTTTGGGTGAGTGGCTTATTTTATTAGATGAACGGATTAGTCATTGGAAAATCTAATGTATAATAATGTAACTTTAAATGAGGTTGAACAAAATGAAAAATCATATAAATACTATAGAAGAACTAGTCAAGAAAATTGAAATTTATCAAACAGAAGAATCTGTTGCACTTGTCAAAAGAGCTTATGATTTTGCTAACAATGCACATAAAGGACAATTTAGGATGTCTGGAGAAGATTATATACATCATCCAGTTGGTGTTGCGCAAATTTTAGCTGGACTCCAAATTGATGCATTAACGATTAGTGCTGCATTATTACATGATGTTGTTGAAGATACATCTTATACATTAGATGAAATGCAAGAAAATTTTGGCGAAGAAATTGCCATGCTGATTGACGGTGTTACTAAATTAAATCGAATGGAATATAAATCAAAAGAAGAGCAACAGTTGGAAAATTACAGGAAAATGTTCTTAGCAATGGCAAAAGATATTCGAGTAATTTTGATAAAGCTAGCGGATCGATTACATAATATGCGTACATTAAAGTCTATGCCTGTAGCCAAGCAACAGCGAATTGCACGTGAAACTTTAGAAATTTTTGCTCCTTTAGCAAATCGCTTGGGGATTTCAAGCATTAAATGGGAACTTGAAGACTTGTGTTTACGATATCTTGAACCAGAAATGTATTATGACCTGGTGGAGAAGGTAAAACAAAAACGTCAGGAAAGGCAAGCCTTTATTGATGATGCTATTCAAGTGCTAAAGGAAAAACTTGATAGTGTTTTGATAAAAGCTGAAATTCAAGGGCGGGCAAAACATTTTTATAGTATTTATAAAAAAATGAAAAAAGGCAATAAAGATATAAGTGAAATTTATGATTTATCGGCAGTTCGAGTTCTAGTGGATAATGTAAAAGATTGTTATGGGGTTTTAGGAATGGTACATACATTATGGAAACCTATCCCTGGCAGATTTAAAGATTATATAGCAATGCCGAAATCTAACATGTATCAATCTTTACATACAACGGTAATTGGCTCACGTGGTTGTCCTTTAGAAATTCAAATTAGGACCTTTGCTATGCATAAAGTTTCTGAATATGGGGTTGCGGCACATTGGAAATATAAAGAGAGTGGAAAAAGTGCCGGTGCAGCAAAAGATTATGACCAAAAAATGTCATGGTTGCGTCAAATTGTAGACTTACAGCAGGAGGTAAGTGATCCTAAAGAATATGTTGAAGCATTAAAAGTTGATGTATTTTCCGATGAGGTCTTTGTGTTTACTCCTAAAGGGGATGTAGTCGATTTACCAGCAGGTTCTATTCCTATCGATTTTGCTTATCGTATACATACAGATGTAGGTCATCGTTGTATTGGGGCGAAAGTAAATGGCAAGATTGTTCCTTTGGAATATAAATTAGTAAATGGAGATATTGTATCTATTATTACAAATAAACAAAATAATGGACCGAGTATGGATTGGTTGAATATAGTTGCATCTTCTGAAACTAAAAATAAAATTAGACAATGGTTTAAGAAAGCAAAACGTGAAGAAAATATTGAACGTGGACGAGATTTGATTGAAAAGGAAAGCAAGCGACTTGGCTATGAAAGCAAAGAGCTGTTAAAGGACGATCGACTAAAAGAAGTTGCAAAAAAATTAAATATCTTGAGTGAAGATGATTTATTGGCATCTATTGGCTTTGGTGGTGTGACAGTCAATGGAATTATGACAAAATTAATTGAGTTGTATAAAAAGGCCGTTAGGAGTGCAACTCCTCCAGATATTTCGCAAATGCTAGAGGGGCTAAAGCCTCGAAATGTAAAGAATAAAGCAAACCATGGAATATTAGTGGAAGGTGAAGGTGGCTTATTAGTTCGCTTGGCAAGATGCTGTAATCCTATTCCTGGGGATTCAATAACTGGATATATTACTAGGGGGAGAGGTGTTTCTGTTCATAGAGCGGATTGTCCGAATGTTTTAAATTCGCATGATGAAGTTGATAGAATGATTGAAGTTTCATGGGATATTAATGTTGATAAACTTTATACGGTGACAATTGAAATTATTTGTAATGACGAAGCTGGTGTTTTAACTTCATTGATGATGGTTCCTGCTGAATCGAAAATTAACATAAGCTCAATCAATGCGAGAACACACAAAAATAAGACGGCAACAGTAATCATGGGCCTCAATGTAAGTAATGCTGAGCAAATTGAACATATTATGACGAAATTTAGGCGGCTAAAAGATGTTTATAGCGTTTATCGATCGATTGGTAATGCTGATAAATAAATTGAATTCAAATGATTAATCCAGAGCTTACGGTGTCTAATTTTTTCTAAAGAGGTGCTCGTAGCGAAGCACAATGATTCCGTTAGTTATTGCTATTGGGTTAAATGAATATAAGGAGAATTTTATGAAAATAGAACAACTTGTAGTGGGTGATTTAGGCGTGAATTGCTATATTGTTTCATGTGAAAGAACTAAAGAAGCGGCAGTAATCGACCCTGGTGCTAATGCAAAAGCGATACTAGATAAAATAGGGGATCTAAAGGTTATTGCAATTATTAATACACATGGGCATGCAGATCATATCAGTGCAAATAAAAAAATAAAGGATGCAACACATGCCGATATATTAATTCATCGTGATGATGCACAGATGTTATTAGAGTCGCGCTTAAATCTATCTGTTTTCTTAGGAGAAAGTATAGAATCTTATCCAGCTGATAGAATCTTAAATTCTGGAGATACTGTAAATATTGGTGATATTATTTTAAAAGTGATTCATACGCCAGGCCATACAAAGGGTGGAATTTGCTTATATACAGATGGTATACTATTTAGTGGAGATACATTATTTGCAGAATCCATCGGTAGAACGGATTTTCCAGGTGGCTCTATGCAAGGATTAATACATAGTGTTACGGAAAAACTTTTAAATTTGCCTGATGATACACGTGTCTTACCGGGACATGGTCCTTCTACGACGATAGGCTGGGAGCGTATGCATAATCAATTTTTGTCATAAATAATGATTGCCAATAGATTTACTTGGAGGTTCATCTAAGATGAAAGTATCTTCAACATTAGTCTTTAAGGCAATTGTTATTGTAAGTTTTTTTTATGTTCTTATGGAAGCTAAATCCATATATCTGCCTATTTTAGCTTCTGTTGGTTTATCATTCATTCTTTATCCTATCGTGAATAGGCTGACAAATATAAAGGTTTATAAATTAAAAATAGGAAAGATTCCGGCTATCCTTATTGCGTTTTTATTTGCAGTAACCATTGCAAGTGGGCTTTTAAGTATTTTAGTTATACCTTTAGTTGAGGAAATAGAAAAGTTATACAAAAATGTTCCGCAAATGTTAGTTACGATAGATCAATTGCTTGATCTTATCAAAGATAATGTGATTATTCCAATTGTAAACAGCGGGATATATCGTGAGCAATCGGAGCAAATTTTTATCATGCTACAACAAGCAATTTCTAAAAGTGCAGTAATTTCTTTTAATCTATTAAAAAACATAGCTAGCCTTTCATTTTCCTTTTTATCACGGAGTGTGGAATTAATTGTTATTCCTGTTTTAACTTTTTATTTATTAAAAGACTGGAATGTGATTGTAGATTGGGTAATAAGCTTATTTTCCCTGCGAAGCCAATCACAAGCAAAAAAAATTATTTATGAAATGGGAACAGTTATTAGCGATTTTTTAACAGGTCAATTCTTGTTATGTATAATTATTGGTACGATTTCATTTATAGGATTTTATCAAATGAACATAGGATATCCCTTTGTTTTAGCTACTTTAGCAGCTATGGCGGAAGCTATCCCGATTATTGGACCGATTCTTAGTGCTGTTCCTGCAATTATATTAGGACTGGCCGTATCTACTAAGTTAGGACTAAAAGTAGCGATTTTTTGTTTTTTTCTACAGCAATTAGAGAATCATGTAATTTTACCACGCGTTATGGGGAAAAGTGTAAATTTACATCCGGTGACAATTATCATCAGTTTACTAATTGGTGGACAATTTTTGGGGGTTTTAGGAATGCTTTTGGCGTTGCCTGTGACAGCGCTACTTAATATTTTTATGCAACATTTTTGGATTGAAGAGGAGAAATCGTAATGACTGTTATGATTACAATGGAAGAGTTGAAGAAAAGATTACAAGAACGGCAATGTAAATTAACTCCGCAACGGCAAATTGTATTGCAAGTTTTTATTGAAAATCATGATGAACATTTAAGTGCTGAAGAGGTTCATCAGATTTTGCGGGAACAAGGATCGGAAATTGGATTAGCAACCGTTTATCGGAGTCTTGAATTATTGAGCGATATGGATATCTTGCAAAAAATTGATTTTGGTGATGGAAGAAGTCGATATGAAATTAATAAAAGAGATGAAAAACAACATCATCATCATCATATTATTTGTTTAGAATGCGGAAACGTTAAAGAATTTGAGGAAGATTTATTGGAAAATTTAGAAGAGTTAATTTCAAAAAAAAGCAATTTTAATATCGTAGATCATCAAGTTAAGTTTTACGGTTACTGTCAGGAGTGCCAAAAAAAACGTGAAAATTAAAAATTTTAATTTGAATAGTAAAGATCAAGTTATTGTTAAAATAGTAAATGAAATATTAAATCTTTTTAATATTAAAATTACAAATGAAGAGTCGATAGATTATGCTTCTTTTTCTGTTAAAAATATAGTAACTGAGAATGAGTTAAATACGAAGGTTAAAACAGAATTTATCGCTGTGAGTTTAAATGGAAAATCAAAGTATTTTATTGAAGAAAATCAAGTTCACTCTGATGAAAATCTAAAAGCAGGTGTAAGAAGATTAATCAAGTTAAATTTATATAAAGTATTTAGTTCTTTTTTATCAATACCTTCAGCCCCGTGGGGAATTTTACATGGAGTTCGTCCGACAAAAATTGTTCATAAATTCATTGATAGAGATTTTTCAAAAGAAGAAATTATTGAAAGGCTGAAAAATGATTATGCAGTAAGTGATAGAAAAGCCAATTTAATTACTAATTTGGCTTTTAAACAACGGAGTTTTTTAAAGACTTCATCATTTCGCAAAGTAAGTGTTTACATAGGAATTCCATTTTGCTTATCTAAATGTTTGTATTGCTCGTTTCCTTCTTATGTTTTGCCAAAAAAAGATATATTAGAAGGCTTTTTGCAAACTTTAAAAAAAGATATAATGAATGCTTATGAATCAATAAAAAAACATAATCTTATTGTGCAAAGCATTTATATTGGAGGGGGAACACCAACTAGCCTGCCAAATGAAGAATTTGAAAATTTATTAGAACTTGTTCATAAAAAATTTTTTGTGTCAGAAACTATAGAATTTACTGTCGAAGCAGGTAGACCAGATAGTGTAAATAGTGATAAAATTGCAAGTATGGTTCGTTATGGTGTAAATAGAGTTAGTGTGAATCCGCAAACTATGCAAGAAAAAACTTTACAATATATTGGACGAAAGCATACTACACAGGATATAATAGAACTATTCGATAATTTTCGTCAGGCAGGCATGCAAAATATTAATATGGATGTTATCATAGGTTTACCTGGTGAAACGGTGAATGATGTTGAGGATACGATGCAAAAGATAAAAGGATTAAATCCGGACAATTTAACAGTACATACATTAGCCTTAAAAAAGGGATCTAAGCTTAAGTTAAATGTAGATTCTTATCAGTTGCCAGATGATGATACTGCTTTGAAAATGTTTGATGTTACAGAGCAATATGCAAAATTAATGGATATGGAGCCTTATTATTTATATCGACAAGGGTATATGCGAGGAAATCTTGAAAATATAGGATATAGCAAGGCTGGTGCGGAAGGACTTTATAATATTCAAATTATGGAAGAACGTCAAACAATTATAGGAATTGGTCCATCAGCAACGACAAAAGTTGTTGACACAGAGAATCTGACAATGGAAACAGCATTTGAGCCAAAAGATTTAATTACCTATATGCAAAATATAGATAAATATATGCAAAGACGACAAGAATTGTTGCAATTTTTGTTTGGTTAATAAGGAGGAGATTTTACTTATGCTAACTACAGGACCGCGTGGAACGCAAGATATTTTACCAAGCGTTAGCGGACAGTGGCAATATGTAGAAAAAACGATTCGCAATGTATGTGATTTATTTGGGTATAAAGAAATTCGTACCCCTATTTTTGAACATACAGAATTGTTTTTAAGAGGTATTGGAGAAACTACGGATGTAGTTTCTAAGGAGATGTATACGTTTAAGGATCGTGGCGAAAGAAGCATTACACTACGTCCAGAAAATACAGCTGCGACAGTTCGCGCTTATTTAGAACATAAACTATACGCAGATATAACATTAAACAAGTTGTTTTATATCGGGCCGATGTTTAGATATGATCGACCACAGGCTGGCAGATATCGTCAGTTTCATCAATTTGGAGTTGAAGCAATTGGTACTGCAAATCCAGCGATTGATGCGGAAATTATTATTTTGGCTACGCAATTTTTAAAATCTCTTGGACTAAATGAGTTGAAATTACAGCTAAATTCAGTAGGATGCCCAAAATGTCGTCCAGTATATAGAGAAAAATTGCAAGATTTCTTGCGTGATAAAGTAAAGGATTTGTGCCCGGATTGTCAATCGCGTTTTGAGAGAAATCCGATGAGAATTTTGGATTGTAAAAATGAGAAATGTACGACTTTGTCTCAAGGCGCTCCAGAAATGGCGGATTGCCTATGCGAGGATTGTCATGATCATTTTGATCAACTTAAAGAGTTATTAAGAGCTGTTGATATAGAATTTATCTTAAATCCTCGATTAGTTCGAGGACTTGATTATTACACAAAAACGGCTTTTGAGATACAATATTCGCCGCTTGGCGCACAGAGTGCAGTTTGCGGGGGTGGGCGTTATGATGGTTTAATTGAAGAGTGTGGTGGATCATCTACACCGGGCATTGGTTTTGCAATTGGAATTGAACGCGTAATGCTTGCACTGGAAAAGCAGGGGTTAATGCCGAATGAGGATGCGTCTTTAGATGCGTTGGTAGTACCTCTTGGGCTAAAGGCACAGGCAGCTGCATTTAAAGTATTATATAACTTACGCTTGGCTGGATATAGAGCAGACATGGATTTTGCGGGTAGAAGCTTGAAGGCACAGATGAAGCAAGCGAATAAGTTGGGCGCAAAATATGCAATTATTATTGGTGAAGATGAAGTTCGTGAAAACAGTGTTATGCTTAAAAACATGTTTACAAGTGAACAAACAAAAATTCAAGCAGCAGAAGTAGTGAAGAACTTAAATTTTGAGGTGAAAGATTAGAATGGAAACATTAGCAGGATTGGAAAGAACACATCATTGTGGAGATTTAAGAGCAGTAAATACCGACAATGAAGTTGTTTTATGTGGTTGGGTTGCAAGACGACGTGACCATGGTGGATTAATTTTCGTAGATTTACGTGATCGATCTGGTTTTGTACAAGTTGTATTTTCTTCTGAAATGGGAGAAAATGAGTTTAAGAAGGCTGAGACTTTACGCTCAGAATTCGTTGTTGCAGTTAGGGGTATTGTTAATAAAAGAGATCAAGCAACAGTAAATCCGAATATGGAAACTGGAGAAATTGAAGTTAATTGTTTAGAGCTTAGAATTTTAAATAAAGCCAAAACTCCACCGTTTTATATTCAAGACGATATTGATGTGGATGAAACATTGCGTTTAAAATATCGTTACTTAGATTTACGTAGACCAGAGATGCAAAGAAATCTTATGCTTAGACACCGCGTGACAAAAGTGATGCGTGATTTCTTAGACAAACAAGGATTTGTTGAAATTGAAACACCAATGTTAACGAAAAGCACACCAGAAGGTGCTAGAGATTATTTAGTGCCTAGTCGTGTAAATCCAGGTAAATTTTTTGCCTTACCACAATCTCCGCAAATTTTCAAACAGATTTTAATGGTTGCTGGCTATGAAAAGTATTTCCAAATCGTACGTTGCTTCCGTGATGAAGATCTGCGTGCTGATCGTCAACCGGAATTTACACAATTGGATATTGAAATGTCCTTTATTGATAGTGAACATATTCTTACGATGATGGAAGATATGACAAAAGAAATGTTTAAACAAGCAATTGATGCAGAGATTGAATTGCCATTTAAACGTCTTACTTGGGATGAAGCTATGGACAAATATGGCTCGGATAAACCAGATCTTCGTTTTGGTATGGAATTAATGAATTTATCTGAAGCTGTAAAGGGGTCTGATTTCAAAGTATTTGAATCTGTACTTGAAGCTGGCGGACAGGTAAAAGCAATAAATGTTAAAGGCTATGCAGGAATTCCACGTCGTGAGCTAGATGGACTAGTTGAGTATGTTGGGATTTATGGCGCGAAAGGCTTAGCTTGGATTTGTTATACTGAAGATGGGGTTAAATCTCCAATTGCTAAATTTTTCTCTGATGATATATTAGCGAAAATTAAAGAAACAACACAAGCTGAAGCCGGAGATTTATTGTTAATTATTGCAGATAAACCTTCAGTAGTTGCACATGCTTTAGGCGAATTGAGATTAGAGATGGGACGCCGTCGTAATCTTATTGATCCAGATAAATTATCTTTCCTATGGGTTGTTGATTTCCCAATGTTTGAATATAATGAAGATGCAAAACGCTGGGTAGCAATGCACCATCCGTTTACTGCGCCTAGAGAGGAAGACATTCAATATTTAGAAACAGATCCTGGTAGAATAAAAGCAAAAGCATATGATATGGTTCTTAATGGAACTGAAATTGGTGGCGGTAGTTTACGTATTTATAATCGTGATATCCAAGAACGTGTATTTAAAGCAATTGGTATGCAAGAAGAAGATGCAAGATTGAAATTTGGGTTTATGCTTGATGCATTTGAATATGGAACGCCTCCACATGGCGGAATTGCTTTTGGATTAGATCGTTTGATTATGTTAATGGCAAAACGTTCATCTATTCGCGATGTTATCGCATTCCCTAAAACGCAAAGTGCAACTTGTGTAATGACACAAGCTCCTTCAGAAGTGGCGCCAGAACAATTAAAAGAGTTATCTATTAGAACATCTGTACTTACCAAGAAAAATTAATTAAATTTAATAGTAATAAATGTAAACGCAAGGTATACTAGAGTAAAGATAGTATACTTTGCGTTTTTTTATTGTAATATATTTATGATATCAAAAAAGGAGGATTTCGATGCTAAAAATATTTATTACTATGATTTTTTTAGCGCTCGGGAGTTTTGCCTATGTTTTTAATGGGCTTCCGGATGCACAGGATATGAATCAGTTAAAGCTAATGTCAGCATCACAAGTATATGATATTCGTGGAGAGTTAATTGCTAAGCTATTTGAAGAAAATCGTGTTGTTGTACCTTTAAATAAAATGTCCCCTTATTTAATAGATGCAATTATAGCAAATGAGGACACAAGGTTTTATCAGCATCGTGGAATTGACCCTATAGGGATTGCTCGTGCTTTAGTTGTAAATATAACAAGTGGAGATATCGCAGAGGGTGGAAGTACAATAACGCAACAGTTAGCTAGAGGAATGTTTCTCAATCAAGACCGTACGCTACTTAGAAAAATTAGAGAGGCAATTTTAGCTATAAAATTAGATGTAAGGTTTTCTAAAGAGGAAATTTTACATGCATATTTAAATCAAATTTATTTAGGTGAGGGAGCATATGGTGTTGAAGCGGCATCACAAGCTTATTTTGGAAAAAGTGCAGGTGATTTAGACTTAAGTGAAAGTGCAATGATTGCTGGTTTAGCAAAAGGGCCAATCTATTATTCTCCATATAATAATATAGAACGAGCGAAAGAAAGAAGAGATACCGTTATAAATGGGATGTACTTACAAGGATATATCACAGAAGCGATGAAAGAGGATGCGACTCAAGAAGTTTTAAAAATAAAATCAAAGCGAGAAAGAAGTGTAAAGGCATCTTATTTTCTTGATTATGTTGCAAAGGAGCTAGTTGATTTATATGGGGAAGAAAAGGTTTATACTGGCGGATTGAAGATTTATACTACGTTAGATATGCATTTGCAAAAAATTGCAGAACAAACATTAAAAGAGTATCAAGGCGCTGTTGTAGCAATTAATCCAAGTGATGGATATATTTATGCAATGGTTGGAGGTAATAATTATAGTGAAAGTCAGCTAAACAGAGTTACTGATGAATATCGACAACCAGGATCGGCTTTTAAACCAATTGTTTATGCGACTGCGATAAACAAAGGAATGAAGACAAATACAGTAATGGTTGATGAACCTATTGATATTGCTGGTTATAAGCCATTAAACTACGATAATAAATATCGTGGTGCAATGACATTGAAAAAGGCTTTAAGATGGTCAGTTAATACTGTTGCAGTAAAGATCGGGCAGCAGGTAGGTATGCATGATGTTATTCAGCTAGCTAATAACTTAGGTCTTAGTACGATTACAAAAGCAGATGAACATTTAGCAACTGTGTTGGGGGGAGTAAGTGTTGGAGTAAATTTATTAGATTTATCAACTGCGTATACAGCCTTTGCGAATGGAGGAATCTTATCAAAACCAATTGCTGTGTTAGAGGTTCGTAATGAGCATGATCAAGTTTTAGATACTTTTACAACGCAGCAAAGTGCGGTATTAAGTCCAGAAACAGCATATATTATGACGGATATGCTAATGGGAACGATTTATAATGGAACTGCAAGTGGGGCAAATATAGGCAGAGAGGCAGCCGGAAAAACTGGTACAACGGATAATTATGAAACTGCGTGGTTTATTGGTTATATTCCTGATTTATTAGTTGGAATTTATGTGGGAAATGATAATCGAGTACCTACAGATTTATCGGGTACACAAGTAGCTGAAATGTGGGGACAATTCATGAAACAGGCGATTTCGAATAAGCAAAAAAGAGATTTTTCTGTTCCAGATACAATTATAAAAGGTATTGATATTTGTGCGAATACGGGAGAGTTGGCAGAGTCGAATTGTAAAGATCATGAATATAGTGCATTTATAAAAGGAACCGAACCAAAACGATTCGCGGATAAAATAATAGAGAAAATTTTACCGAAAGAAGAAAAAGGAAGCGGAAAAGAGAAAAAGAATAAATGGTGGTTTAATTTTCCTGGATTGCCGAAGCTATAATCTTATGATACAATGAAAATAATGTTTAAAATTTGGATAATAAATGAGGAGTATAATTGTGTCAAGAAAAAAAGTATCTGTTTTAGATGTAGCAATTAATATTATTACGATGAACGATGCTATAGATGTTATTATCGATGATTTTTTAAAATCTGATAAAATACATTTAATTGCTACGGCAAATGCGGAAATGGTTATGATGGCAAACCAGGATAAAGAATTGCAGGCAATTCTTAATTCGGCCGATTTAGTTGTCCCTGATGGAGCTGGCGTTGTTTGGGCTTCTAACAAATTAGGTTACCCGATGAAAGAGCGTGTGGCAGGATATGATTTAGTTCAACACCTTTTAAACAAACTGAAAAATGGAAAGGAAAGCTTTTACTTTCTAGGATCATCTCCAGGTGTTGCGGAAAAAGCGAAGGTTTATGCTGAAACCAAATATCCGGGTGTAAAAATTGTAGGAACGCACGATGGTTATTTTTCTGTAGAGGAAGAAAAAATGGTAGTGCAGGAAATTCAAAAATTACGTCCGGATATTCTTTTAGTTGCATTAGGTGTTCCTCGACAAGAAAAATGGATAAAAAAACATTTTTCTGAATTAAATGTGCCAGTTACCATTGGCGTTGGCGGCACTTTAGATGTAATGGCTGGTGTAGTAAAAAGAGCTCCATTATGGATGCAAAAGGCAAAATTAGAATGGCTATATCGAGGTATGCTGCAACCGAAAAGAATTTGTAGATTAATAGCTTTGCCCAAATTTGTAATCAAAGTCTTGCAAAATAAAAAATATTAGACAAGTATGGTATACTGTATTATAATAACTTGGGAAATGAGCGCGAACTTTATTAAACTTAGAAAGATGTAGAAGCTAACGCTTAAAGATATAATAATTTAAACATGGCTCATCATAATAGTATAAAATTGTTGTTAAGTGGAGGTGGATTCCTATGGTTAAAGCTCCTGTGATAAAAGAAGGATATATATTTATTGCAATTGCTTTACTTCTTGCTGTTTTAGTCGGGTATTTTATAGATCCATTATGGACTATTTTTCCGATTGTTTTAGCAGCATTTTTTACATTTTTCTTTCGTAATCCGCAAAGACAAATACCGACTGATAAGAATTTAATTGTTTCGCCAGCTGATGGTAAGGTTATGGGAATTGTGGAAGTAGATGAAAATGACTTCGTAAATGAACGATGTAATAAAGTAATTATTTTTTTATCCGTTTTTGATGTTCATATCAATCGAAGTCCAATGAACGGTGAGATTAAGTTTCAGCAATATACCTGTGGTCGATTTATTCCAGCATATAAAGATTCAGTAGGTTTTGAAAATGAACGTCATACAATAGGCATTGAAAATGGCAATATGCGTATTATTGTTACACAGATTGCTGGTATTTTAGCGCGTAGAATTGTTTCATGGGTTACATTAGGAAATGTATTAGAAAAAGGAGAGCGCTATGGTCTGATTAAATTTGGATCATGTACGGAATTAGTAATGCCTAAGAATGTTGAAATTTGTGTAAAAAAAGGCGATAAAGTCGTTGGTGGCGAGACAGTCATTGGGAGGATTAAGGCATGAAAAGTTTAATTCCTAATATGTTAACATCATTGAATTTGGTGCTTGGCATGGGATCAATAATTTCTACGTTTCAAGGAAATTTTTATCAGGCTGCAATTTTAATTGTTTTAGCAATGGTTGCAGATGGTCTTGATGGTCGTGTAGCGAGATTTTTTAATTCGAGTAGCGATTTTGGCAAGGAACTTGATTCATTATGTGATTTAGTTTCTTTTGGTGTTGCCCCAGCTATTTTAGCATATGCTTTTTATTTGAAAGAGTTTGCAGAGTTTGGCTATGTAGCGGCCATTGCTTTTGCAACATGTGGTGCATTGCGGTTAGCTAGATTTAATGTGAATACTAGTGTCGTAAAAGGGTATTTTATGGGGTTGCCTATTCCTGCTGGCGGATGTGTACTTGCAACTTTTATTATGTTAAATATTAAACCGCAAGGGATTATTTTTCCTTTGATGGTTTTGATTTTTGGGTACTTAATGGTAAGTAAAGTGAAGTATCCTGATTTTAAAGGTAAGGGAGAGCAAATTAGAATTTTCCCTGCTCTTTTAGCCGTTTTTTTAGGGGCATATATTTTATTTGTTCGGTTAGATGCGGTTCTATTTGTACCATTTATTGTTTATTCTGTTTTTGGTATATTAAATACTCTTTTTGGATTAGTTGAATCTAAATAATGAAAATAAGCATATATTGTTTATTCATATTTTAGTATGTAAAATTTATCTTCTATAACAAAAGGATTTTAAAGGAGAAAAATCCATGAACTATATTTTTGATTATATCATGATACCAATGCAGGCTATCATAGTATTCTTCACAATTTATTATTTTATAATTGCTTTTTTTGGAGTTTGGAAAAGAAACGAGAAAAAAATATTAACTCCGAAAAATACTTTTGCAGTTATTGTTGCAGCTCATAATGAAGAACAGGTAATTGGACAGTTAGTTGAAAATTTACAAGTCTTAGATTATCCTCGTGATATGTATGATATTTATGTTGTTGCTGATAATTGTACAGATAATACAGCAAACGTGGCTCGTGAATGTGGTGCAATTGTTTGTGAACGCACCAACAATGAAGAACGCGGTAAAGGTTTTGCAATGGAATGGATGTTTAGAAAGTTATTTACTTTTGAACGCAAATATGATGCTGTAGCTGTATTTGATGCTGATAATCTTGTGCATCCTAAATTTTTATTAGAAATGAATAATCGCCTTTGCAAAGGCGATAAGTTAATACAAGGTTATTTAGATGCTAAAAACCCACATGATACATGGGTTTCGGGTACTTTTGCTATTGCGTTTTGGGTTACAAACCACATTTGGCATTTAGCAAAATCTAATATTGGTTTATCTAGTGTTTTAGGTGGTACAGGAATGTGTATCTCGACTGACATCTTAAAAGAATTTGGTTGGGGTGCTACTTGTTTAACGGAAGATATGGAATTTACGATGAAGGTATTAGCGCGAGGGATTCGAACAACTTGGGCGCATGATGCGATTGTTTATGATGAAAAGCCTTTAACTTTTATGCAATCATGGAATCAGAGAAAACGTTGGGCGCAAGGTCATTTTGATATTGCTGGGCGCTATATTCCTAAGATGATAAAGGAAGGAATAAAACAGCGTGACATTCGGATTGTTGATGGCTGTATTCATTTATTACAACCACATTTTTTATTAATTTCTACGGCATTTGTTATTGCAAGCTATATTCAGCTTCTTGTTCCGCCTTTTTATACAAATATTTACAGCTTAATGCCTTCGGAAATATTGACAATTATTATGATAGGGCAATATTTACTGCCTGTTATTATTTTGTTAAGAATAAGAGCTTCATGGAAGACTTGGTGTTATTTAATTCTGTACCCAATATTTATTTATAGTTGGATTCCAATTACTTTTCTTGGATTTTTAGATAGACATCAGCATGAATGGAGTCATACAAAACATACTAGGGCAATAAGTTATCAGGATATTTTACTCGATAAAACAGATACTAATCATAATAATGTACGCCGTGAGACGGTAAAGTAGATGAAAGGTGAGTGTATACTCACCTTTTCTTATAATTGAAAAAATAATGGTTGAGGTGATTGATTGTGTATGAATTAACTGTAATTGTAGAATTTGAGGCAGCGCATCGAATTGTTGATTATCCAGGAAAGTGCAATCGCTTGCATGGTCATAACTGGAGTGTCGAGGTTAATGTTATAGGGACTAAACTAAATGAATTAGGGATGTTAATTGACTTTAAAGAATTAAAAAAAGAGGTAAATAAAATTATTGAAGGTTTAGATCATTACTATCTTAATGAGCTTGATGCCTTTAAAGTGACGAATCCAACTGCTGAAAATTTAGCAAAATACCTTTATGATGAGTTAGCGAAAAGTTTGTTGTTGTCTGGCGATACTTGTGTGAAATCAATAAAGATATGGGAATCTCCAAAGTCAGCAGTATGCTATAGCCGAGGCAAAGAAAATGTCTAAAGAAACAAATGTTATTGAGATTTTTTCGTCAATTCAAGGCGAAGGGAAATATGTTGGCTGTAGGCAAATCTTTGTTCGTTTTTCAGGATGCAATCTTCGTTGTCAATATTGTGATACTATTGATTCGTATAATAAAGCATTCTATTGTAAAGTTGAAAATACGGCAGGAAACCGTGATTTTATAGAAATAGAGAATCCTCTTTCTGTTGTTGAGATTTCATCTAGGATAAATAATTTATTAAAATTGCCACATCATTCAGTTAGCTTTACCGGGGGAGAGCCGCTTTGCCAAAGTGACTTTCTTAAAGATGTGGCTAAAGAAATAAAAAGCGTGAAATATCTTGAGACAAATGGTACTTTATCTAAAGAATTAGCTTCCATTATTGATGATATAGATATTATTAGTATGGATATAAAATTACCTAGTTTTATGAAACAGATATTATGGCGGGAACATGAAGAATTTTTAAAGATAGCAAATAAAAAAGAAGTATTTGTTAAAGTTGTCGTTTCAGCGGAAACAAATGAAAGTGAATTCAAAACAGCAATATCTTTGGTAGAAAGAATAAATAAGAAAATTACATTTATTATTCAACCTATAACACCCTTAAATGGATGTTGTGCAATAAGTCCAGAAGCTGTTATTCAATTTCAAAATTTAGCATTGCGAAGTTTAGACGATGTGAGGGTTATCCCGCAAACCCATAAATTTATAAATCAGATGTGATAAATGTTGTTTTATAAAAGTTTATCTGAGGCATTTAATAGGCTTTTTCCGCATATTGTTTAATGGGAAAATTGTATTTTACAATTAAACAATTGGGGGAAGTAGAATGAAGTCATATAGAAAACCAGGAAATTTAAAATTTTGGCGTAATGTTTCTAATGGGATGATCATTACTTTTCTTAGTACGCTTATGTCTTTAGTTGGGCTAAGTTGCATTGTATTTTTCTCTGATTTTTCGATTTCAGAATCTATAATGTATTACTTAGTCATGGCAATTCATTTTTTTAGTATTTTTATTGGTAGTTTAATAGTTTCTTATTTCGTTGGGGAAAAAGGTTTTTGGCTAGGGGCTGCTATAGGATTTATCTATAGCATAATCATTTTGTTATTGGGATTTGGTTATGTACAAGAAATATTTTTTTACCAGGCTGTTTTATATAAAATAATTTTAGGCATAGTTGCTGGAGCTTTTGGTGGAATAGTTGGTGTAAATTTATGAGGTTAGGTGTGGTAAGGTGAAATTTAAAGCGATTTTATTTGATTTAGATGGTACACTATTGGATACTTCTGGACTCATTGTTGATTCTTTTAAACATGCATTTCAAATCCATTATCGCAAGGAAGTTGATGTTTCAAAAGTGCATGAGTTTTTTGGAAAGTCCTTACGGTCAGCAATGGAATATTTGGGACCTGATAAAGTGGATGAATTAATTGATACATACCGTGAGCATAATTTAAAATATCATGATGAATTAATTGATATATTTCCCAATGTGGTGACGACAATTGAATTTTTACATAAAAATAATATCAAATTAGGAATTGTAACATCGAAAACACAAAAAACAGCAATCCGTGGATTAAAAATCTTTGGATTAGATCAGTACTTTCCTGTTGTTATTGGAATTGAAGAGTGTATGAATCCTAAGCCACATCCGGAACCAGTGCAAACCGCGATGCGGCTTTTGTCTGTTAATTCAGAAGAATGCTTAATGATTGGGGATAGTACCGCAGATATAAGCAGTGGGAAAAGTGCAGGAGTGAAAACAGCAGCAGTAAAATGGACACATGTAAACTGGAATAATATTCTTGGGGAAAAACCTGATTATGTTTTAGAAAATATGGAAGACTTATTATATATTATGGAATAGAATATATATATTTATGATGTGATATAGTATAATCATTTTATATGGAAACCGAAAAATAGAAAGAAAAGGTGATACAATGGTTCATATAGCGATTATTGGTGGGACTGGTGTTTATGATCCAAGTATATTAAAAAATGTCTATGATGATAAAATGAATACACCATATGGTGAAGTTGCATATAAAATTGGTGAATTTGGTGATAAAAAAATTGCTTTTATTCCTCGTCACGGCAGTCATCATTCCATTCCCCCGCATTTAATTAATTATCGCGCAAATATTTGGGCAATAAAAAAGTTAGGGGTAGGTCATATTATCGCAACGACAGCGGTTGGCTCATTAAATGAGCGGATGAAACCAGGCGATTTTGTTTTAGTAGATCAATTTTTGGATTTTACTAAAAATAGAGTAAGTACATTTTATGAAGGTGGAGACAGAGGAGTTGTACATTTGGATGTAACAGAACCTTATTGTCCTAAATTGCGTTCATTCATTGAGCAAGCAGCCCAGCAATTAAATTTACCAATTCATAATGGTGGTGTATATGTTTGTACAGATGGACCTCGCTTTGAAACTCCAGCTGAAATTAAGATGTTTAAACAGCTAGGCGGAGATTTGGTTGGAATGACAAATGTTCCAGAGGTTGTATTGGCAAATGAAGCTGAGATGTGTTATTCTACCATCTCTATGGTTACTAATTTTGCTGCCGGTATTTCACCACAGGTGCTTACCCATGCAGAAGTTTTAGAAATTATGGCGGAAAATGGAGAAAAAATTAAGAAGCTTATTATGAGAAGTATAGAAAATATTAATATAAAAGATGATTCATGCAAATGCCGAAAAATGTTAGCTGAGTATGGTGGCTTTAAATTATAGGGGGAATAAGAGTGCAATCAATGAGATGGAATCATGGTAGTTTAGAATTATTGGATCAAACGAAACTGCCAACAACGATTGAATACATTCAATGCGATAATTATCAGATTGTTGCTGAAGCTATCAAAAAATTAGAAGTTCGGGGGGCTCCTGCCATTGGCGCAGCAGCAGCTTTTGGTTATGTTTTAGGAGCAAAACAGTTTCAATCATTAGAGTTGAAGAATTTTATTTCGAGGCTTGAACATGTTAGTGAAGAATTAAGAGCAACTCGACCAACAGCAGTAAATTTATTTTGGGCATTAGATCGTATGGATAATCTACTTCGGCAACACCTACAAAAGAAAAGTAGCATGAAAGAGATTATTTTTTCGTTAGAAGAAGAAGCGATTCGAATTGCTGATGAAGATAAGAAAGTAAATTGTGCATTATCAAAATATGGAGCAGAGTTATTTAAATCACCAATGAATTTCTTAACCCATTGCAATGCGGGCGCTTTAGCTACTGTAGATATGGGAACTGCCCTAGGCGTAATAAGACAGACTTACGCTGATGGACATGTTAAGCGTGTATTTGCTGATGAGACAAGACCATTATTACAAGGGGCGAGATTAACAGCGTTTGAGTTAACGCAAGATAATATCCCCGTTACCTTAATTAGTGACAATATGGCCGGGTGGGTAATGAAAAATAAAATGGTAGATGCTGTGATTGTAGGCGCAGATCGTATAGCGGCAAATGGTGATGTGGCAAATAAAATTGGTACCTATAGTGTAGCTGTTTTAGCAAAAGAACATCATATTCCATTTTATGTTGCGGCACCATCGTCTACTTTTGATTTTTCATTAGACAATGGCGAGCAAATACCAATTGAGGAACGTAATAAAAATGAAGTTACTCACGTTTTAGGAACGCAGATTGCTCCACTAGAGGTTGATGTATTTAATCCTGCGTTTGATGTTACACCTCATGCGTTGATTGCAGGAATTATTACGGAATATGGTGTATTAAAAGAAGATTATAAAAAATCAATACAAGAATTAAAACAAAAATTAGAAAAGTAAGGATGGGAGTTTTAAATTTATGGAATCAATGATTAAAGATATTAAACTAGCACCATCGGGTCATGATAAAATTAATTGGGTAAAAAACTTTATGCCGGTATTAAATTCTTTGAATGATGAACTTAGTAAAAGCAAACCTTTTTTAGGGAAAAAGATGGTAGTGACGATGCATTTAGAAGCAAAAACAGCATATCTTGGCTTAGTACTAAAAAATGCTGGTGCTGAAGTTGTAGTTACGGGGAGTAACCCATTATCTACGCAAGATGATGTAGCGGCAGCTTTAGTTGAAAGTGGCGTTACGGTTTATGCTTGGCATGCTTGCTCTGATGAGGAATATGAAACATTTTTACATAAAGCACTAGATTCTCGCCCTGATATCATTATTGATGATGGTGGGGATTTAGTTTCATTATTGCATGGTTCAAGAAGTGACTTGGCAGAAAATATTTTAGGCGGCTCAGAAGAAACGACTACAGGTGTCATTCGTTTAAAAGCATTGGCAGCAGAAGGCAAATTGAAGTTTCCAATGATTGCTGCGAATGATGCATATTGCAAGTATTTATTTGATAATCGCTACGGTACTGGGCAATCCACTTGGGATGGAATCATGAGAACGACAAACTTAGTAGTTGCAGGGAAAAATGTAGTGGTTGCAGGTTATGGCTGGTGTGGCAAAGGCGTTGCGATGCGGGCTAAAGGATTAGGGGCAAATGTTATTGTAACGGAAGTGGATCCAATTAAGGCAATTGAAGCTGTATTTGATGGTTTCAGAGTTATGCCGATGACAGAAGCAGCTAAGATTGGGGATGTATTTGTCACATTGACTGGATGTCGCGACATTATTACAAAAGAATCTTTTGCAGTAATGAAATCAGGGGCAATTATGGCGAATGCGGGGCATTTTGATGTTGAGATAAACAAAGACCATTTAAAATCTATGTCGGTATCGCAACGGACAGTGAGACAAAATATTGAAGAATTTGTTTTGCAAGATGGGCGTAAAGTTTATTTGTTAGCGGAAGGCCGCTTAGTAAATTTAGCAGCGGGAGACGGACATCCAACTGAAATTATGGATTTATCTTTTGCTGTACAAGCTTTATCAGCTTTACATATTATAAATAATCATGAAAAGATGAAAAAAGAAGTTTATATTATGCCGGATGAAGTGAATCAAAGAATTGCTGAGCTTAAGTTAGAAGCGTTAAATATTAGCATAGATCACTTAACAGAAGTTCAAAAAACATATTTAAGTCAGGCTTAATTCTTATTTGATAGCAAGGGCATACGATCCTTGCTATTTCATTATTTGGAGTGGAGGTCGTTCTTTATGGCAAAAATTCTATTGAAAAATGTACAAGCTTTATTGGAAGATGGCAGTGTTGCAGAAAAAAATATTGCGATTGAAAATGATAAAATAGTAAAAATTGGTGAGGTAGATACAAGTTGGGTACCTGATCAAGTTTTAGACGGTAAAGATAAATTGGCGATACCAGGATTTATTAACACGCATACCCATGCATCTATGACGTTGTTAAGAAGTTATGCGGATGATATGCAGTTAATGGATTGGCTGCAAAATAAAATTTGGCCGATTGAAGCTAAAATGAGCAGCAATGATATTTATTGGGGGGCAATGTTAGCTGTTGCTGAAATGATAAAAACGGGGACAACGACATTTGTTGATATGTATTCTGAGATGCATCGTGTAGCAGAGGCTGTAGAGGAAAGCGGTATGCGGGCGGTTTTATCCCGAGGCATGATAGGCGTTGCGCCGAATGGGCAAGAAGCATTAGCTGAATCAAAAAAATTATTTAGAGATTATCATCAGACAGCAAATAACAGAATTAGAGTTATGCTTGCACCTCATGCGCCATATACTTGTCCACCAGCATATTTAAGACAAGTTGTTGATTCGGCAAAAGAACTTGGAGCTGAGATTCATATTCACTTATCTGAAACATTAGGTGAAGTTGAAGATTGCAAAAAACAATATGGAAAGTCGCCGATTGCCTTAATGGAAGAAGTTGGAGTTTTAGATTGTGGAGTTTTGGCGGCGCATTGTGTACATGTTTCATCAGAAGATATTGCTTTGATGAAAAAATATAATGTTAGAGTTGCACATAATCCGGGAAGTAATATGAAATTGGCGAGTGGTATTTCGCCTGTAGCTAAAATGTTGTCAGCTGGAATTTCCATTGGGTTAGGAACTGATGGAGCTTCAAGTAATAATAATTTAGATATGCTGGAAGAAGTGCATTTAGTATCCTTATTACACAAAGTTCATCACTTAGATCCATTAGCAATCCCTGCCTTGACAAGTATAAAAATGGCAACAGAATATGGAGCAAAAGTTGCAGGATTTGATGATATTGGAGTATTAAAAGAAGGGTATAAAGCCGATATCACCTTATTTAATATGAATTCTACGCAATGGTTTCCGCGCCATGATCTTTTATCATTATTAGTGTATTCAGCCAATTCTAGTCATGTGGACACAGTTATCATTGACGGAAAAATTGTTTTAGAAAAAGGAATTTTAACTATAATTGATGAAGAAAGAATTTTATACGAAGCAAATAAAAGAGCACAGGATTTAATTCGCAAATAATCTAATTTACATGTTAATTATTATTTTGTTTTTAGTTAGAAAAGCTTTTGTATTTCAATCGTAAAATGTAAAAGGAGTTATTAAAATTTAATAACTCCTTTGTTACGCTACTTCATAGAATAAGATATGTGAGGTGTGTAAAAATGACGATGAAAAATAAAAGTTTGAAAATAGGGGTTGCTTTAAGTGGCGGAGGTATAAGAGGTCTAGCGCATATAGGCGTACTTAAAGCTTTAATTAATAATGGAATTCACGTAGATTATATATCAGGAACAAGTGCAGGAGCTATAGTTGCAGGTTTATTTGCTTGCGGATACACGCCGCATCAGATGGAAGAATTGGCAAGAAATATTAAAAGTGCAGATTTAATTGATTTAAAAATTACTGTTTCTGATTTATTTAAATATGGAATCCAATCTTTATTAGGAACACAGACCAGATTTTGGTCTGCAATTCCTAATGGAATTGTCAAAGGCGATAAAATAGAAAAATATTTTAGATCATTATGGAGCGATAGATCATTTCAAGAAACAATTATACCACTAGCTGTTACAGCGGTAGATATTCATACTGCTGATACTATATTTTTTTTGACGAAACAAAAGAAAAAACGTGCAATATTAAATGCAAAATATATACATAATGCATCTTTAACAGAGGGAATAAGAGCTAGTATATCTATTCCCGGAGTATTTCATCCCAAAAAATATCAGGAAATGGCTTTGGTAGATGGTGCTGTAAAAAATAATTTGCCAACGGATATTTTAGCATATATGGGAGCTGATGTTATTATTGGGGTAGATTTAGGTTATGCTGGGCAATCAGTTTATGATTTGCATTCTGTAGGAGAAATATTAATGCAATGTATTGATATTATGGGGCGTGAAGTGACTCTTTTAAAGGGGGAGCAATATGCGGATGTTATTATTCGCCCTAATTTAGTTGATATAAATTTCCGTGATACGAAACAAGCGATGCTGGCGATTAAACGCGGCAGTGAGTGTACAGTGAATCAAATTTCCAATATATTTGAGATATGTAACGATAGGCTAAGGAGCATGTGATTTATGGGAAAAAAATATTATGCAGTTAAAGAAGGAAAAAATATTGGTATTTTTTCTACTTGGGATGAGTGCAAAAAACAAGTTCATGGGTATAAGGGTGCACTATACAAAAGTTTTTCTTCTTTACAAGAGGCTGAAGAATATTTAAAGGGTGATATGAAACGGACAACAAAAATTGAAGAATTTTTGAATGGATATCATATTTATGTAGATGGAAGTTACTTAAATAAACAATATAGCTGGGGCTTCGCAGTTTATTTAGATGATAAACTGATTTATACGGGCAAAGGAATTGGAGAAAATTCAGCTGCGGCAGCACTTCATAATGTTGCAGGGGAGTTAGAGGCAGTAATAAAAGCGATTATCTGGGCAAAAGAAAATAAAATTAGCCCAATAATTATTCATCATGATTATATTGGAATATCAGAATGGGCTGAAGGCAGATGGAAAACGAATAATGAAATAACAAAACAGTATTCTCTTTTTATGTCAGGTGAATTAGAGTGGGTTAGTTTTCAAAAGGTAGCCGGCCATACAGGGGTAGAGGGAAATGAATTAGCAGATCAATTAGCTAAATCCGCATTGGGTATAGATTAACTAATTTTACAAGCAATTTTTACTATGCTTTTTTTGCAGGATTTTATGATGAGATGTAGAAATGCACGTTAAGGAGTGGTATGAGTTGCGTAAAAAATGGTCGAAACTTAATAATAATTTAAAATATGAGCTTTTAGGAATCGTGTTAATCACTACAGGGATTATTGGATTCATTAGTTTATTAGGATTAAATGCAGGAATTATAGGGTCTTTTTTAGTTAAGGCACAAAAATATCTCTTTGGGATAGGGGCTATTATATTACCTTCATTAATGGTTTTAATAGGGTTTCGTTATATATGGAAAAGACAAAAAATCGTATACTCGGTGAAATTTTTTGCTATTTTAATCTTATATATTTCGCTATTAAGTATTTACCATCATTTTAAGATAGATGTTGGATCAGAAATTTTACCGAGTAGCCTAATCAATGGTGGGGGATTATTTGCTGGTGGATTTTTATTTTTATTGCGTAAACTTTTTGGCTATGATGGGGCAATCATCGTTATTTTTTCTGTAACCCTGATTTCGTTACTGCTTGCTTCTACCTGGTCATTAGGGAATGGATTAATGAAGACTAAGAAAAGTGCTGAAAAGGGAATCCATGCAGCAAAGGAAACGATTGCAGCAACCTATGAGAAAGTAAAAGATAAATCTACAGCCAATGAAATGAATGAAGATGCTTTTGAGCCAGCAGAAGAAGCGAGAAATCTTCTGATATACGATCAAGAAAAAGACTTAGAGGTTAATAGTTATCAAAAAAATAATATAGAGCAAGTCGATTTTTCAATTGACAATAATTTTGAGGAAGAAATTAAATCCAAAAGGATGGAGAAGAATATCGAGCTTGAAGAAAGAACTTTAACGGAACCGGAAGTAAATAGCAATTATCATTACGATTATATTGTCCCTTCAATAGCGGCTTTGCTCAAAGATTTACCAAAAGTGAAAAATTCAAAAATGAATAAAGAAATTGCTGAAAATGCAAAAATTTTAGAACAAACATTAGCAAGTTTTAATGTAAAAGTGAAGTTGCTTAATGCATGTAGTGGACCAGCCGTTACGAGATATGAATTAGAGCCAGCAGCAGGAGTAAAAGTAAGTAAAATTGTAAATTTAGCCGATGATATTGCCTTAAAGCTTGCTGCATCTGGCGTGCGTATTGAAGCACCAATTCCAGGAAAGGCTGCAATTGGGATTGAAGTTCCCAATAGAGAATTGTCAGGAGTTCATTTACGTGAAGTTTTAGAGTCAAAACCATTCTTAGAAGCTAAATCAAAATTATCGGTAGGCTTAGGGAAAGATATCGCAGGACAAGCTATTGTAGCAGATTTGGCAAAAATGCCGCATTTATTGGTCGCTGGTGCAACGGGATCGGGGAAAAGTGTGTGTATCAATACATTGATCACAAGTATTTTATTTAAAGCGAGACCTGATGAGGTGAAATTTATCTTAATTGATCCTAAAATGGTTGAGCTATCCAATTATAATGGAATCCCGCATTTGATGGTTCCGGTAGTTACAGATTCGAAAAAAGCTGCTGCTGTGTTAAATTGGGCAGTGCAAGAAATGGAACGGCGATATGCAATGTTTGCAGCGAATGGTGTGCGTGATATGGAACGTTACAACAGATTTGTTGAAGCTGACGAAAAAATGGCCGCTATCGTTATTATTATTGATGAATTAGCTGATTTAATGATGGTTGCTCCGGGGGAGGTCGAGGATGCAATTTGTAGATTAGCGCAAAAAGCACGTGCAGCGGGACTTCATTTAGTTTTAGCAACACAACGTCCATCGGTTGATGTAATTACAGGAATTATTAAAGCGAATGTTCCTTCTAGAATATCCTTTTCAGTTTCTTCGCAGATTGATTCACGGACGATTCTTGATGTAGCAGGGGCAGAGAAGTTATTAGGAAAAGGAGATATGCTATATTATCCCGTAGGTGCGCCAAAGCCATTACGGGTACAAGGTGCATTTATTTCTGATAGTGAAGTTGAAGCCTTGATTGAGTTTATAAAGGCGCAAGGGGAAGCATCAATTAATGAAGAAATTATTAATTTTGCGGAAAATGCAACAGCACCTGTAGAAAAAGCGGAACATGATAATTCAGATGAATTGTTAGAAAAAGCTATTCGACTAGTTTTAGAAACGGGACAAGCTTCTGCATCAATGTTACAACGTCGTTTTAGAATTGGTTATACTAGAGCAGGAAGATTGATTGATACAATGGAGGAAATGCATATAGTTGGCCCTAATATTGGTAGTAAAGCTAGAGAAATTGTGATGACGGTGGAAGAGGTTAATCAAACTTATTTTAATAAATAGGCTACAAGTTTTTACTATATTAGGATATAATAGTGCCTAAGATAATGATTTTGCAATAAGTGATTGTGAATATAAGGGGGCTTTTATAAATGGTTGGGGATATATTGCGTGCTGAGCGTGAAAGAAGAGGATTAACAATTAGAGACGTTGAAGAGGCAACGAGTATACGTGCCTTGTATATACAATCCATTGAGGAAAATAAATATGATATTATTCCCGGCGAGGTTTACTTAAAAGGATTTATTAAGACCTATGCAAACTTCTTAAATTTAGATGGCAATGCAGTAGTGAATCAATATAGACAAGAAAAAACTCCACCAAATGTTATATTGGATGATGTTGAAAGTAATGTAGTAGAAAATAAAGGTTTAAAACCTCAAAATAATAATAAAATAGAGTTTGGAAATATTATTAAACAAAAAATTGTAATTGGGGGATTGGCTTTTGCTTTGGTATGTGGATACTGGATGTTAAACTTAGATTCATCAGAAACCCCTATGGAACAACCGAAACAAGAAGTAAAGACTGTAGTTGCAGTACCTAAAGAAGTTTCAGTGCCAGTTACAGCTCCACAATCAAAACCAATAGAAATATCGCTTAAATTCGAGGGAGCATGTTGGACTGAGGTAAAAGTTGATAATCATAATATTTATGAAGGAATTCCTAATCCAGGTGAAGTACTTACATGGGATGCAAATAATGATATCATTATAAAATTGGGCAATGCTGGTGTTGTTGATGTTACACATAATGGAAATGTAATTGGTAAACTTGGAGCTGTAGGAGATGTAATAGAAAAGAAATTTATTAAGGGACAAAGTTAATTAGGAGAATATAATGAAGGAATTTTTACCCATAAGCAAACAAGACATGGAAGCTAGAGGCTGGGATCAATTAGATTTTTTATTTATTACTGGTGATGCATACGTTGATCATCCTAGTTTTGGGCCAGCAATTATTTGTAGAGTATTAGAGAAAGCGGGATTTAAAGTAGGGATTATTTCTCAACCAGATTGGCGTTCTACTACTGACTTTAAAAAACTTGGAAGGCCTAGATTAGGTGTTTTAATTTCAAGTGGCAATTTAGATTCTATGTTAAATAAATTTACTGCTGCAAAAAAATATCGTAGTAAAGATAACTATTCACCAGGAGGAAAAGCCGGACTTAGACCGGATCGAGCAACCATTGTATATTCTAATAGAGTACGCGAGTTGTGGAAAAAAACACCTATTATAATAGGTGGAATTGAGGCTAGCTTACGTAGATTTGCACATTATGATTATTGGTCGGATAGTGTAAGACGGTCAATTTTAATTGATAGTCGGGCAGATATGTTAGTTTATGGAATGGGCGAAAAACAAATAAAAGAGATTGCATTACAGTTGAGTTCAGGAATTGATATTTCTTTAATTACGGCGGTAAATGGAACTTGTTACTTAACTGATAGCTTAGATATCCTGTGGGATTATACTAAAATTCATAGTTTTGAAGAAGTAAGGGACAATAAAAAGAAATTTGCTGAGGCTTTTAAGGTACAATATCTAGAGCAAGATCCGATTAGAGGCAAGACTATTGTCCAGCCTAGCGGAGATATTTATCTTGTCCAGAATGCGCCGGCGATGCCACTTACTATGGAAGAAATGGATGAAATTTACGCACTTCCATATATGAGAACTTATCATCCCAGTTATGAGGAAGTGGGAGGGGTTCCGGCAATTGAAGAAGTTAAATTTAGTTTGGTCAGCCAAAGAGGTTGCTTCGGAGGCTGTTCTTTTTGCGCGATCGTTTCACACCAAGGAAGAATTATCCAAAATAGAAGTCATGATTCTATTTTACAAGAGGCACAAATATTAACTCAGTTACCGGATTTCAAAGGCTATATTCACGATGTTGGTGGACCAACAGCTAATTTTAGAATTCCATCTTGCCAAATGCAATTTGAACGAGGAACTTGTAAGGGAAAGCCTTGTTTAGCACCTAAACCATGTAAAAATCTTACGGCAAATCATGGAGATTATATAACATTATTGAGGGCATTACGTAAGTTGCCGAAAGTAAAAAAAGTATTTATTCGATCAGGTATTAGATATGATTATCTAATAGAAGCAAAAGATGAATTTTTACAAGAATTGTGTGAGCATCATGTTAGTGGACAACTGAAAGTTGCACCTGAACATATAGCGAAAAAGGTTACGGATTTAATGGGCAAATCAGGAAAAGAATCCTATGTTAAGTTTGCTGATGCTTTTAGAAAAATGAATGAAAAAATCGGCAAGGAACAATATTTAGTTCCTTATTTTATGTCCAGTCATCCGGGTGCAACCTTAAAGGAAGCTGTTGAGCTGGCTGAATTTATTCGAGATTTAAATTATCGACCTGAACAAGTTCAAGATTTTATTCCAACACCAGGGAGTTTATCAACCTGTATGTATTACACTGGAATAAATCCCTTAACGGGAGAGAATGTTTATGTTGCCAAAGATGCCCAAGAAAAAAAGATGCAAAGGGCATTATTGCAATATCGTGATGAAAAAAATTATATGTTAGTGTATCAAGCATTACAAAAAGCGAATCGTACTGATTTAATTGGTTTTGGACCAAAGTGCCTAATTCGTCCGATGCGGCATCAAAAACAATTAAATGAAAAGAGAACAGCAAAGAGCTCAGCACGATTTCAAAGGAAGAAAAAAACTGAGAAAAAGAAATAAAAGGGAAAAAACTCCATTATCTAAGAAGATAATGGAGTTTTTTTGTAGGAATAGAAACCTAAAAATTTACATATTTTGAAAAGTTTTTTTGCTATACTTAGGAAAGTGAATCAATAGAAAGATGATGAAAAAATGTATATTTATCTTGATATTTTTATTGTTATTAACTTTATCTTAAATGGAATTATATTGTATTTAACTGCCTATTTAAATAATATACCCTGTAATTTTTATCGGTTAATTATAGCAAATATTTTTTCTGTTTTATATTTAATCATAGGACTAGTATTCAATAATCAGCTTTTTTTTCATCCTTTAATAAAGTTTATCATTTCTTTAGGTTTAATCTTCATTTTATTTGGCAAGAAAAAAGTGCGAAACTTTCTCATGTTAGTAGGTACTTTTTATTTTATTTCCTTTCTCTTAGGAGGTGCTATATTTGGATATTTATTTATGTTGGATTACCAGCCGATTGGATGGTTAGCGTCGAAAAATCAATTTTATTTATCTTTTACTCAATTGGTTTGTGGAGTAAGCATTGGTATTATTATCATTTTATTTATTTTTAGATCAATTGCTGTGGCAAGGAAAGAAAAAAATAATTTTCAAAAAATTACGGTGGTCTATCAAAACAAATCTATTTCTGTGATGACTTTAATTGATACGGGAAATCGTTTGTATACGATGCAGGGACATTATCCAGTAATATTAATTGAAAAAAACGCGTTATTACCTTTGTTCCCAAAGTCTGTTATAGATTTTTTAAATAACAATTCGTCTTTAGAATGGATTAGTAGATTGGAACAAAATCTTGACGATGTATGGTGTAAGCGCTTATTCTTTGTTCCTTATAAAAGCTTAGGAGGAAAGCATATTTTATTAGCGTTTCACCCAGATGCAATTATGATTGGCGATAATTTAACGGCAATAAGTAAAGTTGCTATTGGAATACATGAAGAAGCATTCTCTGAGTTTGGACAATATCAAGGGTTATTGCATCCTGATATAAAGTAAGACTAAGATTCAGGCACTTAGCCGCTTGCCTGTGCCCTGTAGGTATCACTCCTATTTATAGAAGTTAGGAGTCTTATAAGCAAAGAACCAAGATCTTTTATTTTGTGTGAATCGCTTATTTCGTTAGATGATTGGGTTAGTTATCGGATAAAAATACATTAGTTGAAAAGGGGTTAATGCATGAATATCAACCTTAATATGTTAAATATTAAATTACGATTTATCGCTTTATGTAAAATATTTGGATTTATAAAAGAATGTGAGATTTATTACATTGGAAGCAGCGAGGTATTGCCACCTCCTTTAAGCCCAGAGGAAGAAATAACTTTATTAAATTATTTAGAAACCGACCGTGAGGATGTTAAAAATATTTTTATTGAAAGAAATTTACGGCTGGTTGTTTATATTGCTCGAAAATTTGAAAATACAGGGATTGGAATAGAAGATTTAGTTAGTATTGGAACTATTGGATTAATTAAAGCAGTGAATACATTTAATCCTGTAAAGAAAATTAAGTTAGCTACATATGCATCAAGGTGTATTGAAAACGAAATTCTAATGTATCTTAGACGGAATAATAAGACTAGGTCTGAAGTGTCTTTTGATGAGCCCTTAAATATAGATTGGGATGGAAATGAGTTACTATTGTCTGATGTATTAGGAACAGAGAATGATGTTATTTATAAATCGATAGAGGAAGAAGTCGATCATAATCTTTTATATTCGGCAATGGGTAAATTAACTCAAAGGGAAAAAAAGATCATGGAATTAAGATTTGGATTAAACGATAATTATAAAGAAAAAACACAAAAAGAGGTTGCTGATTTATTAGGGATTTCTCAATCGTATATATCAAGACTGGAAAAGAGAATTATCAGAAGACTTAGAAGAGAATTTAATAAAATGGAATGAGAACAATAAAGCTTATCGGACATTTAATCCGATAAGCTTTATTTTTTACATTGAATGAAATGGAATTTATATGGTAATAATAACAAAAGCGATGAAGATCTAGATGTTTATAAAAAGCATATAGACTTTATTTGAAATTCCTAAACTTTGTTTGAATGATAAGAGGGAGGAAAGACAAAATGATGATAAATAAAGTTGAAATTTGCGGTGTAAATACAGCTAAACTTCCTGTAATTTCTGCTAGTAAAATGCGGGAGCTTTTTGTCATTTTACAAAGTGGTGAACTATCTGCAAGAGAGAAATTGATTCATGGAAACTTGCGATTAGTTTTAAGTGTGATTCAAAGATTTAATAACAGGGGAGAATATGTAGATGATTTATTTCAAGTTGGGTGTATTGGTTTAATGAAAGCGATTGATAATTTTGACTTATCGCAAAATGTTAAATTTTCGACCTATGCTGTTCCTATGATTATTGGAGAAATTAGACGTTATTTAAGAGATAATAATCCAATTAGAGTCAGCAGATCGATGCGAGATGTTGCATATAAAGCTTTGCAGGTAAGAGACTCATTAATCAATCGCTATTCTAGGGAACCTTCAATTAATGAAATCGCTTCTGAATTAAAGATTCAACGCGAGGAAGTTGTTTTTGCCTTAGATGCAATTCAAGAACCGATCTCGTTATTTGAGCCGATTTATCATGATGGCGGAGATCCTATTTTTGTTATGGATCAAATTGGGGATGATAAAAATCTTGATATGAATTGGTTAGAAAGTGTGGCAATAAAAGATGCTTTGCATAAGCTAAGTCAAAGAGAAAAACATATATTGACATTAAGATTTTTTGAGGGAAAAACACAGATGGAAGTAGCTGAAGAAATTGGAATATCACAAGCACAAGTATCACGTTTGGAAAAGGCCGCTTTAGGACATATGCGTAAACACATTTAGGAGGAGTATAGTGAAGGTTTCCAGGAAAAAGATATTTATAGTTTTATTATTGTATATTTTTTGTGCAGTTGGATGGAGTTTTTTTTCTGAAGCAATTGCACGTAATGCACCCGATGAAAAGGAACTAGGCTTAATTCGCTTACATGTTCTAGCTAATAGTGATAGTAATGAAGACCAAATACTAAAACAAAAGGTTAGAGATGGTATTTTAGCGTATTTAGAACCTAAAATGAAGTTGGCAGAAAAAAATTCAGATGCGAGACAGATTATTATTGATAATAAGAATGCATTGATTGAATTAGCTTATAAAGTAATTCATGAAAATGGTTATCATTATTCTGTGGATTTAGAACTAGGTGTTTTTGAATTTCCTATCAAATCATATGGCGACTTAGTTTTACCAGCAGGTCAGTATGAAGCTGTTCGCATACTAATTGGAGAGGCAAAAGGGAGTAATTGGTGGTGTGTGTTGTATCCGCCTCTATGTTTCGTAGAAGAGAGTAAAGTAAATTCAGTTATGTTATCGGATTCTGAAGCAAAAGATGAAGACATTCATTTCAAATTTAAGATTGTAGAATTATTGAAAGAATATATGTAATTTTACTAGCACATTTTTTTTACTTGTTCATATACTATAGTAACCAAGCAGTAGTCAGGAGGATATGAACAATGCTAAGAACATATGATTTACGAATGAAAGATGTGATTAGTATACATGACGGAAGAAAACTAGGAAGTGTTTCAGATATAGAGTTTGATTTAGAGTCGGGAAAAATGACAGCGTTAGTTGTTCCGGGAACGGGAAAATTTTTTGGGTTGTTTACTAGAGGGGAAGATATCGTAATTCCTTGGCATAAAATTAATAAAATAGGTGCAGATGTTATTTTAGTTGAAACAAATGAAATATATACAGTAAAATCATGAAATGCCAGATCGCTAAACCTTTTATAGGAATTTAGCGATTTTTTTGTTTTTAAAAGCAGGATTTGCACTATATATGACGTATTTAAAATAGGTCTAGTACAAGATATAGAGAGTAATATACTTTTATTTTAAATAAAGGTTTTGATAAATCTAGGAGGTCTATAATGAATTGTCCATATTGTAGTATTGGAGATAGTAAAGTAGTAGATTCACGGGCTGCGGAGGAAGGAACAACGATAAGAAGAAGACGTGAATGTTCAAATTGTGGAAAACGCTTTACTACATATGAAGTTGTTGAAAAAATTCCGTTTATGGTGATTAAAAGGGATGAGAGGAGAGTTCCTTTTGATAGAGATAAATTATTTAATGGAATATTGAGATCATGTGAAAAAAGATCAATTCCAATAGACTCTATTAACGTATTGACAAATCAAATTGAAAAAGAGATTCGTAATACGATGGAAAGAGAAGTTTCAAGTCAAGTTATTGGCGAAGTTGTAATGAAATATCTTAAAGAGTTTGATCAAGTGGCGTATGTTCGATTTGCTTCTGTATATCGCAAGTTTGCTGATGTGCATGAATTCTTTCAAGAATTAGAAAATTTGATTGCGAACAGTGTTGGAAAGAAGGAATAGAATGTTTAACAAGATAAAAAAGCGTGATGGGCGGGAAGTTGATTTTGATGAACATAATATAACTGAAGCAATTTTTAAAGCTGCAAAGTCAGTTGGTGGAGCAGATCGGCAATTAGCAATGGAATTAACGTTAGAAGTATTAAAAATTTTAAAGGAAAAATATAGAGAAAAAATTTTTAGCGTTGAAGAAGTACAAGATACTGTAGAAAAAGTACTGATTGAAACTGGTCATGCTAAAACGGCAAAGGCATATATTTTATACAGGGATAGAAGAACGAAAATTAGAGATGCTAAATCTGATTTAATGGATACGGTTGCAGAAATTTTAATAGAAACAAGTAGAGAAAATGCGAATATATCAAATTCTCCATCTGCTAAAATGTTACAAATTGCTAGTGCTGCAAGTAAAGTTTACTATTTAAATCGATTGATTCCGGAAAAAATTGCTAATGCACATATGTGTGGCGATATTCATATTCATGACTTGGATTATTATGGTAAGACATTGAATTGTGTACAAATTCCTTTAGGAAAGTTATTAAAAAATGGCTTTAATAATGGAAATGGTTACATTAGACCTCCTAAACGCCCTAATGCGGCTACTGCATTGGCTGCAATTATTTTGCAGAGTTCGCAAAATGATATGCACGGAGGACAATCCTTTGCTTTCTTTGATCGTGATATGGCAGCATTTGTGGAAAAAGCATCAAATGATGAAGTTTACCAGGCGATGGAAGCCTTCATCTATAATTTAAATAGTTTGCATAGTAGAGCGGGAGCGCAGGTTCCTTTTTCAAGCATTAACTTAGGGACGGATATATCAGAAAGCGGTCGGAGGGTTACAAAAAATCTTTTACTTGCCTATGAAAAGGGGCTGGGACGTGGTGAAAACCCAATTTTCCCTAATATTATTTTCAAAGTAAAAGAGGGAATTAATTTTAATCCCGGGGATCCTAATTACGACTTGTTTAAATTGGCGATTCGAGTAGCAGCGCAAAGATTAAATCCTACCTTTAGTTTTCTTGATGCTTCATTTAATAAAATTTATGGAAATCAGATTGCCTATATGGGCTGTAGAACTCGCCTTATGGCAAATGTTTGCGGACCAGAGGTTACAGATGGAAGAGGAAATTTAAGCTTTACGACGATTAATTTGCCGCGAGTGGCAATACAGGCGAGAGGGGATTTAATTGCTTTTTATCAACGACTTACAGAATTGATAGACCTAGTGGTTGAACAATTATTACATCGATTTAAAGTACAAGGAAATTTAAAAGTGAAAGATATGCCCTTTTTAATGGGACAAGGCGTATATTTAGATTCGGAAAAATTAAATTTTAATGATAGAATAGAAGATGTGATAAAGAATGGATCTTTATCGGTAGGGTTTATAGGTTTAGCAGAAGCCTTATATGCGTTAATGCGAAAGCATCATGGAGAAAGCAAGGAAGCGCAACTTTTAGGCGAAGAGATTATTGCTTTTATGCATAATAAGATGAATAAAGCAACGGAGCGCTATGGTCTTAATTTTTCTTTAATTGCTACTCCTGCTGAGAGTTTAGCAGGGCGTTTTGTCAAACTTGACCGAGCTCAATATGGCATAATAAATGGTGTGAATGATAAGGATTATTATACCAATTCGTTTCATATCCCAGTAAACTATAAAATTAATGCATATGAAAAAATTCAGTTGGAAGGAATTTATCATAAATATACTTTAGCAGGGCATATTAGTTATGTTGAATTTGATGCACCGCCAATTAATAATCTTAGTGCGGTGGAAGATATCATTCGTCATATGAAGGCTTCTGATATAGGTTATGCAGGAATCAATTTCCCGGTGGATTTTTGCGAAAATTGTGGGTATATTGGTGTAGTTCATTCAGATAGCTGTCCATTATGCAAGCAAAATAATATTAAGCGTATTCGCAGAATTACAGGATATTTAAGCACAATTAATCGTTTTAATGATGCAAAATATGATGAGTTAAATGATAGAATTGTTCATTTGTAGTAATTTGCTATAAATAATTAAACGCCCACATATTTGTGGGCAGTTTTTTATTTAAGATTTGGAGGAGTTTTATATGTCGTGGGTAATAAAAGAAGCCCTAAATAAAATATTAGACCAGGAAGAAGGATATATTACTTTTCCGGCAGGTCAAAGAACACCATTTGCATTAGTATATCCCAATTCATATCATGTAGGTATGTCGAATTTGGGGATTCATATTTTATATAAGTTATTAAATGCGCGCAAAGATATTGCATGTGAACGCTTCTTTTTGCCGGAGAAAAAATTTGAAGCAGAGTTTATCAAAACGAATACTCCTTTGCTAAGCTTAGAGACGCAGATGCCATTGTACAAATTTCCGCTCATCGGGATTAGTATATCCTTTGAAATGGATTATTTTAATATCATCAAGATATTAGATATGGGAAAAGTGAAAATATTTGCAAAAGATAGAAGCGACATGGATCCGATTGTTATCGCAGGGGGACCTTGCGCAACTTTTAATCCAGAACCATTAAGTGATTTTATTGATGTTTTTGTTATTGGTGAGGGAGAAAATACCGTTCAAGAGCTTATGGATGTATATTTTTCAGCAATTGATCAAGGGTTATCAAGAGATGAAGTCTTGCTTTCCTTTACGAAGATTCCAGGTGTTTATATTCCTAAATTTTATCGGCACCAGCTTAATGAAAATAATCAATTAACTGTTATACATCTTACAAGTGTACCAGAGAAAGTAACTCGTCAATGGGTAGAAAATTTAGATGATTTTGATGCTCAGAGTGTCATTTTTACGGATAAAACTGAATTTGGTGGGTTATGTTTACTAGAAATAGCTCGTGGTTGTGGCAGACATTGTCGATTTTGTATGGCGGGATATTGTTTTAGAAAGCCTAGGACGCGTTCATTAGAAAAGCTAAAAGTAAATTTAGAAGAAATAAAAAAAGTTGGGAAAAAAGTCGGATTGATGGGAGCTGCCATTTCAGATTATCCTGAAGTTGATGCATTATGTAAAGATATATTGGGACTTGATATGAGTATGTCGGTTGCGTCATTAAGGGCTGATTCTTTTACGAATGATTTAGCCGATTCTTTAGCTAAAAGTGGATTGAAGACAATTACTTTAGCGCCTGAGGCTGGAAGTGAAAAATTACGTAATGTAATAAATAAAGGGATTAATGAAGAGGATTTATTTCGGGCAATAAATATCGCAGTCAACGCGGGAATAAAAAATTTAAAGCTCTACATTATGATTGGTTTGCCATTTGAAACAGATGACGATATTGAAGAAATTATTAAAATGGCAAAGAAGATAAAAGACTATAGAGAAAAGTTAAACTGCCGAGGAACGATTACTTTGAGTATAAATCCTTTTATTCCTAAACCTTTTACCCCATTTCAATGGTTGCCAATGGACGATTTAAAAAATATCGATTATAAGTTAAAGCAGATAAAACAATCGTTAAAGGGAATTAAAGGAATCGAAATTATTATGGAATCTCCTAAAGAAGCTTATGTGCAAGGAATACTCGCGCGCGGAGACCGAAGGGTTGGAAAGGCTATTTATGACGCTTATCAACTAGGTGGAAGTAAAAAGCTAAAAGTTTCCCTGGAACAAAATGGCTTAGAGGATTCTTTTTACTTATATCGAACCAGAGATAAAGATGAAGTATTTCCATGGGAAACTTTAGATATGGGGTTTACGAAGCAATATCTTTATGATGAATTGCTAAAAGCTGCCGAACAGAAAAAAACAATAAAATGTTTTGATGGCTGTAATCGATGTGGAGTTTGTAAACACAGTGAATAAGGATGTGACAAGATGTGTCGTTTTTATATAAAATGCAAAAATAATCTATGGTATGGATTTTTTAATCACTTTAATTCTAACTTAGTTACCCAAGCAATATCTACACGATTTCATGGTGTTAGTAAGGCTGAATTTTCCTCTTTGAATTTAGCTTTGCATAATGGTGACAATTCGAAAGATGTATGGCAAAATCGCGAGGCTTTTTGCTTAGGATTAGGAATCGATGCAAAAAAAATAGTAACTGCGCAACAGGTTCACGGAACGAATGTTCTTTGTGTCGATGAATCTTACTTGGGGCGGGGGGCCTTCGATTATGAGGAGGCAATTGAAAACACAGATGGACTGATTACCAATGTACCCGATTTACCATTGATGATGTTTTTTGCAGACTGCGTTCCCATCTTAATTTTTGATCCAATAAAAAAAGCAATTGGAATTTGTCATGCTGGTTGGAAAGGAACTGTACACGGAATTGCTCAAAAAACTGTACAAGCTATGGGAAGTTCATTTAATTCAAGGCCAGAAGATTGTTTAATTGGAATTGGACCATCTATAGGCCCATGCTGTTTTGAAGTAGATGAACCTGTGTATACACAATTTAAGCAGGCGTTTCCTTCGCTTACTTACAAGCAAACTTCAAAAGAAAAATGGAAAATTAATCTATGGGAAGCAAATAGGCTTCAGCTAAAGAATATTGGTGTTCTTGATAAAAATATAATTTGTAGCAATGTTTGTACAAAATGCAATTCAGATGTATTTTTTTCCTATCGTGCTGATGAAGGAAAAACAGGACGAATTGCAGCGATAATTCAATTAAAAAGTTAACAAATATTTGTTTTGATGATATTTTAGTAGAGGATATTTATATTTCTTCTCGAATTATCCATATGATGGAGGGGTTATCGTTGATTGCAGAAAAATTAACCCAGGTTATGCGAAATATAGAAATAGCGAAAGGAAATAGAAATCGCTATTTTGATGAAAATGTAAAATTAATTGCAGTAACAAAAAATCATGACGTAAATGCAATGCGCGAAGCGATAGACCATGGAGTAAAATTTGTGGGAGAAAATCGCATTCAAGAAGCAATGCAAAAGGTTGAAACATTAGATCGTTCAGTAGAATGGCACTTAATTGGACATCTACAGACAAACAAAGCAAAGTATGCAGTAGATTTATTTGATTTAATTCATTCGATTGATAGTGAAAGGTTAATGGCTGAAGTTAACCGTGTCGCTAACAAAATAAATAAGATACAAAAGGTATTACTTCAGGTAAATGTCTCAGAGGAAAAAAGTAAATTTGGTATTTCTACAAAAGAAATAGAACCATTTTTAGATTCTGTTGGACAATATGATCATATTCATTTATGCGGTTTAATGACAATTGCGCCACACTATAACAACGTTGAAGATGCCAGACCAATATTTAGAGAATTGTTCCAGATTTTTTGTAATTTGAAGCTGAAGAGTTTTAAAAATGTTTCTATGGACTGGTTATCTATGGGAATGACCAATGATTATATGGTAGCTATAGAAGAAGGTGCAAATTTAATTAGAGTTGGCACAGGGATTTTTGGCCAACGGCAATATTGATGGAGGGGAAAAAATGAGTTTTTTAGATAAAGTGTGTGGAAAATTAGGTCTTATGGATACGGTGGATACTGATGAGGAATTTAAGGAATCTCCATTACCTACTGAAAATGTCAATGAGACGAAATCCAAAAAGGCAGCAGGAACTAGTTCAACCGCAACTTCCTTTAGCAATGTAATCAATATGCCAAAAGCTAATATCACTGCGGTGAAACCATCGGTAAAAGTAATTGTAGTAGAGCCGTTTTCCTTTGATGATGCACAACATATTGCAGATCATTTAAAAAACCATAAACCGGTTGTGGTTAATTTTGAGAATACAGATCAAGAAGTAGCTAGGCGTATGATTGACTTTATTAGTGGAACAGTTTATGCGTTAGCAGGAACGATTAAAAAGGTTGGAAACAATATCTTTTTATGTACTCCAAGTAATGTTGATGTAGCTTATACCCCTAAGAATGAAGAAGAATCTGAGTTAGTTATGCCTTGGTTAAATAAATAGGAGGAAGCAATTTGGATAATTTAAAGATTGGATTTATTGGTGGCGGGGCAATTGCTGAAGCTATTTTAAGTGGGATAATCAAAGCAGGATTAGTTCCTGCAAGAAATATTAATGTAGCTGAGATTATTGAATCACGTCGAGCATATTTACAAACTACATATAATATTGAAGCTCAAGGTGAAGGAAATATTGTTGGAAGTAGTGTAGATGTTTTATTTTTAACAGTGAAGCCACAAGTTGTTCATGGTATTTTAAAGTCTATTTATAAAAGTGTAAAAAAGGACACCTTAATTATCTCTGTTGTTGCTGGATTGACTTTAGAATCCTTACAAAGATATTTTTCAGAACAACCCGTAATTCGCGTCATGCCTAATACGCCAGTAGCAGTAGGAGAAGGAATGGCGGCAATTGCAATGGGACAATATGCGACAGAAGACGATAAAAAAATTGCATTAGAAATCTTTGATTCAGTTGGTAAGGCAGTTGTTTTAAGTGAGAGCGCCATGGACGCAGTAACGGGATTGTCAGGTAGTGGTCCGGGATATGCTTTTGTTATTATTGATGCTTTAGCTGATGCTGGAGTAAAGATGGGATTAACTCGAGATGTATCAATTACACTTGCTGCTCAAACGATGTTGGGGGCAGCGAAAATGGTTTTGGAGACAGGCAAACATCCGGCTGAGCTTCGTGATATGGTCACTTCTCCAGGAGGAACAACTATTGCAGGAATTTACGAATTAGAAAAAAGTGCTGTAAGAAGTGCTTTAATTGATGCGGTTGAATCTGCAACGAATAAATCTAAATCAATGGGGAAAAAGAATGGCTGATCGTGAAAAAATATTGAGATATTATCGTGGAACTGAAGGGGCGGAAATTGCGGCTAGATTACTTGACATTGCAGAGCTTGTGTCTAAAAATCGCAAGTATAAGGTGAGTGAATTTTTAGACCCGTATGGCTATACAATTGCTGAGACGATTGCCGCGTCTTACGATAATATAGAAATTAATAGTTCTGGGGGGTACTATGGAGCTGAGCGGCAGCGGGTTTCCTTTAAACATAAAGATTTTCTTGGCAATGAGGATTTTGCGATAAAGGTAATCAAAGCGACTTGGAATGATAAGTATTATCATATTTCGCATAGGGATATCCTCGGCTCTTTAATTGGCCTTGGTATCGAAAGAAATGTCCTTGGTGATCTATTAGTGAAAAGTGATCATTGCAAAATATTAGTAGATAGCACCATTTATGAATATGTTATGCAGAATTTTATTCAAATTGGAGCGGCAAGTATTAGTGTAGAAGAATGTGATTTAAGTGAAATTGAACCTAAAGAAGAGCGGTGTAAAGAGATTAGGGCAACTGTAGCATCGCTTCGACTTGATTCAGTTGCTGCAGCAGGTTTTAGTTCATCACGTAGTAAAATTGTTGCGGATATTGCAACAGAAAAAGTAAAACTAAATTGGCAATCAATCAAAGGTGCTTCACAGACAATAAAAGTTGGGGATATTATCTCAATGCGTGGGCGAGGCAGAGTTGAAGTAGAGGAAATCCGTGGACAAACTAAAAAAGGTAGAATTAGTATTGTATTAAAAAGATACATATAAAGTGATATTTGAGGAGGAGTATGCATGCTTACACCATTAGATATTCATAATAAAGAATTCAAAAGAAGTTTTCGCGGTTATAATGAAGATGAGATTGATGAGTTTTTAGATAGGGTTGTTAAAGATTATGAGCAACTATATCGTGAAAATGTTGACTTAAAGGATTCTATTGATAAACTTAAAACTAAAGTTGAACATTTTCAGCATTTGGAAAATACTTTACATAATACTTTAGTTGTAGCTCAGGAAACTGCAGAAGAAGTGAAATTAAATGCGAAAAAAGAAGCAGAGCTCATTATAAAAGAAGCAAAGGTTACAGGACAGCGTTTGCTTGATGAAGCAAATCTAAAAGTAAAAGAAAAAATGACTGAATATGAAGAAATAAACCAGAGATCACAGCTTTATCGAACAAGAATGCGTACATTGGTTTTGACTCAATTAGAGTTATTAAAAGATTCTGATGAGGCAGAGGAAGAATAAATTATAAAGAATTTGACTACGAGATATTAATTTTGTATAATATCTCGTAGTTAGCTGTTCATTATATGTTAAATAGTTATGATAGAGAGAGTAATTAGCAATCATTTTTTCAGCGAGTCGGGAAATGGTGGGAGCTCGATAGAAGTTGTTAATGAAGATCACTCTTGAACTGCGGATTGAACGTAAAGTAGATTGCGCCGAATGACGAACGTTATAACGTCAAAAGTGGCTTTTTATGAGATAAGTCATTAGGGTGGTACCACGGGAATAACCTCTCGTCCCTTTTTGGGGATGGAGAGGTTTTTTTATTTTACTTACTTTTGGAGGGAAATATTTTGGATTATAGTAAAACTTTAAATTTACCAGATACTGAATTTCCGATGCGCGGTAATTTGCCACAAAGAGAACCGGAAATGTTAAAACATTGGGAAGAAATAAATATTTATCAAAAACGACGTGAGCAAGCATCAGGCAAGCCACAATTTATTTTACATGATGGGCCTCCATATGCGAATGGAAATATTCATATGGGACATGCTTTAAATAAAGTATTAAAAGATATTATTATGAAGTATAAATCATTGCGGGGCTTTGATACCCCGTATGTTCCAGGCTGGGATACACATGGATTGCCAATTGAACACGCAGCAATAAAAATCTTAGGGTTAAATCGACATGAATTAGATGCACTAGCTTTACGCAAAGAGTGTAAAGATTATGCGTTAAAATATGTTGATATTCAAAGAGAGGATTTTAAACGCTTAGGAGTTCAGGCCGATTGGGACCATCCTTATGTGACTTTGCAACCAGAATACGAAGCAAAGCAAATTGAAGTATTTGGTGAAATGGCGAAAAAAGGTCATATTTATAAAGGGCTTAAAACTGTTTATTGGTGTACCTCTTGTGAAACGGCTTTAGCAGAGGCTGAAATTGAATATGCAGAGAAAAAATCTCATGCAATTTTTGTAAAATTCCCTTTAATTGATGCGAAGAATAATTTACCGAGTGGCGTGGATGCAAGTAAGGTTTATGCTGTTATTTGGACAACGACACCTTGGACGTTACCTGCCAATGTTGCAATTGCAGTTAGTCCAGAATTTGAATATTCTTGGGTGCAAGTAAACGAAGAAGTTTATTTAATGGCTTCTGGCCTAATTGAAAGTGTAATGAAACAGTGCAAAATTGAAGATGAATATAAGGTTTTAGCGAAGATAAAAGGTGCAGATTTAGCCGGAATGGTGTTTGCTCATCCATTCATTGACAGACAATCACCGGTTGTAACTGCCGACTATGTAACATTAGAACAAGGTAGCGGATGTGTTCATACAGCACCGGGACATGGGCAAGATGACTTTGAAACGGGAATGAGATGTAAATTACCGATTATCAGCCCTGTAGATGCTAGTGGTAAATTTACAAGTGAGGCTGGGAAATATGAAGGTATGCTTGTTCATGATGCAAATGTACCAATTATTAAGGATTTAGCTGCATCGGGAAAATTACTTGGCAATGGTTCCATTCGTCACCAATATGCACATTGTTGGCGTTGTAAAAATCCAATCATTTATCGTGCTACTGAACAATGGTTTGCCTCTGTTGATGGGTTTAGGGACGCGGCTTTAAAAGCAATTGAAGATGTAAAATGGATTCCTGCCTGGGGTGAAAATCGAATTCATAATATGGTGGCAGATCGTCATGATTGGTGCATTTCACGTCAACGTGTTTGGGGGATGCCGATTCCAATTATGTATTGCAAAAAATGTAATGAACATATTATTAATGATGATACAATTCATGCAATAAAAGACTTATTTAAAGAAGAAGGATCTAATGCATGGTGGGCGAAAACTGCAGAAGAAATTTTACCAGAGGGATTTGTTTGTCCGAAATGTGGTCATAACCATTTCCGTAAAGAAAGCGATATTATGGATGTGTGGTTTGATAGTGGTTCAAGTCATGCTTCTGTATTAGAACAGCGCGAAGGTTTGGCTTGGCCGGCCGATTTATATCTCGAAGGCAGTGACCAACATCGTGGTTGGTTCCAATCTTCCCTATTAACATCAGTTGCAACGCGTGGTAAAGCACCATATAAAGCTGTACTGACCCATGGCTTTGTCGTTGATGGTGATGGTCGTAAAATGTCTAAATCTATTGGAAATGTCGTGGCTCCAAAAGACATTATTAGTAAATTTGGTGCGGATATTCTACGTTTATGGGTTGCATCAGCTGATTATCAAGCAGATATTCGCTTGTCGCAAGATATTTTAAAACAAATGTCAGAAGTTTATCGGAAAATTCGTAATACGTTCCGTTATATTCTTGGCAATACAAATGGGTTTGACCCTAACAAAGATAAAGTAGCTTATGCTGAATTAAAAGATCTGGATAAATGGGCGTTATTACGTTTGGAACAAGTTCGCGAGACGGTTACTGAGGCATATGAAAATTATGAATTCCATGTGGTTTATCATACGATTCATAATTTCTGTACAGTTGATTTAAGTTCGATTTATTTGGATATTTTAAAGGATCGATTATATACATCTTTGCCAAATTCTCTGGAAAGACGTGCAGCTCAAACGACGATGTATGAAATTTTAAAAACATTAGTCAAAATGATTTCGCCGATTCTTACCTTTACCTCTGAAGAGGTGTGGAAGTATATGCAAAAAGAAACCGGGATGCCTGACAGCGTACAGCTTGCAGCATGGCCAAAAGCGCAGCCTGAATATTTGAATGCCGAGTTAGAACAAAAATGGAGTAATGTTTTAGCTATGCGTGGTGAATTAACAAAAGCATTAGAGATTGCTCGCCGCAATAAAGTGATTGGACATCCGTTAGATGCTAAATTAAACATTTATGCAGATGGAGTAACATATAGTGAATTAATGAATATCAAGGAAGCTTTACCTTCAATTTTGATTGTTTCTCAAGTAAATGTTATTGAAGGTACTGATAAAGCTTTAGGAGAAAGCGTATATAAAAATCCAGAAAAAGAAATTGCCGTTGAGGTAACATTAGCCGAAGGTGATAAATGTGAACGATGCTGGATTTATGATGATTCAGTAGGCGCTGATACTGAACATCCAACTTTATGCAAACGTTGTGCTGAAGTTGTAAAACAACTTTAATATAAGAAAAAACGGGCTTAGCCCGTTTTTTCTTATATTAAATGGCAATGCTATAAATGGAGGTTTTGTCATGGAAAATGAGCGTATAAATAAGTTGGATAAACAAATAGATAAGTTAGCTGATCGATTAGAATCTATGAGAATTGCTGAGTATATTGATTTATTACAGAAACCATCTAAAATTATTTATTTGAATTTTTTGGCTGGGATCTCTAAAGGATTAGGAATAGCTGTAGGTGCTACAATTGTTTTTGCAATTCTTATTGATTTGTTAAGTCGATTGATTGTATTGAATTTACCTGTTATTGGAGATTTTATTGTCCAAATCCTTCATATCATTGAAGCAAAACAAGGTAACTTGTAATAGGTTTAATTAACTTAAAGAGGAGATACTGTGAAGAATAAAGAAGGCTTAACAATACGATTTTTATCCATCATTGGGATATTCTCTTTGTATTATTTAGTTCCGGAATTACAGAAATTTTGCAAAGATGTATTAGAAATATTGCGAAGTGCGAATATTGAAGAAATGAAGAACTTTTTAATTTCATATGGAATATGGATGCCTATCATGAGCATTCTTATTATGATTTTTCAGTCATTGTTTCCTTTTATTCCAGGAATGATTATTACTTTGGCAAATTCTTGGTTATTTGGTTGGCAATTAGGGGCTTTATACTCCTGGATTGGAGCATTATTAGGTGCGATTATAGATTTTCTATTGTCAAGATTTTATGGGAAAGTTATCATAGAAAGGATTGTTCCCGAACATTACTTGACAATATTTAATAATTATATCCGGGAAAATGGTTTATTTGGTGTTTTAGCAGCACGTATTATTCCCATTGTACCTTTTAAAGTGGTTAGTTATAGTTGCGGGCTATCCAAAATGCAAATTTTTTACTTTATTATTGTGACTGGAATTGGACAAATTCCAGGAATTTTAATTTATTCAATCATAGGTGAGAATGTTTTCTGCTCCCCCCAATTCAGCATATTTGTTACTTTACTTCTTATTGTTTGTGGGCTTATTTTATATTTTCAAAGAAAAAGGATTACTGAATTTTCTTTTTGTAGATGGCTAAAATCTTTTTCGATAATTAAATAAAGGGTTGTTTTTAGAAGATGCAGAATTGATTTAAGTAGTAAGTTTTAATAAATTAAGTAAGATGATATAATAAAGCAATGTAAGAATGAAAAAATTTGTGTTAGGAGAACGCGTGTGCCGATATATTTTTTAGCTATTGGGATAATTTTGTTAGATCAAATTAGTAAATTTCTTATTGAAAATAGTATGGAATTAGGAGATTCCCTTCCTGTGATAGAAGGGATATTCCATATTACCTATATATTAAATCCAGGAGCGGCTTTTGGAATATTAGAAAATCAGCGACTGTTTTTTATTTTAATTGCTACAATTATGATTCTAATGACGGGATATATATATCCACTCATCCCTCAAAAATCTAAAATGCTTAGACTTGGTGTGGGGATGCTTTTTGGCGGAGCTGTAGGGAATTTGATAGATAGGATAAGGACTGGATTAGTTGTAGATTTTTTTGACTTTAAAATTTGGCCTATTTTTAATATTGCAGATATTTTTATTGTTGTTGGCGTAGGTATGATTATTATTACAATGTTTTATGCAGATTGTAAGATGAAGGGAGAAAAAAATGAGTAATCAATTTACCTTTATGATTACAGAAAATGATGTAAATCAAAGATTGGATCTTTACTTAGTAGATCATATAGAAAATTTATCGCGTTCGCATATTCAGAAAAAAATTGAACAAAACCAAATTTTTGTGAATGACAGAGTTGTGAAATCAAATTATAAGCTTAAATTATCAGATAAAATAGATGTTACAATAGAGGAGCCTAAACCAGTAGAAATTGTACCAGAAGATATCCCATTAGACATTTTATATGAGGATGAGCATTTGATTGTGATAAATAAAAAAAGAGGTATGGTTGTACATCCGGCAGTTGGAAATTATACTGGTACTTTAGTTAATGCGCTTTTATTTCATTGTGATGATTTATCTGGAATTAATGGTGAAATTAGACCGGGAATCGTTCATCGACTCGATAAAGATACATCAGGTGTTATGGTTGCTGCAAAAAGCGACATTGCACACTTGAATTTAGCCGCCCAAATAAAAGCTAAGACAGCACAAAGAAAATATTTGACGATTGTATACGGAAATATTAAAGAAGATGAGGGTGTTATTGAAGGGGCAATTGGCCGTCACGCCACGGATCGGAAAAAGATGGCGATTGTTTTTGAAGGTGGCAAAGATGCGATAACTAAATTTAGAGTGCTTGAACGTTTTGGCGAATATACATTAGTGGAATGTAGCCTTTTAACAGGAAGGACACATCAGATTAGAGTACATATGACTTATATCGGGCATCCGGTTTTAGGAGATCCTAAATACGGCACGCTAAAGTCACCGTTTAAAATTGAAGGACAGGCACTTCATTCTGCTACTTTAGAATTTGTCCATCCAATTACAGAGAAAAAAATGTTTTTTTCTGCTTCATTGCCGGAGGATATGGAAAAAATTCTAAAAGTTTTAAGGTTAAAAATGAAGCGATAGGAGGAATTTACATGAAAAATATTATTGAAAAAACTATTCTTATGGATAGTCAGGCAATCAAACGTGCGCTAACGCGTATTTCGCATGAAATCAATGAAAAAAATAAAGGGATACAAGATATTATTCTTGTTGGAATTAGAACGCGTGGTGTCCCTATTGCGGAGAAGATTGCTAAAGAAATAGAAAAGATAGAAGGGGTAAAAGTTCCGGTGGGAACGCTCGATATTACATTATATCGTGATGATTTATCTACTTTAGCTTATCAACCGGTCGTTCACCAAACAGAAATTCCTGTTGATATCACAGGAAAAATCATTATTTTAGTTGATGATGTCTTATATACAGGGAGAACTGTTCGATCAGCATTAGATGCATTGATCGATATGGGAAGACCGCGTATTATTCAATTGGCGGTATTAGTTGATCGCGGACATAGAGAGCTGCCGATCAGAGCTGATTATGTAGGGAAAAATGTTCCTACGGCAAGCAAGGAAATTATTAGTGTACAGATCGCGGATGTAGATGAAATAGATCAAGTGGTACTTAGTGAATTAAAAGAAGAATAGAAAAGAACTGTCGATGAATGTCGACAGTTCTTTTCTATTGATTGATAAAGGGATTTATTATTATTAACCGAATATTAAATGTTAAAAATATTTTTGGAGATTAGTAGGAAAATGGAGAAAATAACGTCAGCTCAATTAGCTGAATTAATAAACTTAGATAAACTTACAAGTGATCAAATAGATGAACTGCGTAATGATCCTCGTAGTACAATAAGTAAACTGATTAAAAAGTGGGATAAATTACAGTTGGAAAAGGCTCGTGTACAAACGTTATATCATTATGAGTTTCAATTAAAGAAAAAAGGAATAAATTTTATCGCTGGTGTTGATGAAGCTGGGCGAGGGCCATTGGCTGGTCCCGTCGTCGTTGCTTCGGTGATATTGCCGCTAGGAATACATATTCCCTATATTAATGATTCTAAAAAACTTTCACAAAATAGACGGGAAACTATTTATCAGTTTATTTTAGATCATGCAATCAAGATAAAAAGAGCGGTTATTTCTGAAAAGGTTATTGATGAAATCAATATTTATCAGGCGACAATTCAGGGGATGTATCAGGTCATAGATGAATTACAGCCACAGGTGGAGGCTGTATTAATTGATGCAGTTAAGTTGGATAAATTAGCTGTTCCATCCATCTCAATTATTAAAGGAGATGCATTAAGTGCATCAATTGCAGCAGCTTCTATTGTAGCAAAAGTTGAACGAGATAGGCTAATGGATGAAATTGACAAAAAATATCCGATGTATGGTTTTGCTAAAAATAAAGGGTATGGTACAGCAGAGCATATCCAAGCGATTCAAACTTATGGAGCGTGCGAATTTCATCGCAGAACCTTTGAACCAATTAAATCTTTGGAGGTGAGCAATCAATGTCGATGAATAATGTAAATACAAATGTGAGCAGCGTTGACCGTCCAAGTCAAGTGTCTAGTACGCAGAGTAAGCCTAATGTTAGCAGTGCTTCGTCATTTCAACCGAAAACTGAAGTCAATATCGAAAACTCCGTACAAAGCACATTAAATGTATTAACGAAGACTATTTTAGATAAGATGGACGTAAAGCAAGAACTTCCTCCAGAGTTACAAAAAATGATGAATGAAATATTGCAAAGCTCTTTTTCCTTAGAATCCTCTGTAAGCCAAGGCTTATCAGATACAATTCAAAGTCAGAAAGCTTGTTTGGAGCAGTTAACTATTTTAGCGAAATTTCTTGAACAATTAGGGGTTGAGTTTACACAAAGTTCAATAGAGAAACTTCCTGAAATCTTTAAAACATTGTTCGCAAATTTAAATTTGAATGGAAAAGAAAATGGGATAGAGATTAATGCAACGAATTTAAATAAAATTGCTTTGCAATTGTTAGAAGGAAAAGAGTTTAATCAGCTTCCCCAAGAAATACAGTTATTATTGCTGAATAATTTTTCGCTTGTTCAAGCGCCAATACAAAAATCACCAGAGACAGATATTTTACAACAGCTGATTAAGTTTTTTATCCCTTCAGCTAAAAGTGAGAATTCTGGAGCAGAAGTTGCAGAAAAACCTATTGCGAATGAGCAGGACCCGACTAAGCAAGGACAGGCGCAGGATAAAGCTTTATCTAAAAATGAAGTGAAAGAAAAAAATAATAGTGAAGTTCTTGATGCAAAGAAAAATGCAAATGAAACTGTACCGAATTCTTCCAAAGATACACCGATTGTAAAACAAGAGAATTTAGCAAATTCAGCTAAAGGACAAGTTCTAACTGAAAAGAATCTGGGCGAAGGATTGGAAAAAGGGACGAAGAATACAGAGCAACTTGGAAAGCAAAATATAAATGAAAACTTAGAAACTGGACAGAAAAATTCTCAAAATGCGAATGCTGTAAATGCTAATTTGGCAAATCAGATAAATAGCAAGGATATACAGACGCTATTGAAAAATTTATCAATGCAATTGTTGAATAGTAACAAAGAGCTGTCGGAAGAAGATGTAACTTTACTAAAGAATTTTATCAATGATAAACAAAGTGTGTTATCAGAAAAAGATGTTGCCACTCTTAAAACATTATTAACTATGGCCGAAGAAAACATTCCGTTTTCAATCCGGCAAGCGGCGGTGAAAGAAAATTTGCCGGAGTTGCCAAAGCTTTGGGCGTTTGTCCAACTTACGAATTTGACAAAACTCTTAGATTTAAATCAAAATAAATTGCAAAATGCAGGTAAAAATATCTTGGACTTTTGTAATGGGTTAAAAAAGGCTTTAGAATCTGAGGTAGAGGTAAGTGGCAATCAAAAATCTATGTCATTTATGTCACCTATCTATCTTGGCGATAATGAACATCAATATCCTGCCTATATTCACATTTATCATCAGGAGGCTGAAGAAAAGAACAATAAAAAACAAGAAGCTGAAACATGGTTAAGAATATGTTTAATTACAGAAAATATTGGTGCAGTAGAAGTAATCTTTCGTTTATATGAAGGTGATAAGCTAAATCTCCGTTTAGCGTTTTCAAATGAAGAAAGTGTAAATTCTTTTAGTGAATTTATCCCTGAGCTGGAGACTGCCTTTGAAAAATTACCATTTACCTTAACAGATGTAAAAGTAAATGAAATAGGTGAAAAACAATATGGATAAAGAAAATATTAGTGGGAAGCAAGCGATTGCGTTAAGCTATGATGAAGAAAAATTTACTGCACCAAAAGTTGTAGCAAAGGGGAAAGGGTATGTCGCGGAAAATATTATTCAAGCGGCAAAGCAAAATGCAGTTCCGATTTATCAAAATAAAACGTTGTCAGCTATGCTGATGGCAGTTGATTTAGATAGGGAAATTCCCCCTGAATTATATAAAGCGATTGCTGAAGTGTTAGCTTATGTATATCGAATGGATCAGAAAGCGAAGCCTAAACTTTTTTAGCTAAAGAAGGTTTAAAAATGAATAATCGTGAGTTTGGAATCCAAGGGGAAAAAATTGCAGCAGATTATTTATTAGCGAAAAATTATAAGATATTAAAATGTAATTATAAAATAAAGCTTGGGGAAATTGATCTTATCGCGAAAAAGGGATCGCTTATCACATTTGTTGAAGTAAAAACAAGAAAAAGTTTAAATTATGGCGTACCATCACAAGCTGTGAATTGGAAAAAGCAACGTAAAATTATCCAAGTGGCACAAGTATATATCTCTACGATAGAAGAGGAAAATTATCATTTTAGCTTTGATATTATTGAGGTGGTATGGAAAAATAATCATTCATGGGATGTAAATCATATTATCAATGGGTTTGAAATTTAGATAGGAGTAAATATGCGTATAATAATAGGAATTACAGGTGCAAGTGGATCTGTATATGCATTAAAATTAATAGATGTATTAAGAAAGCAGCGTTGTGAAGTTCATGCAGTTGTTAGTAACAGTGGTTGGGAGGTGCTTGACTATGAAATGAATATTACAAGAGAAGTACTGCGTCAAAAAGTAGATGTGTTACATGAAGTAAATAATATAGGGGCGAGTATCGCAAGTGGTTCATTTAAAAATGATGCAATGATTGTTGTTCCTTGCTCTATGAAAACGTTGGCCTGTATAGCAAATGGTATTTCCGATAATTTGTTAACTCGTGCTGCTGATGTTACCTTAAAAGAAGGGCGATCTTTAATTATCGTACCTAGAGAAACACCGATAAATGCGATTCATTTAGAAAATATGTTAAAACTAGCAAAGCTAGGCGTTAAAATTCTCCCAGCGTGTCCAGCTTTTTATCATAAACCAGATACAATAGAAGATTTAGTTGATATGCTTGTCGGAAAAATATGCGATTTAATATCTGTTGAACACGATTTATTTAAGCGTTGGGAGGGGAATGGTCGATAGGGAGGCACATAGATGTTTGCACAAACTTTAGGTTCTACAACACTTGGAGTAAATGGCATATTAATTAATGTTGAAGTTGATATGGGAAATGGTTTGCCGAGTTTTGATATTGTTGGCTTAGCGGATGCTGCGGTAAGAGAATCAAGAGAACGGGTTCGGGCTGCAATTAAAAATTCTGGATTTAGACTGCCAGCAAGAAAAACTACGATTAATTTAGCTCCAGCAGATATTCGAAAAGATAGTTCTGGCCTTGACCTACCGATTGCTATAGGTTTATTAGTCGCGGCTGGATTTATCTCTCAAGATTCGATTGCAGATACAATGTTTGCCGGTGAGTTATCACTTGATGGAAAATTACGAGGGATTGCAGGTCTTTTGCCAATGGCAATTCATTGTCAAAAGCAAGGACTTCAAAAGCTTGTTGTATCTCCAGAAAATTTGAATGAAGCTCTGTTGGTAGAAGGATTAACGGTATATGCACCACAGTACTTATCAGAGCTTATTCGTTATATTAATGGTGATGAAAATTTAAAGCCTTGCAATAAGAACAGTACTACGGCGATTGTTGATTCATTATCAGATGACTTTTCTGATGTTCAGGGACAATTTGCCGCAAAAAGAGCATTAGAAATCGCAGCTGCTGGCGGGCATAATGTACTTATGGTCGGACCGCCAGGTAGTGGTAAATCGATGTTAGCGAAACGAGTAAGTACAATTTTGCCGACAATGTCAGGTCAAGAGGCGCTAGAAGTTACAAAAATATATAGTGTTGCGGGTTTATTAAAAGATAACGCTGGTTTAATAAGAAGCCGCCCATTTCGTAGCCCCCATCATACCATATCAGATGCAGGTATGATTGGAGGTGGACGTATACCAAAGCCAGGAGAAGTAACATTAAGTCATAATGGTGTACTTTTCTTAGATGAGCTACCGGAGTTTAGCAAAGTTGCTTTAGAGGTGTTGCGGCAGCCTTTAGAAGATGGACAAGTAACAATTGCAAGAGCCAATGCATCTATTACGTACCCATCAAAGATCATGCTTATTGCAGCGATGAATCCCTGTCCGTGCGGATTTCTAAGTGATACAAAGCAAGTATGTATTTGTACACCAGCGGAAATTAAACGCTATACTAGAAAGATTTCAGGCCCATTATTAGATAGAATAGATATTCATATTCATGTTCCTAGATTAGAGTATTCGGAGTTCACAGATTTAAAAGTAGCAGAGTCTTCGTCAGTTATTAGAGCAAGAGTGGATAAAGCCCGTACGATTCAAAAGAAACGTTTAGAAAACTATCATCTTTTTTGTAATGCGCAGATGGGTCATAGACACTTAAAGAAAACTTGCTTAATAAACTCGAAAGGAAAGATTTTACTAGAACAGGCATTTACGCGGATGAATTTATCTGCACGAAGTTATGATCGCATTATAAAAGTTGCAAGGACTATTGCGGATTTAGCGGACTGTGAAGAAATTGTGGAGCAGCATATTGCAGAAGCAATTCAACTGCGTGGAAATTACTCTACAATTTAATTTTATTTGGAGGTAATTCATATCAAAAAATTCTTAATGCCTGATTTAGTACGAAAGTCTGTTTTTGAAATTGATTTAGAGGAATTGAGAAGACAAGGAATTCGTGGGCTGATTTTAGATTTAGATAATACGGTTATTCATTGGAATCGTGATGTGTTAGAAAGTAAAATGTACGATTGGTTTTATCTAGTCCATGTTCATCAGTTCGAAATATGTTTTTTATCTAATAATTTTTCTACGCGTGTATCGCGAATAGCAAAAGAAGTAAATGCTTATTATGTTGCCAGGGCTTGGAAGCCTTTTGGAAAAGGATTTAAAAGTTGTATAAAAAAAATGAATTTGCCATCAAATTCTGTTGCAGTTATCGGGGATCAATTATTTACTGATATACTAGGTGGAAATTGTGCAGGTTTATTTACGATTTTAGTGAATCCGCTAAGTAAGGATGAATTTGTGACAACGAAAATCATGCGCATTTTTGAAAAAAAGATTTTACAAAAGTATAAATAATGATTGGGGATTTTTATGTTAACAGGAAAAACAAAAAATATTGGAGTAATTGGATGTCCAATTGAACATTCTTTGTCACCTTTAATGCAAAATATCGCAATAACAGATTCTGGACTTGACTATGCATATACGGCAATGCTGGTTCATCCGCATAAGTTAAAAGAGGCAATTAAAGGATTGCAGGCATTAAATTATCGAGGGGTTAATGTGACGATTCCTCATAAAATTGAGGTTATTCCATTACTAGATGAAATAGATGAGAATGCAAAGATGATCGGTGCAGTCAATACAATTCTTTTTGAAGATAACTTGATAAAAGGTTTTAATACAGATGCCAGCGGTTTTATTAATTCACTCTATAATCATAAGGTGAAAATAAAAGATGAACAGGCTGTTTTGCTTGGTGCTGGTGGTGCTGCTAGGGCTGTAATTTGGGGCTTAATTAAAGCTGGAATAAAATCTATTGTGATTGGCGTTAGAAATCCATTGAAAGCGCAACCGTTAGTAGATGCTTTCAAAGATTATTTAGCTATTGAGGCTCAGGATTGGACAACGGACGCGTTTCAAAGTAAATTAACTGATATGTCGCTGTTAATTAATGCAACACCATTAGGAATGCATCCCAATTTGGAAGAAAAGCCACCTATTCAATGGAATAAAATTAAAAATAGGATTGTTGTTTATGATTTGATTTATAATCCCTCAATTACAAAATTTTTAAGCGAAGCTCAGCAAAACGGACATAAAATTATGAATGGGGCGGAAATGTTAGTTGAGCAAGGTGCTGAATCATTTAAAATCTGGACGGGTATTATGCCAAATACTAAAAAAATGCTACAAGTTTTGTGAAAAAGTATAATTTTTCTTACTTTTTTTTCTTTTTTGGCAGGATTTATATATTAAAAGAAGAATATTGAAAATATGTTCTAGAGCTAAAGTACTAGGAACTGTAGTGAGAACATGAGGAGTTTATTATGGCAATTGTGAAAAAAAGACTAGGAGACCTTTTAATTGACGCAGATGTAATTTCGCAAGAGCAATTGGATAAGGCGTTAACTGTACAAAAAACAACAAAGGAGCGATTAGGAAAAGCTTTAATTAGTTTGGGATATGTGACTGAAAAATCCTTAATTAAAGCATTGGAAATACAGTTAGGTGTTCCTCATGTAGTATTAACCGGTTTAAATATAAACCCGGAAGTTATTGCATTGGTACCACAAGCGATTGCTGAAAGGTATAGTATTCTTCCAATTGATAAAAATGGCAAAAAATTAACCATTGCAATGGTGGATCCGACAAACTTTTATGCAATTGATGATGTTCGGACGATTAGTGGCCTGGATATCGTTCCTGTGATTGCTACTGAAAAGGATATCTTGCGTGCAATTAATGAGTTTTATGGTGTTCAAGCACTTGTAAACAAAGCATCTAGTATTATTAAGCCTGAGGATGTAGCAAGTATATCGGAGGTTCAGACGGCGAATGATGCTCCTGTAATTAGTATAGTAAATACGATTATTAGCCAAGCCATAAAAGAACGTGCGAGTGATATCCACATTGAGCCGACGGATACAGAGCTTAGAGTTCGTTATCGAATAGATGGTGCGCTAAGAGAATTTTTTTCTTTTCCCTATAAAACGCATGCTTTATTAGTGTCAAGAATAAAGATAATGAGTGATTTAGATATAGCGGAACGACGAATCCCTCAAGATGGACGAATTAAATATGTTGAAAACAACAAAGATTACGATTTGCGTGTATCGACATTACCGACAGTTATAGGTGAGAAAATTGTAATGCGAATCTTAGATAGAAGTTCTGTAATTGTTGATATTAAGAGTTTAGGTTTTTCTGAATACAATCTTAATCGATATAGTAAATTATATAATCAGGCATATGGAATGATTTTAGTTACTGGTCCTACGGGATCGGGAAAAACAACTACATTATATTCTACTTTAACGGGATTAAATAAGTCGACGGAGAATATTATTACAGTAGAAGATCCTGTTGAATATCGTTTAGACGGGATTAATCAAGTACAGATTAATCCTAAAGCTGGATTAACTTTTGCAGCTGGTTTGCGTTCTATTTTACGGCAAGATCCTAATATTGTTATGTTAGGAGAAATTCGTGACGGAGAGACTGCTGACATTGCAATTCGAGCAGCACTAACAGGACATTTAGTTTTAAGTACTTTACATACCAATGACTCGGCTGGGGCTATTTCTCGTTTAGTTGATATGGGAGTTGCACCATTTCTTGTTTCATCCTCTGTACTAGGGATTATTGCCCAACGGTTAGTTCGTGTAATTTGTTCTGAATGTAAAGAATCTTATCAACTAGAAAAAGATTCTTTGGAATATGAGTTTATGGAAGATATGTGTGACGGTGATACTGTTTTATATCGTGGTAGAGGGTGCCCAAGCTGTGGTGGAACTGGTTATAAAGGGCGTTTAGCAATTCATGAGGTATTGCCGATTTCAAAGAATATTCGAGAATTAATTACGAATCATGCATCAGTAGACTTAATAAAGAATGCAGCTTTTTCTGAAGGAATGATTAGTATGAGACAAGATGGCATACAAAAAGTTTTAGAAGGAAAAACAACGGTGAAAGAGGTAATGAAAGTTGCTTACGCAGACTTATAAAAATGAACAATTTAGCAAAATTGATGAACTATTAAAAGAGGCCGCAAGAAAAAAAGCCTCTGACTTGCATTTGACAGTTGGAATTCAACCGGCATTTAGAATTAATGGAAAACTTGTTTTTTCAGAGCACAATCGATTATTACCGAATGACACAAGAGAGATGTTTGAATCCATTACAAATGATAACCAAAAGGCGCATTTTTTGGAGTATGGAGAAGTTGACTTTTCCTATTCTTTATCTGGATATGGAAGATTTCGTGTGAATGCATTTAGACAACGAGGAACTATTGCGATTGTCCTTCGCTTAGTTGCTGATAGAATACCGACGCTTGAAGATTTAGGACATCCTGATATTTTAAAAACGTTAGCACTAAAGCCGCGTGGTCTAGTTCTCGTTACAGGGCCTACAGGCTCGGGGAAATCGACAACGCTTGCTGCAATGATTAATTTGATTAATCAAACACAGTATTCTCATATTATTACAATGGAAGATCCAGTGGAGTATTTGCATAGACATAATAAGAGTATTGTAAATCAAAGAGAAGTAAACACAGATTCATTATCGTTTGGTAATGCATTACGTGCTGCGTTGCGTGAAGACCCAGATGTTATTTTAGTAGGAGAAATGCGCGATGCAGAAACCGTCTCTACCGCGATTACCGCAGCGGAAACTGGACATTTAGTTTTTGCTACTTTACATACTTGTGATGCTGCACAAACCGTGGATAGAATTATTGATACATTCCCGCCATATCAACAACAACAAGTAAAAGTTCAGCTATCTATGACCTTGCAAGGAATTATTGCACAACAGCTCCTACCTAGAAAAGATGGCGATGGACGGATTGCAGCGTTAGAAATTATGATTGCTACACCAGCAATCCGTAATCTAATTCGCGAGGGGAAAACGCATCACATCATTTCAAGTATTCAAACTGGTGCAAAGATGGGGATGCAAACGATGGACATGGCGCTGAAAAATCTTGTACAACAAAACTTAATTAAAATGGAAGATGCTTTGGCATGTGCAAATGATCCAGATATCTTACTTAGAAACTCTCCCGTCAATCGATTAGTTTAATCCATTGATTTAATAGGAGTATAAATATGGCGAAAACTTTTACATATAAAGCGAGAGATCGCGGAGGTGCTTTAATTTCCGGGAAAATTGTTGCAGATTCTCAAAATGCAGTTGCTTCATTTATTCGAGAAAAAGGTTACTTTGTAACACAAATAAAAGAGGCAAAAGATGCGAATAATCTCAATGAGTTTTTTAGTAAGTTACGTGGCGTAAAACCAAAAGAGATTGCAATATTCTGTAGGCAGATGTCCATTATGATTAATGCAGGGTTACCTTTAGTAACCGCAGTAAGTATCCTCATTGAACAGACGCACAATCCGATATTAAAGAATGCCTTAAAAGATGTTTATCAACAAATTCAAGGTGGGGATACCTTTAGTTCAGCAATAAAAAAATATGACCACATTTTCCCACCAATTATGATACATATGATTACTGCCGGTGAAGTCGGTGGTGTAATGGACGATGTAATGGATCGTCTAGCTGTGCATTTAGAAAAAGACTACAAAATGCGCGAAAAAATTAAATCGGCAATGACATATCCAGTCGTAGTAATTTGTTTAGCCGTTTTAGTTGTGATTTTTATTTTGACGTTTGTTATGCCGACCTTTAAGAGTATGTTTGATAACATGCACTCTGAATTACCGTTACCAACACAGTTTTTATTAGGTGTAAGCGGATTTTTTCAAGAGTATTGGTGGCTGGTTATTATCGGACTTGTTGCAATGGCATTTGGTGCAACTCAGATTTATAAGATTCCACGCTATCAACTGTATGTTGATGCAATGATTCTGCGCATGCCTGTATTTGGGATGCTGGTTAGAAAAATTTCGATTGCTCGATTTAGTCGTACCTTGGGAACTTTGTTGCATGGTGGTGTGCCAATTATCACAGCACTTGATGTCGTGAAAAATGTGACGGGTAATATGCAATTAGTCAATGCATTGACCGATGCACAAACTGATGTTAGAGATGGATTTACGCTCTCTGATACGCTAAGCTCCAGCAAAGTTTTTACACCGATGGTAGTACAAATGATTGCTGTTGGAGAAGAAACAGGGCAAATGGATACAATGCTTGGAAAAATTGCCGATTTCTACGAAGATGATGTTGACGATGTTGTGTCAAGACTAAGTAGTCTATTAGAGCCTATGATGATTGTCATCCTTGGCTTAATTATTGGATCTATTGTTATTTCTATTGCATTACCAATGTTTGATGTAGTAAACAACGTTGGTGGCTAATTTGCAATAGAGGAATGCTATAGAAAATTAATGAGAGGAGGTGAAACAAATGATACAAGCAATTCGTAAACGAATGAACCAAAAAGGTTTCACTTTAGTTGAATTAATGGTAGTTATTGCGATTTTAGGTGTATTGGCAGCTATTGCGATTCCTAGATTTAATGAATCTACAGCAAAGGCGAATACAGCTAGAGTTCAAGCAGATTTGCGAACGATTGATTCTGCATCCGTTCAATATCAAGCAGACAATGGTAAAATGCCTGCTACTATAACAGATTTACAAAATTATTTAACTACTGAAGTTTCTAAATTAAAATCACCTAAAGGTGGTTTGTATTTAAAGGCAAATTCAACTACAACATTGGATGCGGAAACTGCATATGGAGTTAATACTACAACTGGTCGTGGTACATTAACTGTTGGAGGTACTGCAAAAGTAGCGGAAGACTTTGGTTATGTTGCATCATCAGGAACGTGATGAGGTTTTAATCTCTACAAATAAGCAACTAAGCTTTTGCTTAGTTGCTTATTTACTATCCGAATCTATCTAAAGGAGGTACAACATTGGATTTTGCATTTATTTTTATTTTAGGCTTATTAATCGGTAGTTTTCTCAATGTATGTATCTACCGATTGCCGCAGAATGAATCGATTGTTTTTCCGCCGTCACATTGCATGTCGTGTGGAAATGAACTAAAAGTATTAGATTTAGTGCCGGTACTTAGCTATTTTGTATTACAGGGAAAATGTCGTTTTTGCAAAACATCTATATCGCCTCGTTATGCAGGGATGGAGCTATTAACTGGTTTTTTATTTTTGTTTACTTATTCCCAGATTGGCTTAGGTCTACAATTATTAAAAGCACTTATTTTTATTTCATTTTTAGTTGTGATTACGTTTATTGACTATGACCATCAATTGATTTTGGACAAGGTTTTATTACCGATGGGAATCGTTGGTGTTTTGATAAATTTATTATTTGAATATAGTGATTTCATCGTTACATTAGGTTCGTTATCTTTTTCTCTGCTGGTGAATCCTTTAGATTGGCTGAGTATGGGGATTGGGTTCTTTGTCGGTGGGGGATTGTTATTTATTATTGCTATGGTAAGTGGAGGGGGAATGGGAGGAGGAGATATCAAATTTGCCGCTGTGTTAGGCTTGTGGCTGGGCTGGCAAATGAATTTGCTCGTATTAATGTTAGCGTTTATCTTAGGTGGGATTGTTGGTGTCTTATTAATAGCAACACGAATCAAAAGCCGTAAGGATTATATACCGTTTGGCCCATTTATTGCGATTTCTGCTTGGATCGTCTATATCTATGGAATTGAAATTTTGCAATGGTATTTTTCTTTAACGTGAATCGCTGATGCGTGGAGTGACTTTAATTGAGCTTTTGATTTGTGTTGCTATTTTAGGGATTATTTGCTTAATTGGACTGCCAAAACAAAATATTGCGGAGAAGCATCAATTAAATTTTGCAACGGATGAGCTTGTGATGAATTTGCGTTGGATGCAGCAAATGTCGTTAAATTCATTGCGAGGAAATACAAGTCAGCCCCAAATAATGCCAGATTTAGTACTTACGTTGAATCTTTTGCAGGGAAATAATTCAGGGTATATGATTTGTTGTGGCACAAAAATTTTAAAAAAGGTAGATTTTCCAGGTGGAATAAAAATTGTTTCAAACAATCAACAGAATTTTATCAGTTTTAATTACAAGGGGCAAATCAATCAGCCATGTACGATTTCTTTGCAAGATAAAGATGGGAAAAATCGATTGATTATTATTGACCGCGTAGGGCGAATCCGAACGCAATAGATAGTGGAGATTGTTTATGATGAATGAAAAAGGGTTTTCATTAATTGGAGTTCTGATTTCATGTATTCTTTTGACAGCAATTACTTCTCTTTTATTTACTCAGCAAATGATAATAAAACAAAACATGAATGCGCAAAATCGTATGAATGCAGCGAATATTGCACAAGTAGCAATTGAGAGTTTAACCAGGGCCGATTTAATGGCAATAGATTATACGAGTTCAGTAAAGCAGGTAATCGAAAATCATACGACTTTTGAAGTAACAACAACAATTACACATGAAGAGTTTTTTCACATGGACAAAGTTAAAGTAATTGTAGCTTGGCAAGAATGGGGCGTTTTATATAATGTCACGTTTGAAACATTATTGTCTAAAGATATTTTATTTTAAAATTGTTTTTAGAGAAAACGGCTATTCTTTAGTTGCTTTATTAATTTCATTGACTTTGCATGTTATGATAGCTTCATGTGTTGTTCCTATAGCAGATATAGCGATAAAACAAAATACGCTCTTAGTTACACGAATTGCTTTGCAATCAGAAATGCGTTATGCACTAGAGCGTATAGTGCAAGATTTTACTTTTGCAAAAAAATTTGATATAACAGATGATACTTTAACTATTATTACTGATCTATATATAGATAAAGATAGGAAAGAAGAGAAAAAAACGATTTATAGGATAGATAATACGAAAGGTATTTGTAGATTGACTTGTGATTTTCAACCGATGACTGGTGAAAGTAAAATGTGTAATAGTACAATTACTGGGTTAACTTTTAAAAGAATTTCAGCAAAATCAATTTTTATTGAGATTTGCGCAAGTGATAAGGACAAAAAAGTTTTTTTAAAATTACATACCGTTGCTACTGCCTTAAATATTTTTAATGAAAATTCTTTGTAGGTGAGAAATTGAAAAATCAATATGGGTTTAGTACAATTATAAATTTAATTCTTCTCACATTATTAACGACAATCATTATGTCTTGTATGAATTTGGTAAATGTAAATTTTGCTACTGAGGAGCTGTATTTATCTAATATTCAAGCGCAATATTTAGCAAAAGCGGGAGCAAATTATGCAATTGTAAAATTAATACATAATAAGGAATATGCAAAAGAAAATAATTCTGGTATTATAGAAACGATAGAGTTTTCAACTGGTAAATGTGAAATTCGAGTTTATAATACTGGAGGTAAAGCAAGCATTTTAGCTGTTGGAATTAGTCAAAAAGCAAGAAGTCAGTATATTGTGGAAATGCAAGTAGGCGCTGAAGAAAAAATGCATGTTGTTAATTGGAGACCTTAGATAAATAAAAATGCTAGAGGTGCTTTTATGAAGATTAAAAATTGTATGGAGGATTTTGTTTTTCAACATTTGGACGGTTTTTTAGAGCAAAATCAGAATATTTGTAAATGCGAGCAATGTAAAACTGATATCGCAGTATTAGCACTTAATCGTTTAAAACCATGCTATGTAACGACTGAAAAAGGAGATTTATATACACGGCTTGATTTGTATGAAACAGAAAATGAAGTTGATATTTTCATTGCGTTAGGTAAAGCAATTGATATTGTGGAGGCAAATCCTAGACATGTTAAAAGATAAAAAGAAAATTCTAAATTGGATAGAAAATAAACTTTTTTCAAAGCCTAATTCTATTTTGGGGATTAATATAGGAAATTCTTATGTGAAAATGATTGAATTAAAAATGGAATCTGATGAGTTTATTCTGAAAAATATTGCTTATGCACCTTTATTTGGTGAGAAATATAATGATGATATGAGTAGATATGAACGTATTTTTTCGGCGATAACACATTTAATAGAACTTCATGGGATTCAATCTAAGGATGTTATTTTGTCTATAGGAGGTCGCGATATATTTGAACGTCGAGTAGAATTTCCTAAAATGACAGATACAGAATTGACAGAGGCTGTAAAATGGGATATTGAAAAATATGTGCCTTATGAAGCTGATACTTACTATTATGATTTTGCCATTCTAGAAAGTAATATGGATAATGAAACAGAAATATTGCCAGTTATGCTTGTAGCAGCACCAATGAGCGTGGTTGATGAGAATGTTAAAATGATGCAAGAATTGAATTTACATATTGTTGCAATTGAGGGAGAATCGTTTGCCTTAACAAGAACAATACGAACGGCAGAAAATTATATTGTAGTTGATATTGGTAAGGAAAATGGACAAGTTTTAATTTTTCAAAATAATATTCCAATTGCGGCAAGAAATATTCCCATTTTCGGGGATAGCTTTACGGAAATTATTCAATCGAGTTTATCTGTAGATAGTGCAGAGGCGGAAATGTTAAAGCAAAGTCAGCAAAATTTAATTCAAGCAGATGATACTGCAAATGAATTATTGATAACTTTAGCAAAAGAATTACAGGGTATTGTCCAAGAACTGTCAGATGAAATTTTGCGTACGATTGAATATTATCGTGTACAAAACAAAGATGCTGTTGTCGATAATATTTTTCTTACTGGTGGGGGTACGAGAATTAATGGTCTAGAACAGCAGCTGGAGCAATTAATTTCTATTCCGGTTGTTCGGCATAATCCTTTTGCTTGCTTAACGATTAATGATTCCTTTGATTCTAATTATATTAAAAAAGTTTCACCACAATTTTCAATTGCAGTTGGATTGGCAATGAGAGGTAATGTTGTATGATTAAAATTAATTTATTACCACCTGAAAAACGGCGAAAACAAATTCCATTGAAACGATTCATTACGATAGTTATGAGTTCTTTTGTTATTGTTTGGGTTGGAATTTATTTTTTCATGCTTTTTCAAGCTGCTATATTGCAAGATACTATTCTTTCAGCCAAAGAAAGTTATCAGCTTATGACCAAAAGTATTGAAAAAAAAGAAATTACTGAAAAAAAACAACAGGTTATTAATAAAAAAAATGCAGTAGTGACAGGAATCTCTAAGAACATAAATGCAGAATATGCAGTTTTATCAAATATAAGTGAGCTGGTCACAGCTAGTGTTTGGTTGACTGAATTTCATATGGATGAAAAAAAAGTTGTTAGAATTAAAGGCAATGCCTCTAGTTATCCTCAATTAGCAACTTTTTTAAATCGTTTTGAAAATAATAAGGCATTTACTGAGGTATCTTTGACCAGTGCAAATGTTACCAAAGTATCGAATCAGGAGATTACTCAATTTGAAGTTACTGCAAAATTCAAGGAGTTATAGAAATGAATTTATCATTGACAAAACTTGAGTTAAAATATAAACTGACATTATTCTCACTTATTTTAATCATTTTAAATATAATTTTCTACTTTTTCATCTATAGTCCGCAGAGCGAGGAAATTTGTACATTAAATAATCAATTGGAATTAGAACAGCAACAAATTAAAGTAATAGAAGATTTTATTAATAACCATCCTGATATTAACGCTTATGATAATGAACTAAATAGTAAATTAGATAAAATAAATAAGATGATTCCTGAAAATCCTGATGTCAGCCTTTTTATTGATGAGATTTCAAAAATTGCTATACAGTCATCTATTCAAATTAACAATATTACTCCTGGTGAACTAGTTGATAAAAATAATTATCGTGAGTTTAGGATAGCCTTAAAAATAAGCGGTGATTATTTCGATTTCTTGAAATTTTTGCAAGCTTTAAATAGACTAGATCGATTGACAAGTATTTCTACGATTCAAACATCGGCAAAAGGAAATATTGTGGAAAGTGATTTAGCATTAGTTGTTTACTGTTATGGAAGTTCAAAGGATTCATCTGGAGAAAATGCAAAAGCAACAAAATCATCTGCGTCTAAAACCAATTAGGTTAGACGCAGTTTTTTAATAGAAATAAAATGAAAAAGGAGATATAATATGTTTCGTTTTTTAACTGCAGGAGAATCTCATGGGCAATGCTTAGCTACGATTATAGAAGGATTACCTTCGGGTATTAAAATTGATATTAATAAAATTAATACCGATTTAGCGAGGCGCCAACAGGGCTATGGTCGTGGAGGTAGAATGAAAATAGAAACGGATAAAGCTGATATTTTATCAGGTGTTCGTTTTGGTGAAACTATTGGAGATCCAATTACAATTAGAATTAATAATAAAGATTGGTCTAATTGGGAAGAAAGAATGTCCGTATTTGGTAACGTTGCAGGAGCAAAAGTGACAGCAGCCCGTCCAGGTCACGCTGATTTAATTGGCAGCCAAAAATATAATCGTGAAGATATTCGTGATATTTTAGAACGAGCAAGTGCTAGGGAAACAGCGACAAGAGTTGCTGTAGGAGCTATAGCCAAATGTTTGCTATCAGCTTGTGGAATCGAAATTAGATCTCATGTTACTAATATTGGTGGTGTTAAAGTTAATCCTAAGAATATAGATTATACAATATTGAAAGGATCTAGAGTAGAATCAGAATTAAATTGTTGTGATAAAATTGCTGAAGCGAAAATGAAAGATGCAATTGATCAAGCGAAGAAAAATGGCGATACTTTAGGTGGAGTCTTTGAAATAGTTGTATTTAATACGATTCCTGGTTTGGGGAGTCACATTCAGTGGGATAGAAGACTTGATGCAAAATTGGCGAGTGCGCTAATGTCTATACAAGCAATTAAAGGGGTAGAAGTGGGTGAAGGTTTTGAATTTGCCAATTTACCAGGAAGTCAATCCCATGATGAAATGTTTTATAATGCGAATAGAAACGTCTATCGAAAAACAAATCATGCAGGTGGAATTGAGGGTGGCATGAGCAATGGAGAACCTATTGTAATTAAAGCTGTAATGAAACCAATCCCTACCTTGATGCGTCCATTAGCTTCGGTTGATATAAACTCTAAGGAAGAAGTAAAAGCGAATACAGAGCGAAGCGATGTTTGTGCAGTCTCTGCAGCCTCAGTAGTAGGCGAAGCAATGACGGCAATTGTGCTTGCGGAACTGTTAATTGAAAAGTTTGGTGGAGACAATATTTGTGACTTAAAGGCAGCAATAGATCATTACATAGCAAGAATAAATAGGTGATATGATGAAAAATGTTATATTAATTGGCTTTATGGGCACAGGAAAAACGAGTACTGGACGATTATTGGCTAATAGAGTAGGGTATTCTTTTATCGACACTGATAATAAGATTGAAGCTGTAAATAAGATGAGTATTCCGGAAATGTTTCAAAAATATGGAGAAAAATATTTTCGCGAAAGAGAAACAGAAGTTATCGAAACTATTGCCAAATATCATCATGCAGTTATCTCAACTGGCGGAGGTGTGGTTCTTAATCCACATAATATGAATTTGCTAAGCCAAAATGGAGTTGTTGTCTCACTAACTGCTTCAATTGATTCTATTTTAGAGAGAACTAGCAGAAGAAATTCACGTCCTTTATTAGAAACGGTTGATCGACGTAAGGTAATTGAAGAGTTGCTAAAAGCTCGTATAGAATTTTATCATAAAGCGGATTGTGTGATTGATACAAGCAATATTTCGCCGTTACAAGTAACAGATAAAATCATTGATTTTATGAGAAAAGGGGGGATTTTACGTGCAAGAGGTTAGCGTTGTGCTTGGTAGTCAGAGTTACGATATTCATATTGGTGAAGGCTTTTTGGACCAATTAGAAGTACTGATGCAATCCTTTTCTTTTTCAAAGCGAGGCTTGTTAATTTCAGATAGTAATGTAGCGCTTTTATATGGGGATAAACTATTAAATATCCTGAATCAAAATGGGTTTGCATTCGATTTGTTTGTTGTTCATGCAGGTGAGCAGGCAAAATCATTTAATATCGCACAAAAAATTTATACGAAAGTAATTGAATTGGGGTTAGATAGAAAATCTCCGATAATCGCATTAGGCGGGGGCGTGGTTGGAGATTTAACAGGCTTTATTGCTGCTACTTATTTGCGTGGTGTACCATTTATACAGATTCCAACCAGCCTATTAGCGCAAGTAGATTCAAGTGTAGGTGGAAAGGTTGCAATTAATCACGGGTTAGGTAAAAATTTGATTGGTGCTTTTTATCAACCTAAATTTGTTCTGATTGATTTAGAGATATTAGAAACACTTCCGCAACGTGAAATTTATTCAGGATTAGCGGAAATTATTAAATATGGGATTATTGCTGACGATAAGTTTTTTGATTATTTAGATACAAATAGTCAAAAAATATTGGAACTTGATAAAAATACATTATCTCATATAATTCGGCGTTCATGTGAGATAAAGGCAGATGTGGTGAGTAAAGATGAAAAGGAAGCTGGACTGCGGATTATTTTGAATTTTGGGCATACAATTGCGCATGCGGTTGAAAGTGATACTGGTTATAAAAAATATAATCATGGTGAAGCAGTTGGGATAGGAATGCATGGAGCCGCCTTATTAAGTCTCTATTTAGGGCTTATTGATGAAACGGTTTTAAATAGAGTCATTCAGATTATACAAAAATTTCAGTTGCCTTTATATGCTTTTGATTGTACGGTTGAAAACTTATTTGAATTTATTGGTCGGGATAAAAAAGTGACGAGTGGTAAAGTAAAGTGGGTATTGATGAACTCGATTGGGCAGGTAATTATTCGTAATGATATTTCAGATGACTTAGTAAAAAGAGTTTTATCTGAAATTGTAAAATCTTCCGATAGTAAGAATCTATGATAAATTTACTTGATTATTTTGGTGCACGATGTTAGAATCTAATTATTATTTATATATAATTTAAGCAGTCTTTGGGGAAGGTGAAACTCCTTACCGGCGGTAAAGCCCGCGAGCCTTTTGGCAGATTCGGTGAAATTCCGAGGCCGACAGTATAGTCTGGATGAAAAAAGACTTAGCTTATAGGAATTTTTATTTACTATAGGTATGTCTGTCTGAGGCTGTTAAAAGGGATGAATCTCTTTTTAATAGTCTCTTTATTTTTAGGGAGATGATTTAATGGATGAAATTTATATGCGTGAAGCATTAAGAATCGCTGCCTATGCATCAGGGCGAACAACGCCAAATCCATTAGTTGGTGCCGTTATTGTAAAAGATAATCGAATTGTGGGACAAGGCTGGCATAGAAAAGCTGGAACAGAGCATGCTGAAATTCATGCGCTACACCAAGCAGGAGAGTTAGCAAAAGGTGCAGATATTTATGTTACGTTAGAACCGTGTTCGCATTATGGAAAAACACCACCTTGCTGCCAAGCGATAATAAAAGCAGGGATAAAAAGAGTCATTGTAGCGATGACTGATCCGAACCCACTGGTTGCAGGAAATGGATTAAAAGAATTAAAAGCAGCAGGAATTGAAGTGGTTGAGGGTGTATGTCGCGATGAGGCAGAGAAACTAAATGAAGTTTTTCTAAAGTGGATTGTACATAAAATGCCCTTTATTGTCGTAAAAACGGCGATGACTTTAGATGGAAAAATTGCAACTGTTTCTGGGGATTCAAAATGGATAACAAATGAAAAATCACGTAAATTCGTACATCAATTACGTGATTTATATGATGGAATTTTAGTTGGAATTGGGACTGTTTTAGCTGATAATCCTACGTTAACAACAAGACTAGACCACTTGGGAAAAAATCCAGTTCGCATCATTGTCGATAGCAAGGCACGAATTCCCTTAGATTCTATTGTTATAACGAATAAAAGTGCACATACTATTCTTGCGGTTACAGAAAGAGCATCTCAAGAAAAAATCGCGGCTTTACTTCAAGTAGGAATTGAAGTGATTGTGACGAAGGAAAAAGCTGATCAAGTTGATTTAAGTGATCTACTTAAAATTTTAGCTGAAAAAAATATTTGTAGTATCTTGGTTGAGGGTGGTTCAAGAATAAATTATTCATTTTTTGTTGAACATTTAGTGGATAAGGTGCATTGCTTTATTGCACCTAAAATTATTGGCGGAACAGATGCAGCTTCTCCGATAGGCGGAAAAGGAACTTTTTATATGAAAGATGCCTATCAGTTAAATGATATTACTACGGAGCGCTTTGATGAAGATATTTTAATTACCGGCTATGTAAGATAAGGAGGCATAGGTTATTGTTTACAGGGCTTATTGAAGAATTAGGAATCGTAAAGGCAATTCAATCTGGTGCTAAATCAATTCAACTTACAATTACGGCAAAAAAAGTGCTTGAAGATGTAAAAATAGGAGACAGTATTGCAGTCAATGGAACTTGCCTTACGGTTGTTCGTTATAATCAACATGACTTTACAGCGGATGTTATGCCAGAGACAGTAAAAAGAACTGTTTTATCACAGCTCAAGATTGGTGATGTTGTAAATTTAGAAAGAACTTTAGCATTAGGTGATCGATTTGGGGGGCATATCGTTAGTGGTCATATTGACGGAATTGGAACAATTCTAAGTATGACAAAGGATGATAATGCAATTGTTGTAAAAATAAAAGTTGCAGACCATTTATTACGTTATATCATTGAAAAAGGGTCTGTAGCGATTGATGGCATCAGTTTAACGGTTGTTGAGGTGGCAGATTCGTATTTTTCAGTATCTCTGATTCCACATAGTGCGCAAATGACGACTTTAGGAAAGAAAGCTGTTGGAGATATTGTTAATATTGAAAATGATATTATCGGAAAATACGTAGAACGTTTGCTGAATTTATCGGTAAAAGAAGAGAAAAAAACAAGTATATCTATGGATTTCTTGCGAGAAAATGGATTTTAATGGAGGGAATATAATGAGTTTTAGTTCGATTGAATCGGCAATAGAAGATATAAAATTAGGTAAAATGATTATTGTTGTTGATGATGAAGAACGCGAAAATGAGGGCGACCTTCTTATGGCTGCGGAAATGGTTACTCCAGAAGCGATTAATTTTATGGCTACATATGGTAGAGGGCTAATTTGTATGCCTGTGCATGGAAAAAGATTAGATGAATTAGAATTAGATGCAATGGTAATGCACAATACAGATGCGAATGGAACTGCTTTTACTGTTTCAGTAGATGCATATGATACAACAACTGGGATATCCGCATATGAACGTGCTTATACAGTAAAGGCAATTTTAGATCCGAAGACTACTTCCGATAAATTACGTCGTCCTGGGCATGTTTTCCCTTTGAGGGCAGTAGATGGCGGGGTTTTGAGGCGTGCAGGACATACTGAAGCTGCTGTAGATCTTGCTAAATTAGCAGGATTTACTCCCGCAGGAGTCATTTGTGAAATTATGAATGATGATGGAAAAATGGCACGTGTACCTGATTTATTGAAGTTTGCTCAAAAGCATGACTTGAAAATTATTACGATAGCCGATTTAATTAAATATCGTAAATCAACAGAAAATTTTATCAAATGCGTTGCTACAACTTCTCTCCCGTCCAAATTTGGTCAATTTAAATTGGCTGCATATGAAGATAGACTAACAGGCAAATGTCATGTAGCGATGATAAAGGGAGATGTAGAAAATAAAGAAAATGTATTGGTTCGTGTACATTCTGAATGTTTAACAGGAGATGTATTTGGATCTTTACGTTGTGATTGTGGAGACCAGTTAGCAAGGGCTATGGAACGAATAGAAGAAGAAGGTCAAGGCGTTTTATTATATATGCGTCAAGAGGGGCGTGGCATTGGCTTAGCAAATAAAATTCGGGCTTACGAATTACAAGATCAAGGAAAAGATACAGTTGAAGCAAACTTATTATTAGGGTTTGCACCAGATTTACGAGATTATGGAATTGGGGCGCAAATTCTTTCTGATTTAGGGTTAACGAGCATTCGACTGCTAACAAATAATCCTGAAAAACGTGCTGGGCTTGAAGGTTATGGATTGAAAATTGTAGAGAGAGTACCATTAGAAATCAAAGCGAATAAGTTTAATAAAAAATATTTATCTATAAAAAAAGTAAAAATGGGACATATGTTGAAAGGTTATGAGGGGGATGTAAAGAATGGCTAATATTATTGAAGGTAAATTAACAGCAGAAGGATTAAAAGTAGGAATTGTAGTAGCAAGGTTTAATGAATTTATTACAAGCAAACTATTGGGAGGTGCATTAGATGGATTAAAGCGTCATGGGGCAGATGATGCAGATATTGATGTTGTATGGGTTCCAGGTGCTTATGAAATTCCAATGCTTGCTCAAAAAATGGCGACAAGTAAAAAATATGATGCAGTTATTTGCTTAGGCGCAGTGATTCGTGGATCAACTACACATTATGATTATGTTTGTAATGAAGTTGCTAAAGGCGTTGCTCAAGTTGGTTTAGCTAGCGGAGTTCCAACAATTTTTGGTGTAGTGACAACAGAAAATATTGAACAAGCAATTGAGCGTGCTGGCACAAAGGCTGGAAATAAAGGCTATGACGGCGCTATGGCAGCGATTGAAATGGCTAATTTATTAAAATCCATGTAATATATTTCCAGGAAAATGGAAGGTGGTATCTATCATGAAAATTGGTGTTATTAGTGATACACATGGTTCAGTGGAAATATGGAAAAAAGTTTATCAAAGTTTTTTTTCTGATGCGGATTTCATCATTCATGCAGGCGATGTTTTATACCATGGCCCGCGAAATCCGATTTTAGATGACTATAATCCAGCATCATTGGTTGAAGCTTTAAATGAATGTCCGATTCCACTTCATATCGCAAAGGGCAATTGTGATTCCGAGGTAGATGCAATGGTGCTTAACATGCCTTTACAAGCACCTTATGCTTATCTTGTGATTGAAGGAAAAAGGATTTTAGTTACGCATGGTCACTTGTTTAGTGAGAAAGAAAAAATTGCGTTAGCAAAACACCTGAAAGTAGATCTTTTTATTACTGGACATATTCATACAAATGTCTTGGAAAAAATAAATGAGACAATCTTTTTAAATCCAGGTTCACCCTCTATGTCAAAGCGAGCTGATAAGAAATCTACCATTGCGATAATTGAGGCTGATAGGATAAGCATTAAAGATATCGATACAAAAGATACCTTGATGGAGCTTACTTTTTAAATTTTTTTGCTGGGTCGGTATAAAAGTCGGCTCAGCATTTACTTTATAAATGAGGTGGATGAATGAAAAATCATTTAGTGAAAGCTACTGCAAATGGAATTCGTATATTTGCTGCAGTTACGACACAACTAGTTGATGAAGCTAGCAAAAGGCACGAGTGTTATCCTTTAGCAGCAGCAGCTTTAGGAAGAACGATGACGGGGGCTTTGCTCTTAGCAGCAAATTTAAAAACAGAAGAATGTATAACGTTAAAAATACAAGGCGATGGACCACTTGGTAAAATTGTTGCTGATGCAAATGCCGATGGTTTTGTCCGTGGCTACGTGGATTATCCTCAGGTTAACTTACCACTGAAAAATGGCAAGCTTGATGTAGGAGCGGGTGTAGGGCAAGGAACTATCTCTGTGACAAGATTTACGGGATTAAAGCAGCCGTTTACGGGGAGTGCGGAATTAATTACAGGTGAAATTGCTGAAGATATTACACAATATTTAATGGTATCAGAGCAAACTCCTTCTAGTGTTGGATTAGGGGTTTTAGTTAGCCCAGAATTAGACGTACTAGCTGCCGGTGGATTTTTTATTCAGGCTTTGCCTAATATTGAGCCAGAATCTATTGATAAGCTAGAAATGAATTTAAAGAACCTTGACCCCGTATCAAAAATGATAAAAGATGGAATGAACGCAAAAGATATCATTCGTGCTGTTTTTAAAGGAATGGAAGTTACGTTCCACACGGAAAGTGAATTACAATTTGTCTGTCAATGTTCGGGAGAGAAAATTGAAGAGGTTTTAATCAGTTTAGGCGAAAGTGAATTAAAAAGTCTCATTGAAGAAGAAAAAGCAGAAATTATATGCCACTTTTGTGGAGAAAAATATGAGTTCTCCAAAGATGATTTAGAAAAAATTCTTTTAAAAATGAAAAAAGTATAAAAATAAGAGGGCTGATTATATCAGTCCTCTTATTTTTATACTAGCTAATTAGATAGCACGTTGAACTTTACCGGAACGTAGGCAACGAGTACAAACATTCACTCTTTTTACCTCACCATTCATTACAGCGCGTACACGTTGAATGTTTGGTTTCCATGTACGTTTAGTTTTTAAATGGGAATGGCTGACGTTAAAACCGCTAGCTTCACCTTTTGCACAAATTTCACAAACACTTGCCATGTATTCCACCTCCTTTTACGAAGGACAAGATCATCCTTATACAATAATATAACTATTCTATCATATCTTTAAAAGGTTTTGCAATCATTTTTTAGAGAAAAAGAGGATTTTCTCTTATTCTGATGAATTCATTGGGATAATGAAGAAACGGTATTTTAAAATAGGTGGGATTTGTTTTGCGATATAATGATTCAATACAAACAATAAAAGGGATAGGGGCCGTTAAAGCTAAATATTTTAAAGCACTTGGAATAAATAATATCGAAGATATTTTAACTTATTATCCTAAGCGATATGAAGATCGAACGGTAATAAAACCAATTAGTCAACTTACTATAGAAAATTTAGAGACAATTATCGGTACGATTACAAATGTGCAAGAAACGATGCCAAGACGTGGACTCAGCATATTGAAGGTTTTAGTGAAAGACTCTTCTGGTGTTATTGAATTGGATTGGTTTAACCAAAAGTTTTTAAAAAGTAAAATGAGTATTGGTTCTAAAATAATTGCAACAGGTAAAATAAGGGCTAGTTACTATCGATTATCGATGAATAATCCAGAGTTTGAAATCTTAGATCAAGTAGCTAAGGATTTTGTACCAAATGCAATTTTACCAGTTTATTCCGCAAATGAACGTATTACGCAAAAAATTTTACGCAATACAATGCAGGAAATTTTAAAAGGGATAAAGGAAGTCCCTGAAAATTTGCCAGTTGAAGTAATAAAAAAATTTTCTTTAGTAGATAAAATAACATCATTGCAAGAAATTCATTTTCCTAAAAATAAAGAGTCTTTATTAATTGCACGTCATCGACTTGTTTTTGAAGAGTTATTTCTTATTCAATGTTTTTTAGTTTATGTAAAAAAAATCAATAGTACCCGTCATAAGGGGATAAAACATTTATTAGATAGCAAATTAAGCCAAGCTGTATACAAGATGTTACCATTTTCTTTAACAAAAGATCAGAAAAAAGCTTGGTGTGAAATAAAAGCCGATATGGAAAGAGACATTCCTATGCAACGTTTATTGCAAGGGGATGTTGGATCAGGAAAAACCATTATTGCTATTTTATCATTGGTAAAGACAGTTGAAAATGGGTATCAGGGGGCTTTTATGGTACCAACGGAAATTTTAGCAATGCAGCATTATCAAGTATTAATAGGATTATTATCTCAACATAAGATTAAGGTTGGAATGTTAGTAGGAAGTTTAAAAAAAAATGAAAAGGAAGCTATAGTGTTGGCTTTAGCAAATGGGAACATTGATATTATCGTTGGTACCCATGCCTTAATTCAAGAGAATATTCAATTTAATAATCTTGGCTTGGTAGTGACGGATGAACAGCATAGGTTTGGTGTAAGACAAAGAGCTTTATTACAGGAAAAGGGAATATCTCCTGATATCTTAGTGATGACTGCAACGCCAATTCCTAGGACGATGACATTAACGGTGTATGGGGATTTGGATGTATCCTTAATAAAGGAATTACCTCCAGGCCGAAAACCTATAAAAAGTTTTTTGCGAACTCCCGATAAAAGAAGTTTAATTTATCAATTTGTTTTGCGTGAAATAGAAAAAGGGCGTCAAGCTTATATTGTTTGTCCATTAATTGAATCATCTGAAAAGATAGATACCGTCTCAGTGACAGATATTTTTGATGAATTGTCATCTAATATATTTAAAGAAGTTAAGTGTGCGCTTTTACATGGTAAATTATCTAAAGATGAGAAAGATACGGTCATGAAAGAGTTTTATTGTGGAAATATTAAAGTTTTAGTATCTACTACCGTCATTGAAGTAGGAGTTAATGTACCGAATGCAAGTGTTATGGTGATTGAAGGTGCAGAAAGATTTGGGTTGTCTCAACTTCATCAGCTGCGTGGCAGAATTGGTAGAGGGGAATATCAATCGTATTGTATCTTAATTTCACATAGCAATTCAAAAGATACTTTTGAAAGATTATCTGTTATGGAATCCGTAAGTGATGGTTTTATCTTAGCTGAGGAGGATTTAAAACTTAGAGGTCCTGGGCAATTTTTTGGCATGAGGCAACATGGATTAAATGATTTAAAAATTGCAGACATTTTTTTGGATACGGATACATTATTACAGGCTCGATTAGCGGCTGCTGAGGTCATTAATGATACGCTTTTATTTAATAAATTTGAACCTATATTGAAATCCCATTATAAAGAATATTGGGAGAATATAAATTTTTGCTAAAAAAAGAGGCGGCATGAAAGCCGCCCAATATGGGAGAGGAGAAAATTTACACTACTATTATAACCATTCCGGTACATATAATACCTCACAAGTAATTATTTTTTTTATTTGTAATTATTTTGAACCATTCATTAAATTTGCAAATTTTTTAGCCGCATCATTTTGCAATTTCTTGGCTATATGTAAACAAATTTCTTTCGTTAAGGAATCATCTGAATAACCAAGTCTATCTTGAATAACTTCAAGTGGAACACCTGCTTCAGCAAGTAGGGAAGTATGGGTATAGAGAAATGAATGTGGATGAATATTTTTGGACTTTAATTTTTTAGCTAAATTTATCGGATACTATAATTGTTCTTATGGATTTTTTAGTTTTTGGTTCTGTAATTTCATATGACTTATCTTTTTGTTGATATAAATTTTTAGTTGCTGATTTGCTTTTTTGAAAGGAAAATATTCGGACACTTGACGGACCTTTGTTTTATAGCGTATGGCTGTTGACTCGTAGATAAAAGGGGTATGTTCTGTCAACCACATATCAGCTAGTTTAGAAAATGGAATATTTCAGTCAATATAATTTTCTCCATCATTTAATGCTACTTCTAATTTATGCGCAGCGTCCTATCTGGGATTAGAGAAATGACTACAAAATCTCCAGATGCTTTTTACCCGAGGTTAAAGCAAATATTTAGTGAGTGCGGAGTGGCATTTGTGGCATTACCTTATTTGAAAAGCTCAGGAATAAATGGAGCTGTTAAATGGCTCAATCCTGATAAAGCGTTGTTGTTAATCAATGATAGAAATAAACATGCGGATGTTTTTGGGTTTGCTTTATTTCATGAAATTAAGCATATATTACAGCAAAAAATTAAAACTATATATTTATCTTTTGATAAGAAAAATTCAGCCGCATCATTAGGAAGTAATAATGAATTAAATGAAAAGGAAGCGGATGAATTTGCAAGGCAGCGACTTATTCCTGATGAAGAATACCAAGCATTTATATATGAAGAGAATTACAGTAAAAAATCTATACAACATTTTGCGGAAAAAATAGATATCCATCCATGCATAGTTTTAGGACGATTAAAATATGATAAAAAATTAGAGTGGAATGTGTATTCTGATTTACGTATACAATATCAAATTATATAATCTAAAGCATCCTTTGGGGTACTTTTTTCATGCGTAAACAAAACAAACGAAGCCGTCAGCATTAGCTGGCGGCTTATTCTTGAATTGATTTTAAATTCTTGATTTCATTTTTTAATTCTTCGATAGCGTCTTTCATCTCTTGGATTTCAGTATTGCTTTCTTTTTCAGCAATTTTATCACAACGTTGTCTTCTAATTTCTGCGTAAAGAACTAGACCATCAGCGATGACTAATAAGGCTAGGGTCCATATGATAAAGCCATTTAGGCGATCACAATCCATAATTAGTACCTTCTTGCTTTTTGATAGTATATACAAAAATAGTAGAGGTTGTGATGGTCTAATAATTAAAAAACAAGTGGTACTGTATAGCCTGTTCACGTGCTGGACGGCTTTTTCTTATGGAAGATCAGGAATATGTTTTCTTTTGTTGAAGATAGTATTATTTTGGTAAAGGGAGTTGTGGGATTAGTGAGTTATACAAGAAAAATTAGGAGGGAATACTTTGAAGTGGCTTGTCGATGTATCAATGACAAAGCTAATACGCCTAATGTAGCATTTGATTTAAATTTATGGATAGCGAAACACAAATAAAATAGTAAGCCTTGTAGATGAGGCAATTCACAGGGCAAGGCAGATTGCTGCCCCAATAGACGCATTGCGACTGCAAAAAGACACCCCCTGCACAAAACTGGGTAAATGTATTGACTGCCAGCATAAAAACAAAATTTGCAATGATTTTGTTCTTATCACAGTACAATTTACAGCAGGAAGAATAAAGGTCATCATCGTACAGGGGTTGACTGTCATCAAGGTACTTATCACCTTGACGATATAAAAACAATTAAGCAAGGAGGTGCCCTATGGGATTTTGGAATAAACTCTTGTATCAAAAAATAAAGGAAAACCCACATGAAATTGTGCTAATCGGAATTAGCAATATGACAATATTACCATGCTGTTCTGTAATTATCTGGACCCTGCCGGACTGCTGAAAGGTCTGTATGTGATGACGGGGACTTTGGGAATGAACCACTGCCGGAGCCTTACTATAACTGGAACTCATGGGCAATCAAGGCGGGAAAGCTCTAAAACGGCTTTCCCACCCATTTCGATTTTGAGAGAAGAAACACCCCAAAATAGAGTGAACAGAGGCCAAGCACTTTGACGGTTGCTCGCTGTCCTGCTATTTTTCTGGGGGTATAGTCACAAGTTCGGGACATTTTGTCCCAAAGTCCGGCGGAGGACGATGGACGGGAGTTTTCATAATGATGGAAAGCTCTAGACAGTAGTACAAATGAGTATTACTGTCTAGAGCTTTTTATTTTATATAAGTTGTTCCTCTTTAGTTTTTGGCAAAATAGCTTCTGCTATTTTTTCGATATTATCAAATCTTGTTATAATAAAATCTATTAAATAGTTTAAATCAAAGTCCCCTTTTTCCCATTCATCTGGAATTTGTGAGATAATAGATAAAATTTCATTTTTGCTAATCGTTTTTATACGGTTTATATATGGATAAAAATCTTCTTTTGTTAAGAAGTTTCTTAATAGTACCCCGTATAAATGATTTTGATATACAGATACTTGCTTAGTAAGTTTTTTTAAAACTTCGTTATTCCAATGGCTACATTTAAATAGATGAGAATTATCGATTGCATAAATGCGATGACCTAAATGCGAAAATAAAAGATTTTTTCTATTCATTATTCTGTCTGGATTGTGAAAGATATGATCAAATAGTATTACTCCAGCCATTTCCTTAATATTTATAGCCTTTTTAAAATGATCATGATTAAGATATTCTACATAAGGAATATATTGGGAAGCAAATTGTAAAGAAAAAAAAGATTCATTCATTTTTAATTGGCTTATATCAATTAAATCGCTATGGGGAAAAATTAATTCTAATCTTTCTCCAATAAATTTTCCTAGAAATTCACTAATTAGTATTTGTGCTGGTATGTTTTTCTTATTGGTTTTTACAATATATATATTCCCATCATTGGCCTCACAAAAGAATGGGCAGGTAACGCCAACTCCTACATTACCAAGAACCTTTTTCCCTCTTAACATAGTCGTTTATCTACAACAGCAATGACATTTTGTATCTCCACCAGAAACAGACGTAATTGCTTCTAAATTTACCACTACGGAGCGAATATTTCTATCAGATATAAATTTATTACAGCCAGGAATGAAAATTTCATCAACAGTAAGAATTGCTAGATCTCTACAAACTTCACTAGGTACGCCTTCAAATAAAAATCCACCTGTGGTAGTAATAGCCACATTGTTTCCGATTAAGCGTTTTAAACTTCTAACTAAACAATCATATTCACGGTCTTGACCTTCTCTTATAATTGGTGTGTCATCATCACAAGATAAAGTACTATAAACAGGATCGCATACAATACCACTACCTTTAGCAATAATACTCCATAAGTCTATTCTAGCAAAATTGACAGTAACTAAACACCCGCCTGGAGTAATAATTTCTACATCAGAAGTTACGGCTGTAATTGCTGGAGTTAAAACAGCCATACGACAATCTTCTATTGCTTGTAAACGACCGAAATAAGTAAAGCCATCAGCACCTAATAACAATATATCACTGTTTACTTCCCGTTTTAGGTCGCAAATTAATTCTTCATTTTTTATTCTACAGTAAAAACTCATAATAAAACCCTCCCAAATAGATTTAGCATGATTTTACTGTACAATATGCAATAACAAGAAATGATGTGCATGATATAAAAATGTTTTTTCAACGTGAATATTTGTATAATTAATTTAATCGTTTTATAACTTTAGGTTGACACTATTGGAACAATTAGTATAAAATGTACATAAATTAAATAGAAGTCCTGCATAGGATGTAGTAGAGGTGCGATTAAATAAGAGTATTTCCATGGAGAAGGGGTTTGATGATGTGGATTGAAAGGATTTGTCGCCGAAGTTTCAATATTTCCCAAAATGTTGATTCTGGTTTAACATTGAAAAAATGTTAGATTGTCACCAGATATTGGTGGAGAGCTATCTCATCTAGAATAGGGTCTTGAACCCTAGGAGCTGCCTTATATAGAAAGCTGGTGAGAATGGTCTTATCAGTTTTTTTTGTATATAGTTGACTTTTATTATTAGTTTTAGGAGGGATAAGGTTGATAAAAGTAGTAGTTTGTGGTGCATATGGGAAAATGGGTCGTGCTGTTTTAAATGCAGTACATAATGATAGTGATCTTATGCTTGTAGGTGCAGTAGATGTCATGTCCAAAGGTGATGATATTGGTTCATTGATTGGAATTGATAAAATTGGAATTAATGTAAGAAAAGACTTGCAAGAGGTGCTGACTGAAACCAGCGCAGATGTCGTTGTTGATTTTACGAATCCTAATGTAGTAATGAATAATATTAGAATTATACTTAAAAATAGAGTTTATCCGGTTGTTGGGACTACTGGATTGACAGATGAAAATAAAAAAGAAATAGAGCAACTGTGTAAAGAAAATAATGTGGGGGCATTCATAGCGCCAAACTTTGCAATTGGTGCTGTTTTGATGATGAAGTTATCACAGGAAGTCGCAAAATACATGCCTGATATTGAAATTATAGAGTTGCATCATGATCAAAAATTAGATGCACCATCAGGCACGGCGCTACGTACTGCTGAACTTATTAGTGAAGTTCGCGGCGTGAGAGCACAAGGGCATCCGGATGAAGTAGAAAAAATAAAAGGTGCACGTGGATCTGATTTTAATGGAATACATATTCACAGTGTTCGTTTACCTGGATATGTAGCGCATCAAGAAGTGATTTTCGGGGGATTAGGTCAAACTCTAACGATTAGACATGACTCTATTAATCGAGATTCATTTATGCCAGGTGTTGTCATTGCCTGCAAAAAAGTTGTCAGTTTAGATACACTAGTATGTGGACTAGAAAATATATTAAATTAATTGATTATTAGGAGTGCAGAATAAATGAAAAAATATAATGTTGCTATTTTAGGTGCTACTGGTGCAGTTGGGCAAGAATTTTTAAGTTTAATTGAAGAACGTAATTTCCCTTTTGCTAATTTAAAATTGTTAGCCTCAAAGCGTTCAGCAGGAAAAGTAATAAAGTTTATGGGCAAAGATTATGTAGTAGAAGAAGCAACAAATGAATCATTTAAGGATGTACAAATTGCTTTATTTGCAGGTGGCTCAGCAAGCACGGTCTTTGCTCCAGCTGCTGTAAAAAGTGGTGCTGTAGTTATTGATAATTCAAGCGCATTTCGAATGGATCCTGAAGTACCATTAGTAGTGCCAGAAGTAAATCCAGAAGCGATAAAGAATCATAAAGGAATTATCGCGAATCCAAATTGTTCGACGATTATTATGACAATGGCATTAAAACCAATTTATGATAAAGTAAAGATTAAAAGAGTTGTTGTATCGACTTATCAGGCTGTGTCTGGTGGTGGCAAAGAAGCAATTGATGAATTAGAACAACAAGTAAAGGCTATTGCTGAAAATCGTCCTGTTGAGGCAAAAATTCTACCTGGAGCAAGTTTAGCGAAACATTATCAGATCGCATTTAATTTAATTCCTCAAATTGATGTCTTTAAAGATAACGGATATACTAAAGAAGAAATGAAAATGATTGATGAAACACACAAGATTTTAGATGATTATGGAATGGGAATTACTGCTACTACAATTAGGGTTCCAGTATACCGTAGTCACGCAGAATCTATTAATTTAGAATTGGAAGATGATCTTAGTATAGATGAAGTTAAGTCAGCTTTATCAAATTTTGAAGGTGTGATTGTGAAAGACAATCCAGATGAAATGGAGTATCCTATGCCTCTTTATACATCAAATCAAGACGAAGTTTTCATCGGACGTATAAGAAAAGATTATTCAATAAAAAATGGTTTAAACTTATGGGTAGTTGGTGATCAAATTCGTAAAGGTGCGGCATTAAATGCTTTGCAAATTGCGGAATATATGATCAAACATAACATGTTTTGAGGTGTGTAGGTATGCGTATTGTTGTGCAAAAATTTGGAGGAACTTCAGTTGCAACTGAAGAAAGCCGAAGTTTTGTATTGGCAAAAGTACTAAAATTGAAGCTAGAGGGCTTCTTTCCCGTAGTTGTTGTTTCGGCGATGGGACGTAGTGGAGAAAGTTATGCAACAGATACGCTGATTCATTTATTAAAAGAAGTAAATGATTGTGTAAATGCACGTGAACTGGATCAAATTATGTGCTGTGGTGAAATGATTTCAGCAGCTGTTATGACAGCGACACTACAAAAGGCTGGTTTAAACACAGTAATGCTAAATGGAAGTCAAGCAGGAATAATAACAGATTCACAGTTTTCTAAAGCTAGAATTCAGAGAATTGATACAACACGTATTTTCCAACTGATTAACAAAGGTAAAATACCTGTGGTGTGTGGATTTCAAGGAGTAAATGAATTTAATGATTTTACAACTTTAGGTCGTGGTGGCAGTGATACAACTGCTGCGGCATTAGGGGTAGCATTACAAGCGGAGCGAATTGAAATTTATACAGATGTAGAGGGGATTATGACTGCAGATCCAAGATTGGTTGATAATACTAAGATTTTAGATAAGGTGAGTTATGATGAAGTTTGTCAGTTAGCATATCAGGGTGCCAAAGTGATTCATCCTCGTGCTGTCGAAATTGCAATGCAAAAGCATATTCCACTTTTAATTAAATCTACTTTTTCTGATGTAGAGGGAACTCTGATTGGTGATTTTATTGATGATGATATTCATGATCGGATTGTAACAGGTATTGCTTATTTAGATGGTTTATCTCAGGTAAAAGTAAGTAATATTATTCAAAGTGAGCAAATGAATTTATTTAGGTTATTAGGTAATGGTGGAATCAGTATTGATTTAATTAATATTTATCCTGATTATATTGTGTTTACGATAAATTCAGGGGCAACCTCACAACTTTTAGAAATTTTAGAGATGTATTCGACAAATATTGAAATAATAAGTTATTGTGCAAAGGTTTCTATCGTTGGTGGTGGGATGCGCGAGGCTTCAGGTGTTATTGCTAGCTTTGTAGAATCTTTGTCTAAGAATAACATTAAAATTCTTCAAACGGTTGATTCACATACGTCTATTTCAGCGCTAATTGCAACATCTGACCTAAAAAATGCAATAACTTTCTTGCATGATAGGTTTATTTTAGAAAAATAATAAAAAGCGAACTATTACAATTTAAATAGTTCGCTTTTTTATATCTAATTGTATTTTATAGATAAAATTGAACATACTACCACCATAGATTTTAGTTAGGAGGTAGTTGACTGAGTGGAAAATCATGATAAAAATAATCAAAAAAACGCTTCAGATAAAAATATAGCAAAAGGTATTGCAAAAAATCCAGCATTAGATAATATAAAAGAATTAGGAACACCTGAGATTGCAATTGCAAAATCTAATATTCATGTTATGACAATCATTGGTCAGATTGAAGGGCATATGATCTTATCACCAAATAACAAAACGACTAAATATGAACATATTATGCCTCAGTTAGTGGCGATTGAACAAAATAAAGATATTGAAGGCTTAATGATTTTATTAAATACAGTTGGTGGAGATGTAGAAGCGGGGTTAGCTATTGCTGAAATGATTGCAAGTTTATCCAAGCCCTCTGTTTCAGTTGTTTTAGGAGGAGGCCATAGTATAGGCGTGCCAGTTGCTGTATCGGCTAATTATTCTTATATTGTAGAAAGTGCGACTATGACAATTCATCCTATTCGGTTAAACGGAATGGTGATTGGGGCGCAAAGCTCATTTGACTACCTTGAAAAAATGCAAGAACGTGTTAATAATTTTGTTGTAGCTCATTCAAAGATTAAAAGTAATTGTTGGAAGGATTTGCTTTATAAAACAGGCGAATTATCAAGAGATATTGGAACTTCAGTAGGAGGAAAAGATGCAGTTAAATATGGATTAATTAATGAAATTGGCGGAGTATCACAAGCAATGAATAAGTTGCAAGAAATGATTCAATTAAATAAAAGCAGCAAGGTGATGAAGCAGTAATGGTTATGTGGACAATAGTTCCAGACATGTTTTTATTCTCTAAGGATGATCCGAAATTTCTAGAAAATCAATATGACGAAATTGAATTTTCAAATAAAATTCTAGTAACAAGAAAATTAAATGAAAAGCAATATGAAATTGTTAGAATAATTACAACTGATCCTAGGGATTATCTAAATGAAAAAATACAACCAGGATCAATTATCAATAGCAATCTATTTTAAAACATTTTGCGCAAAGCATTATTTTTGAATAGATTTCCTTGCTCAATGTACCGGCGTACCATTTTTTCAGATTTATGTCTAGTTTGTTGCATAATAGTCCGTTCATCTACATTATGTTGGGCGGCACTACTCGCAAAACCCCGTCGTAAGCTATGCCCCGCAAAATCCCTGGAGTCAAATCCGAGTAATTCCATATATTTTTTTACTAATAATGCTACAGATTTATCTGAAAGATGAGTGTTTTTTAGCTGGTGTTTTTTTGTGAAAGGGCGAAAAATAGGCCCTGTATGGATATGGCTTTTCTCTATCCATTTTTGCAAAGCTGTGACAGCACAGATATTTCTATCAGAAGCATACGGAATTGCTAAATATTCGCCTTCGCCAAGCTGATCAGCTTTGGAATTTTTTAATAAAATAATTAAACCTTCTCTGGTGAAAGTCAAATCTTCATATTGAATGTTTACTAGTTCTGAGCGACGAAAAGCACCGGAAAACCCTAATAAAATTAATGCTTTATCTCTACATTGAATAATATCTTCGGTGTTAAATAACATGGATAATTCAATAATATCTTCAACTAAAATAGGAGCTTTGCCTTGCTGCATAGTTCCTTTTTCTCTTTTTATTGCTTGTAGTGCATTTTTAACTAAATTAGATTTTACAGGATTATTTTCAATGAAGCCGGCAGCTTTATGGTTTTCAGAAATGGCAGTTAATCGACGAGATATAGTATTGGATTTTGCATGATCGGCTAAATCATTAATATAATTTACAATAGTCTCTTCTGTAGCACCTAATGCATCTACATTATGATATTTACACCATTGATAAAAGTCCCGCCAATCACTTTCATATGCTGATAAAGTGTTTTTTGCTAAAACACTTTGCATACGTTTTTTACTTTTTTGAGATAAGTTTTTATTGTTTAAAATGCTAGAATTATCTTTTAGAAAAAAATTGTCATTCATTAAATAGCCTCATTTATATAAAATAATATAAAAAAATATATATTTCTATTTGATTTTTATATAATCCATATTGTGGATAAATGTATAATTGATTGAACAAAGAGATTATTTATATTCAATAAAAAATCTTTTTGTTATAAAATAGTATAGCATAATTTAATATATTTTTTAATATTATAATTTAATAAACTTTCTAGAGATAAAGGGGGGCGAGTTTTGATAATAAGTTTGCGTATTTCTAAAATCAAAAAGATTGTATTAGCTTTAAGTGTGCTATTTTTCTTATCTGCATTACCTTTTTCTCATAAATTCTTAGTTGAAAATAGTAGTAATAAGGAGCCAATTTTCCACGGTGATACAACAAAACAAAGGGTGGCCTTTGGGTGTAATGTTTTTTGGGGAGAAGAATATATACCAAAAATGTTAGAAGTCTTAGAATCTCATAATGTACATATTACTTTTTTTATTGGCGGAACTTGGGCGAAGAAAAATCCGGATATGCTTAAATTGATTGCATCTAAAGGACATGAAATTGCGAATCATTCGTATAGTCATCCGCATCCTAATAATTTAAATAAAGAAAAAAATAAAGAAGAAATTCAAAAGGCTGAAGATATTATCAATGAAATAACACAAGTAAAAACCAAATTATATGCACCACCATATGGAGAATATAACAATACAGTAATTAATGCAGCGGAAGAACTTGGTTATCCGCTAATGATGTGGACAGTAGATACCGTAGATTGGAAGAGACCTCCTCCTTCGGTTATAAAGAATCGTGTAATGAAAAAACTCTCAAATGGCGCATTAATTTTAATGCATCCTACAGAACCAACTGTCCAGGCGTTGCCGGAGCTTATTGAAGAAATACTAGCCCAAGGATACAATATAGAGCCAATATCAGATATCTTATAAGAAATAAAAGTGCTTAATTTACATAATATTCTTATTGAAAAAAAACACTAATTAAGATATACTTTCTAATGTCTTTAAAAATAAAAAATTAGAAAGTTAGAGAAATGAAAAAAATATATTATATCTTAATTGTTTGTTTTATTGCATCGAATTTTGGATTAAATGATGCATATGCTTCTTCTCTAAATAATGAAAATATAAATCAAGCTAAAGTACAAATATCAAGTTTTTTAGAGAAAGTAGCAAAAACGTTTTTGGAAAATTTAAAGAAAGAATATTTAAATAGTGATGTTAAATTAAATGAAAAAAATGAGAGCTTAGCTGGTAAGAAAATACTAATTGATCCTGGACATGGAGGAACAAATCCCGGTGCTGTATCTTATGGCTTTCGAGAAGTTGATAATAACTTAGCAGTCTCATTAAAGTTGAAAACTTTATTAGAAAAACAAGGAGCAAATGTTCTCTTAACTAGGTATGAAGATGAGAATATAGCAGAGCGAGGAAGCTCTTTGCGTGAAGAATTACAAGCTAGAGTAGATATTAGTCGTGAGTACCAACCAGATATTTTTGTAAGTATTCATACGAATTCAAATGAAAATCCAAATATTCAAGGGGCAATGACTTTTTACTATGATGAAGAGTCAAAAAAATTAGCTAATTCTATTCAAACTGGCTTGATTAATTCTATCAAAGCTACAGACAAAGGAATTGCTAAAGAGAATTTTTATGTTTTACGAAACTCAGAAATTCCTGCTGTTTTAGTAGAAATGGGCTTTATTACAAATAAAAATGAGGCAGAAAAGCTAAACTCAGATAATTATCGTGACTTAATCGCGCAAGGTATTAGTAAAGGCATCTCGGAGTATTTCTCAAAATAAAATGTGCTTGTAAAGGACGTCGATCCTTTACAAGCACATTTTTTTTTATATGTTTATATCATATCATTTTTATTTGAAACAGAAAAAATAAATCCAAGATTTTCTTTATATTTAAATCCATACTTTATATTTCCACGAATAGTTTCTGCATTTATGCTTTTTAAATCTTTTACAGTTTCATTAAAGCCTAAATCACGTAAAATTTCCTTTCGGTCATTGATAGATAAATCGGAACTAAATGTATCAATAATAATTCCCATTGCCCCTATCAGTTTTACGTTATCTTCTTGTATTGAGCTTGGCTGCCCTATTAATGTTATTTGGCGTAAATGATTGCTTTGTGAATTTACTTTTTCAATCAATAAAAGCTTATCTGAAAGTGCATAATGATAGGTATCTTCACTGCCAGTCTTTTTTTCAACAGTTCCAATAGACAAATTAATTTTTTCTGCATAATCGTTATCATTAAACTGATTTTTAAACTGTATGTATGATATACCAAGATCGTTTGAAGGGTGAGTGGAATGATTGCCATTCATAGAGCTTTGAAAATTCATTGCTAGCATCCCGCAGATAAAGATTACAGCAACAGCAATTATGATAAAAATAATATAACTACGTTTTTTTACGGGCTTTTTTTCTTTCTTTTCTGCTAGTATTCGACCACAATTTGCACACAGGTGCGCATTTTCTGGTACTTGGTAATCGCAATATTTACATTTCATTTTTAACATCATCCTTATTTATAATATTTTAATCATTATTATAACAAATTCTTTATTATTTTGCTTTAGTTATATAGTATATATTCTTTATAACTTTGTGATATAATAATAGATAACTTTGGTGAGGGAACAGAGGCTATTAGCAGCCTCTGTTATTTCTTCATAATGGAGGCGATACTTATGGACGATATATATGGAGATACTGATGGAATAAAAAAGAGTATTTTAGATAATTTAAAAACTCTTTATCAAATGACAATTCCTTCTTATCAAATTATTACTGCTGATTTGGCAAGAAGTTTATTAGATTTTACAAGGCAATTAAATAAAGAAATTGCCATTTATGTGAACAGACGTGGCAACATTATTAAAATTGCAATTGGTGGCATAAAAAATGTAAGTTTACCTGAAATCCGTGTTTCGAATCGCAAATTAAGTGGAGTTAGATGTATCCACACGCACCCTAATGGTGAATCTGATTTAAGTAGTCATGATATATCTGCTTTAAAACATTTGAAATTTGATGTTATGGCAGCTATAGCGGATGATTCACAGAATAATATTATAGTTTCTATTGCATTTTTGACGGGAGAATGTGAAGAAAGAGATTCTTTTATAGTAGAAGAAATAAAAAGTTTGTCGATTTCAGCTATTGAACGATTAGACTTAAAGTATTTAACTACAATTATTGATAATCGCCTTCTAAATCAATCTAATTTAATCGACTTAAATTTTTCGGAACGAGCAATTTTAGTTGGATTAGAGACAAAAAATAAAAAGATGCATTGGAGTATTAATGATTCCTTACATGAACTAAGTCAGTTAGCTGAGACTGCTGGTGCAGACGTTATATCTCAAATTCAGCAGAAGAGAGATTTGCCGGATAGCGCATTGTTTTTAGGAAAAGGGAAAATAGAGGAGTTGCTATTATTAATTCAAGATATACGAGCAACTCTTGTTATTTTTGACGATGAGTTATCACCATCACAACAAAGAAATATTGAAAATATATTAAATATAAAGGTTTTAGATCGGACAGCGTTAATTTTGGACATATTTGCACAAAGAGCACGTTCCTTTGAAGGAAAGTTGCAAGTTGAGTTAGCACAAATGCAATACCGCTTACCTAGAATAGGGGGGCAGGGACTCATTTTGTCCAGACTTGGCGGGGGAATAGGAACTAGAGGCCCCGGGGAGACGAAACTTGAAGTTGATAAAAGAAAAATTCGCAGTCGGATTACAGAGATTGAGCGGCAAATTAGCTTAATAAAAAAACAGCGTTCGTTACAAAGAGAAAATCGTTCCAAGAGCAATACGCCTACAGTTGCCTTAGTGGGGTATACAAACGCAGGAAAATCAACTCTTTTAAATTTGTTAACGAATGCTAATGTATTTGCAGAAAATAAACTTTTTGCGACGTTAGATCCTACTACTAGAAAATTGAATTTAGCGAATGCGAAAACAGTACTTTTAACAGATACGGTAGGATTTATTCAAAAGCTACCACATCAATTGATTTCTGCTTTTAGGGCCACATTAGAAGAGGTTCAAGAGGCTGATTTATTGTTACATGTTGTTGATTGTAGTCATCCTAATTATTTAGAGCAAATAAATTCGGTTATGTCCGTTTTAAGTGAATTAAATGTTGATGATAAGCCCATGATTTTGGTATACAATAAATGTGATAAATTGTCGAGTATACCAACTTATCCAAAAGAAAATGAATTATATATTTCGGCTAAAAATCGTATTGGAATAGATTCTTTATTAAAGCAAATTGAAGAGTTTTTTCTACAACAACATCTTGAACTTGAGTTGTTAATTCCATATAATGAAAGCGCATTAATTTCACAATTACATGAAATAGCAGTTGTACAAAAAATTGAATATGTTGAATTAGGAAACTTAGTACAAGTTTCTATTCCTAGTGAGTATTTAGCAAAGTATGAGAAGTATAAAAACATATAGTATAGTAAGTGAGGTCTAAATAATTTATGTATCCATTTTCAGAAAAAATTTTATTAACGAAACAACAATCCCTAATAGCATGTCGATCTTATTTTGAACGCGTTGAAGAAATTGCAGAAAAAAATACATTGAAAGTTCTAAATACATTACGTAAGCACAAAATTGCTGAGCATCATTTTCACACTACATCAGGCTATGCTTATAGTGATGCTGGAAGAGAAAAATTAGAACTTGTATGGGCTGATATATGCGGCGCAGAAAAGGCATTAGTTAGAACTCAATTTGTATCCGGAACTCATGCATTAGCATCTGTTTTATTTGGAATATTGCGTCCAGGAGATGAGTTGCTATCCATAACGGGAACTCCATATGATACTATGCAAACGGTTATTGGATATCATGAGGAATCGGCAGGATCATTAAAAGAATTTGGAATTTCATATAATGAAGTTCCAATGAAAAATGATAAAGTGGATTTAGAGGCTGTAAAAAAAGCAATTCATTCGAATACAAAGATGGTATTAATTCAAAGATCAAGAGGATATAGTTTACGAGCACCACTAACAATTGATGATATTGAAAAAATATGTACGTTTGTAAAATCAATTAAACATGATTGCATATGTTTTGTTGATAATTGTTATGGCGAGTTTGTTGATATAAGTGAACCAACCGCAGTTGGAGCAGATATTATGGCAGGGTCACTAATTAAAAATCCTGGTGGTGGTATTGCACCAACAGGAGGATATGTTGCGGGAAAAGCTGAATTAGTAGATTTAGTGTCTTATCGTTTAACTGCACCAGGAATCGGTAGTGAGTTAGGTGCATCATTAGTAGATAATAGATTACTTTTCCAAGGTCTATTTTTGGCTCCGCATGTTGTTGCCCAGGCAATAAAAGGCGCAATTTTTGCTGCTGAATTTTTTACTAAGTTAGGATATTATACATTGCCAGAAACAAGTGCGATTCGTAGCGATATTATTCAAGCAATTCAATTAAATAATAAAGAAAAAATGATAGCGTTCTGTCAAGGTTTGCAGAGATTTTCACCAGTAGATGCACATGTGAGTCCGGAACCTTGGGATATGCCAGGCTATTCTGATCAAGTAATTATGGCTGCTGGGACTTTTGTGCAAGGTGCGTCTATCGAATTAAGTGCTGATGGACCGATGCGAGCTCCGTATATTGTATATTTGCAAGGTGGTCTTACATTTGAGCACAGTATTATTGGAATAATGGGTGCTGCTCAAGCAATAGAAGATATACATAATAGTTGAAAAATTACATAGATTTAGATAAATTTTTACATTAGTTCCGATAATGATAAATTATCGGAACTAATGTTTTGTGGATTTTTAAAGCCATATATAACCATATAAGATCTGCTTAAAATCTATATTTATAAGGAACTTCTTTCTTTTTAAGCTTTTATTTGGTTTCGCGGGCAAAATGAGGGCAAATAAAAAAGCCGACACTGCATATTTTTACTTGTAGTGTCGGCTTTTTACATTTACGCCGTGATCAGAGCGATTAAAATCGCTACTTATCCCTATATCTCTTTAAGATATAGTTAAAAAATGCGAAAACGATATGATTTTTATTAAGTAACGTTTTCTCTGCCAAATAATTTTAGACACCAAATACCTGAGATCCCAACTAAAACATAAATTATTCTGCTTAATAATGAACTTTGCCCACCAAACAAAGTAGCAACTACATCAAACTGAAATATACCAATTAAAAACCAGTTTATAGCACCTATTATAACTAAAACTAAGGCTAATCTATCCATGAGAATTCAACTCCTTAAATTTATACTAAAAATAATATGTTCAAAAAAATAAATATAAATTCAAAAACATTTTATTTAAGTAACATTTCATTGATAAATCATATTAAAATATTCTTATACTACTCTTTTTAATTTTAATTATTAAAAAAAATATTCCTACCTTATTTAAGCTTTCTCCAGCGTATATCTCAACTGTATGGAAGCAAAAAAGCCTGTATTGCGTAAAGTTTGTTCACTCCATATCTGCGACTCTATATAAATCTAGGCATTGATACTAATTTGTTAATGTAACAATAACAAAAAAGGCTCTAGCAAAATGCTAGAACCTCAATATTCAGTTGTACGCCTTGTACGATTTAGATATACACACACGACTAAAGAATTCAAATTAAACTATATTTACAGTAAAATCAATTTCGTATTATTATTGACGATTGCCTTTTTATTGTTTATGTAGAATAGAAAAAGATACCAAACATAAATTAATTTGTGTTTGGTATCCTTTTTTTAATTCCAAGTATTAAATTTTATTTTTTCTTTTAGGCCTAAATCAAGTACAGTCACGAAACGTCTTCGTGGAACTTCTATTACAATACTACGTTCTACCCTAACTGATAATATATACTGATTTGAATTAACCTCACCTATAACGAATTGTATTAATGGGTTATAACTCAAAATTAAAACAATAAACATCATACTCTCTGAAAAAAAGGAATAAAATTTCGACTTGTTTTCATATTTTATATTTTTAACAAAACCCTCCAATGAGCTTATATACTATAACATTAAACAATCATTATAGCAAGTAAATAAATTCCATTCATATTTTCGATATTAATAAAATAACAGATAAATAAAAATCCACCAGCTTAGCTGGTGATATTCAGGCTACTTTACCAGCAACGCCAGCAATGACGTCCTACAGCCGCATAAGTTTATTACTTGCTACCCGGTGGCTATCGAACTTAATTGGTCATATATTTTATCTTCATGAGCGCTTTGAATCTCTTCGTCAAGATTGCTAAACCCTTTACTTTTACCTATGGATGTTGCTGGCATATTCTCAGCGTAACCTTTTTCCCTTTTACACGCCGCTAAAATAGTATCGCGATCTTTTTTCATCCATGCAGGAGCATTTTCTTTAGCACCTTCAATAAGTAATTCTTCCATAAAAAAATGCCCTACTAATTCATGCACAATAGTAGAAGCATCTGGTTTTTCAAATAATGTAATTACTGCGCGTCCTTCCTCATTCCATTGAATTGCGCCACGTGGATTATTTTCATTTTGATAATATTTTGTATCATCAACTAGCTTAAAAATATCCTTACTATGATTTTCAATGAGTTTTACTTGTTCTTCCGTAAGTCCTGTATTAGCTTTATTTACTTCGTATTTGATTTCAGTAAACATCCGCTTAATAGCTGCAATAAAACGTTCAAAAACATTACCCTCTATTTGTTGCAAGGGTTTCAAATAAATCTTGAGCATTTGTCACTTTTATCGCCTCTTTTAATTTATATTTCGCGTGTTCTTCCAACGCTTTTGGGATTATACCAATATAAAAAGACAAATCAATAGAGTTGATACAAATTTCTTTTATTTTTTTGACCACACTTTTCTTCTTTTGAATTAAATGCGATGGATTAACATAGATGGAAATAAAAAAACAAGAGCCGCCCCGTTGGAATCCTCTTCACTCCAACAGGGCGGCTCTTGTTTGCACCCAAAATAGCTCATCTCATTTTAATTTTGTACTGATTTCCCCTGGAAATATTTGCGCACCTGCTCTACCCACAATTCATATATCCAAACTTACACCATTCTCCTTAAGCCATTCTTTCCGCTCTGTATAATCTGGCAATATCTTGTCGACTTCATTCCAAAAAGCATCTGTATGATTGGGATAGATAAGATGCACCAATTCATGCACCACCACATAGTCGATGATTTTCATTGGTGCCATCATGGTTTTCCAATGAAAATTCAACATTTTGTCTTCAGAACAAGACGCCCAGCGTGTCTTTAAATCTAACACTCTTACCCCTGCAGGTCGTACGCCAAGCATCTCCTGATAATAACGCATTCTCGCGGCAAACTTCTTCATCCCTTTTTGCCGATAAAAATCAATAAACGATTTTTCAGCTGTCTCAACATCATTCTGCCGCAAACAGAAATAGCCATTCAGCAGTTTCAGTGGCACGTCTTGTGTATCGACAATTGACAAGCGATACGATTTACCAAGATATAAAAAACCCTGACCATTCACAAAATCCCGTTTTATCCTGGCAGCGTTTAGCATTTCCTTCTCTGCCAATTCTTTATAAACCCAATACCGCTTGTTCTCGATGACCTTTTCGATATCACTGATAGTTTTACTTTCTGGAGCCAGCACAGATACGCTGCTATCTGCTTCAATATATATACTTAGTGTCTTACGCTTGCTTTGTTTCAGCGTATAAGTGATATCCTTATATGTCCTTTTCATTTTCTCACCAATTCATCATGCCTTTGTTTTGCCAGAGCTAAAAAGTCAGCGGCAATCTCCTCTTTTCGGTCAACAACTTCGTCCATGCCCGAAAACAGCAGCAAATCCTCCACTTTACTTTGCAACTGCTGGCGCTCAAACCCTTTCGCTACAGTCCAAAAGCCCACAATTTTAATATCTGCTGCGATTGTTCGTACAATAGTGTGAACCAACGTTTGTAAGCTTGCACTTTGTTCTTCTGTTAAATCAGGAGTTTTTCCGTATACTTTCAGCACCAACAAATCATAAAAAGCTTCTTCGTGCGGCGGTAAATTCGTCCTGCTTCTCGACCTGCCCGCTTTCACCTCGTCAAACAAGGACAATAGCTGCTCATAGCGTTGATTGGTGTCATCTTTATATTCCTGAATTATCTTTTCTAGTTTTTCACTTAACCGCGCATACAACGCAGGGTCGCTTTCAAAGCTGACTTTGCAATGTTTACGAATGGCATGCTCCATTTCACTCGCCTTTGCCTTCTTAGAGCCCTCTTTGTCCAGCGACTTCTTAAAATCAGGCGATAACAATTCAACAGGAGGAACACGGGGGTCAATCCCCAGACTGATAAGATGTTCATTGATTAGGCGTTTCACTTTATTCCCCACGCCTGCAAAGTCAATGCTTTCATCCTTATACCGCTGTTTTACCAGATTATGAATATGCCCGAAAGCTTTCATCATCGGAATGTATGACGTAGCTGAAGCATGCGGCAATATAATATCCATACTCTGCAGAAAACCCTTATACTTTACATCAAAATCCGCTCTCAGCTTGATATCTTCCAGCAATTCCACACATGCTTCCACTATCGGATATTGTTCTTTTGCTTCGGCAATCTGGTATTCTACCAATTCACGAATACGACTGATTCCATTACTATAAAACAACTGCAACAACCGTTGGTATCGCTCTTCTAAGATGGGAACTTCAGAACTGATATCCTTCATCGCCCCTATAACATCTTCTTTGCCTTCGTCTCCATAAATTTGTAAAGCGTCATACAGATGATTGCCAATACCAATATAATCGACCACATAGCCGCATTTTTTGCCGCTTGCCGTTCGATTTACCCTGGCGATGGCCTGTAACAGATTATGCTCCACCATCTTTTTATCAATATACATGACCTGTTCAATCGGCGCATCAAAACCAGTAAGCAGCATATCGCACACCACAATGAACGCAATGCCTGTACGAGAATCACCTTCATCAAATTTCTTCTTAAAATTGTCTATCGCTTTTATTTCGCGCGAAGCCTTGCGGGCCCTTGTGATTTCTGGGTCTTCATTCGTACCATCACCAGATACCACCACCGCTGTTTTCAAAAAAGCAACTTTGGGGACAAGTTCTTCATCACTAGCTGCTTTAGCTCGCTCTTTTTCCAACCACTCCGCAAGCGCCAAATCGATATATTTCTGATAACGCGTAGCCGCCAACTGAGAGCTGGTAACTACCTGAGCCTTAAAACCATTGGGCAAAATGTGCTGAATATAGTGGTTCACCAAATCTCGCGCAATGCCTTCAATCCGTTTTTCCGCTTCCAGCACATCACCCATCGTACCGTATTTCTTTTTAATCGCCAGCATTTCTTCTTCGGTTCGTTCCTTGAACATATCTTCGAACTTTGCGTCAAATTCTGCTTTTTCATTAATAGCATTATCGCTGGTCTTGCCCTCATAAAGGATTTTCACAGTCGCCCCATCGGTCACAGCATCCTGCAAACGGTACGTATCAATATACGCGCCGAATGTCTCATAGGTCTTTTTAGTATGGCGGTCCGTAATAAGAGGCGTACCCGTAAATGCGATTTTTGTCGCATTGGGAAATGCACCGAACAGATTGCCGCTCAAAATCCCCTTTTGCGTGCGATGTGCCTCATCAATAAGAATCAGTATTTTCTCAGACTCGTTAACTATGCCTAATTCGAGATGTTCAGGCAACGCCTTTTCTTCACCATATTGGGCAAAGGCTTCCTTAACCACATCAGGCTGCTGCTTTTTTCGCTCTTGGAATTTATGTATCATGACCATCGTCAAATTAGAAGACGAAGTGGACAGTTTTTCCTTTAGTTCATCCGCACATTCCACATAATCTACACTTTCACCTGTCAGCACAGCCGTGTCTCCAAGCTGTTCTTCCAAGTCGATACGGTCATTAACCATGAGAATCTTATAATCGGAAAGCCCTTTGGTCGAACGCATTTTACGAATAAGGAAAACCATCGTCAGCGATTTTCCTGACCCCTGAGTATGCCAAATAACGCCTGAGCGTTCTTGCCACTTCTTCCCCTCCAGCATGCGAGCAACAGCCTTCCCCACTGCTCGCTGTTGTTGGTAACGGCAGACCACCTTGACTATACTGCTTGCTTCCGTTTCCTTATAAATGACAAAATGACGAATCACATCCAAAAGCGTAGCAGGCGGCAAAACACCCTGTATCAGCGTTTCCTGCGAACGCACTACGCCAAGCGGCGGTTCAAAGCTTTTATATTGCTCTGGATAGATGTCTTTCCATTCCAAATAGTGCTCATAAAAAGAGCTTATGCTACCCAGCTTCGCCTGCTCGCCACAGGTAGCAATACAAAGCTGGTTGAAATGGAATAAACGCTCTTCCCCTTCCTTTTCCGAAATGCCTTCGGAAAAATAGCGGCGATTGCTGTAACGTAAAATCTGCCGCACAGCTTCTTCCATCGGATTGGCTGTATAGCTATTCGGGTATTTGCATTCCACCACAACCACTGGCAAACCATTAATAAACAAGACGATATCAGGAATAATGAACGCCTTCGCCAAGCCAACAGTATCCACGCGAAATTGATTGATAGCTAGAAAATGGTTATCCTCGGGATGCTCAAAGTCTATCAACCGCACAACAGGTGATTCTTCCCCCGTCAACTCATTGACTGCAACGCGCGTATTTTTAGTAATCAACCGCAAAACTTCCCGATTAGCTTCCAGCAGGTTTTGATGCGGGTGGTCAATTATCTCCGCATATACTTCTTCTAGTTGCGCGTCAGTAAGCCATCCGCGCCCGTCCTCGGTCTTGTTTATCTGCTTTATCGCCTGTTTAAAAACATCCTTTAGCACTACTTCCCGAAAATTATCTCGCAAACTTACAGAAGGGTCAGTAGGAACACCAGGCGGATGTTCGATGACATTCCAATCCAAGCTTTTCAACTGTTCTAAAAAGGGTTTTTCCACAAAACTATATTCGCTCATCCTGTCGCCTCCTCAAGAGGTACCCGAACCTTACCTATTAACAGGTCTTGCATTAATCCTTGCTTTAACAAAGTAAGCTTATTAAGATGTATTATCTCAGTTTCAATTTTCGCATTAGCACTATCTAATGCTTCCACTATTTTTGCTTGCTCTTCTACCGAAATTAGAGGGACTTTGGTTTTTGCAAAATCCTGTTTAGTAAATGATGCTTGGTTTATCGCAGGTTTTGTAATAACTCTTATTTCATTTTGAACATAGTGACTTAAGAGTAAATAATAAAGAAACTTTGGAGTTGTATTTGTACTTGCTTTTATCCTAAACAAGTTTGTTGTATAAATACAAGGTCTTCCGATATCGTCGAAAATACATAATTTCCCCATCTGTTCAATACTATTTATAAAACAAAGCAAAATGTCGCCTTTTTCCAAAACATAATCTGCGATATTAGCGCCTTGCGGGTCACTTTCATACCAATATTTAAGTTCCTTAACATCTAATTTAGAATTATTGTCAATATTGCTTGATGTTAAAACAGGTACTCCTATATCTTCATGAGATATTTTTCTGGACAAGCCACTCTTTTGAAATGATATGTAATCACTTATTAAACAATCGTCCCAAGTTGTCGGTATCCGCCCAATTGGCGAATCTTTGAATTCATGGGTTTCCTCCGAACGAATATTGCCATGTTCATCAATACCTTTTGTCAGTAAATCCTGCATCATCCCTTGCTTGATGTTCTTGTACTTTTCAATCAACACTTCCGTTTTTCCGATGTTATTATCAACTGTTGTAAGGATTTCGGCGATTTTTTGTTGCTCTTTTTTAGATTTTGGAATGTGAATCGTAATATTTGTAACATCCTTATTGTTGATTGCTGGATAATTTGACCCAACCATCAGTGGTAAAACTTGTCCCATAAACTGTTCACTTAATACATATTGGTACAAATAATTAGCACTATATTCTTCATAAGTCCTTAAGACTACAAAACCTGTTGAACATATACAATTATCATATTCATTTGTTACATAAGCAAAAGCACGAAGATACGGTCTCACCGTAGAAACTATTATATCTCCTGCTTTGACAATTCTCCGAGCCCTACTCGGTGCATTTTTAAATTCAAAATCTGTATAGGCAAGAATTTTTCCTGGTTTGACACTCTCAATATCAATATATTTTATAACCAAATTAGAAGGAGTCGACATTGAAAGACTATCGGGATTAATCGAACTAATATCACCAATCTTTTTTATTCTCCAGCCATTTTCTCCTATCATTTCATTCATAGCATATACCCCAAATTCACTAGAGAGCATTTTAGTTTTTCCGCTTCAATATCTCGTTCTTGTTCTATTTCTTGCGCGGTCACTTTGTATTTATCCCACAAATTTTCAATCGCGGCAATAATATTCCGTCGATGTTGGTCAGTATATCCTTTTAAGGTATTGCACAACAACTGACAAAATCGCTCCATAATAAGCGTCCGCGCTTCATCGCTGCTGATTTTCCCCTTGGCAGCATCAACCAGCGCATCGGAATTATCTTTAATCCCTTTGATTTCCGCCTTCAACGTTTTTCGTTCCTCTTCCAATGCGACATGACGCTCTAACCGTTCATCAATCTGCTCTATTTCCAGCTGGTAGTCCTGTATTTCCGCCTGCGCCTGTGTAAGTTGTTCCTCCAGTGTGACACGTTCTATACCAACGCTGTCCAGTTTACTTTTATCGGCTTTTCCTTGGGCAATTTCTTTTTCGATTTTTTCAATCAGCTTGATAGTCGCTTTAGCTGTCTTTACCCTCTCTTTTTCAATGCTTTTTATCAGACCATTCAGCTGCTTCTTCTTTTCCTTCAACTCTTTAGCTTCATCTTTGCCCAAAACACCGTTATCTTCGTCCTGCGCATCGGACTCTCCATCCTCGTCTTCCGTAACTTCCACCGCTGCAAATAGGGCATCCAGTTCCGCCAATCTTGCGTCGATTTCTTCTGCACGTGCGACAATCTCAGGATGCTGTGATGCCAAGATATCTTCATCTGGAATCAGCTCAGCACTCCATCCTGAAGCAGCCACGGACTTCAAATCAGGCAGGATATCTCCCCAGAAGCTGACAAAGGCCCCCTCTATCTGATGCATGTTGAGCATAGGATATTGATTTATCGCCTGATAAAACGAAGCCAGAAACTCTTGGCGCATAGCATATATATCCTGCGTTTCATCCAGTTTAGAAAAACGCGCCTCGCTTTGCTCCCACCACGCCTTTAATGCAGTCATAATTTGCTGTTCCGCAGCTTGCACATCTGCATCGTTTTCGATTATCCGTTTGATATCCTCTTTTTCCTCAATTTCTTGTTTAAAGTCCAAATAGTTAGCATCCCTGTCATTAAACAGTTTTGCTGGAGTAAAGCCATGACTTGCCATCAGTTCCCGCATCGCTTCCACTTCGCCTTTAGGAATCCCGCCTAGCAAATGTGCCCGAACATCATGAGGCTCTGGCGCGGGTGAATTGTCCACATAGCGGCGAATATTGAAGTTGTATTCTTCCTGCGCAAGTTCGTCGTCAATGCTAACCAATCGTGAATACCCATCCACTTCCAGCTTATGACGATAAACATGCACGATTTTTTGAATATCTTCAGGGCGCAATGAATTCTGGTTCTTTCCTTCTTTATATTCACGGTCGGCATTGATAAACAGAATCTCCTTCCGCTCTTTTGCCCCCTGCCTGTTGATGACCAATACACAAGCAGCAATGCCTGTCCCATAAAACAAATTCGGAGGCAATCCAATGACGGCTTCTATTAAACCATCTTTTACAATGCCTTTACGTATTTTTTGTTCGTCTCCGCCCCGAAACAGAATACCGTGAGGCATAACAACAGCCAGCTTGCCCTCATCCTTCAAGCTGGCAATCATATGCTGTACAAACATCAAGTCGGCTTTCTTGCCCTTTTCTGGGCAAAAGCCATACCGAAAGCGTTCTTTAAATTCCATATCCTTTTTGCTGTAATTCTGCGAAAAGGGCGGATTGGCAATCACCCTGTCAAAGTGCATCCGTTCCCCATTCACAACATGACGGGGATTTTTCAAGGTATCATCATTGCGAATATCGGCAGATAAGACGCCATGCAGTATCATGTTCATCTTGCAAATAGCCCAGGTACTACCGTTATCTTCCTGGCCCGCCAACAACAGATTACGAGGGTTGCCCCCAGTTTCCTCAACATATTGTTTCGATTGAATGAGCATGCCGCCTGACCCCGCTGTAGGGTCATACACCGTCATACCTTCTTGAGGCGCAATAAGGTTGACCAGCAGACGAACGACTTCTGCTGGCGTATAGAATTCTCCGCCTTTTTTTCCTGCGCTGTCGGCAAAGTACTTAATCAAGTATTCATAAGCAGCACCCAACAGGTCAGGAAACTCAAAATCTTCGTTTCGCAGCGGCATCTTGTTGAAATGAGTAATGAACTCAATCAACAGGCTATCATCCAACGTCCGACTGCCGATTTTACGATTGAAGTTAATAGATGACTTCAATACATCCTGCAAGGTGTTTGGATTGTTATCCTCTATCGCTGCCAATGCTTTATTGAGAGCATTACCCACATCTTTCTTTACATGCAATAATCCACGGAAACCGTCTTCTAACGCCTGCTCTTCCGCCAATTCCCACCGCGCCGTTCTCGGCACAAAAAAAGTATACTTACCAGGCTTTTCAAGCTCCTTTTCCAACAAGTCTTGCCGTAAGCCTTTGCTCTCATACTCTGCTCGCAACAGCTCTTGTTCCACGACAAACTGGTCTGATAACCGCTTCAAAAACAACATGCCAAATATGTATTCTTTAAACTCCGAAGCATCCATCTTTCCACGAAGAATATCGCAAGCCTCCAGCAACAATCGCTCCAATTTATTCAGCGTCAATTTTTCTTTCATTAATTGCACCCTTTCAAAAATCCACATTATATATTTATATTTTAAATATTTAATTCGATAAAAAAGCCTTGTCTTCCTTGTATATATATCAAAAAATCCTACTTTTGCTTAATAACACACCACGCATAAACCAAATCAATCATTGTTATTACTTAATCTTCGCTATAGCAACTGCAACCCGATAATATATCATTTTTAATCAAAGTAGGGCTGTCGTTGTTTTTTCTTTTAATTGAAATCGTAAATTCAGGCAAATTATTTTATTGTCGCCAACAAAAAATTATTATGATTAATTTAGTTCAATTTAATCGGCATTACTTTTATTTCCTTTTATTTACTTCTATTATCGTCCCATGCACCTATATATATCAGTATTTATTGGGACTTATTTATCTATCAAAAAGTCTACTTTTTTGAAGTTGAATTTTTTCTGTTCAAAAACTCTACAATCCCCTTTTTTAAATATCCAAAAAGTAAATAGGGTATTATTGAATAGAGAGGGGATGATTCAATGCGAATTGGTTATATCAGAGTATCAAGTCTCGACCAAAACACCGACCGCCAACACGAAATACTCAAACAATATGCTCTCGAAAAAATCTTCGAAGAAAAAGTTAGTGGCAAGGACAGAAACAGGCCAGCTCTTCAGGAAATGATAAAGTTTTGCCGAGATGGAGATACAATTTACATAGAATCAATCAGCCGTCTTGCTCGCAACACTAAAGACTTTCTAAACATTGTAGAAGAGCTATCGGCAAAAGCAGTCGGCATCGTCTCTGCAAAAGAGAGCATTGATACCTCAACACCTTCTGGGAAATTTATGCTGACTGTTTTTGCAGCCCTCTCACAACTCGAACGTGATACCATCAAACAACGCCAACAGGAAGGTATTAATTTAGCCCTCAACAAAGGTGTTCGTTTTGGTCGTCCTCGAATTCCACGCCCCCAAAACTTCACGCAGAACATCAATGAGTGGAAAGCTGGCAAGATAACGGCTACAGAAGCTATGCGAAAAATGTCTCTCAAACCTGGCACATTCTATCGGTTAGTAAAAGAAATGCAGGGGTAATTATCCCCTGCATCAGACTGTAGACAAAGTAGTTTCTTGAATTGTAGTTTCCTGTGTTTAGTTAGAATATACCATTAATCATTTTCCTATGTTATTGATGGAAAAACCACTGTTTTTTTTGCAAACGATACGTAGCTTGTGCGGATTTTTTATTTTATGAGAACTTAATTTATATGACAAAATCATCATGTCAACTAAATCTTGCTGTGAAATAGATGCTCCCGCTCCACCATCAAATGACGTTGTTCCTGCACCTAATACTGGTACGCATACATCATTTTCAGAATAGTTATTCTCTAATTCCTTCCACAACAAATCCAAACACTCAATATACTCGTCCCAAGAAAAGAATCGCCCTTTACCTTTTTCATCTAATTTTGCAAACGCCATCAATAAGTCATCACCATTTGGTACTATGGTTCCTGACTCATACCGTGTTTTACGCTGATATTTTGATTTGCTTTGTGCTGGTCTAATTTGCGCAGAACTGATTAACTGTTGGACATCTAAATTTGGATGCAATTTTAAATACTGTCCGCATATGGAACCTGGATTTATATCTGGCGTTGCGTTACCTACTTGTGTTGTAAAACACTCATCAAAACTGATTACTCGCTTGCATTTCCTCTTTTCGAGAATATTTCCATACTCTACTATAATCGAGTAATTCTGACCTTTGATTGTAATTTTTCTGCGAAGTTTCAAAAAAGCCGCATATACAGATAATGTTACAATCCAGGCAAGCAAAAAACACATAAGACGAGAAATTATAACATTAACATCTGGAGACTCTAAACCCGCAAACCATTTACATTGTT